>JALOQB010000124.1 GCA_025453595.1 Polyangiaceae bacterium
CCTCCGCCGCGCCCTCGAGCTCAAGCTCTTCGAGGACCAGAAAGACTCGATCAAGCTCAAGACCCTGGTCAGCAGCGTCGTCGACCGCGAAACCCAGGAGAAGATCGACGTCATCAAGTCGCGCCTCATCAAGTACTTCGGCTACAACGAGGTCAGCGCCACCGACGTCCTCAACTACGTCGCCAGCATCTTCGCCCGCGGTAGCACCAAGGACTGATGCGCTTCGTCAGGGGCCTCCTCCTCGCCGCTCTCAGCTCCTGCTCGGAGGCCCCTCCCCTTCCCCCCTCCCGGCCCTCCCCCGCCGCGTCCGTCGACGAGCACCAGGAGCTCGCCTCCCGCAGCAGCGCCGACGCCCGGTGGGTCCAGCGTCAGCTCGACCGCAACTCTTCCTTCCTCGGCTTCCAGCGCTGCGCCGCCGCCTGCAAGGAGGACGGCTGCCTCCAGCGCTGCGGGGCCCCCCCTCGCCAGGACCCACGCTGCGTCTCCTGCTCCGCCGGCTCTCGCTGCCAGCTCTTCTCCGAAGGCACCTCGGGTCAGCTTGACTGCTGCCTGCCGATCCTCGACGAGCGGGCCTGCTTCCCCGCCCCTCGCTAGAGCCCCTCGAAGAGCCCGCCGATCAGCGAGAAGATCCCGCCGATGATCTCCCCGGCCCCCTCCGCCAGGGAGCCTGCGGCCTCGGCCGCCGCCCCCAGCGCCTCCGCCGCCCCGGCCTCGGCCAGCGCGGAGCCTGCCTCCCCCGCCAGCCCTCCCAGCGCCTGGGCCCCGTCCGCCGCAAGCTCCACCACGTCTGCCCCTTCCAGCACCCCCTCCACCACGTCCGCGGCCCCCTCCCAGCTGGCCTGCTGCCCTTGCTGCACCTGCTGCATGTTCTGCTGCATCTGCTGCATCTGCTGCATCTGCTGCTGCGCGAGCAACCCCGCGGCGGCGGCACCCGCCACGGCCCCCACCGCGACCCCGGCCCCCACGCCCCCACGCAGCGGCGTGGCGCCGCCCCCCGGCAGCGCGTACCCGGGCGGTGGCCCCTGCGGCGCGGCAGCCCGGGGCCCGCCCTGGAGCGCCTTCGCGATCAGCTCAAGCTCGCCGTGATCGAACCAGGAGCCGTGCTCCGCGCACACGTCGATGTCCACGTCCGAGGGCGCAGCCTTGCGGCGCTCCATCACCCGGGCGCACACCGGGCAGGGGACCGGAGGGCTGGTGTCCCGGGGCGCGGGACCCAGCATCGACGCCGCGCGAGCGATGCGCATCGCCTCGGGAGGCAGCGCCTTCAGCACCCGCTCGTCGTGCCCCTTGCGGAGCCACACCCCCCCGCAGTGGCCGCAGGCCTCCATGGAAATCTGCGCAGCTTGACCGGAAAAAAGAGCCGAACGGCAGCGGGGGCAGGCGAGCATGGGTCCAGAGCTTATCACCGGTTCGCCCTCGCACCACCCCGCCGGGGCCGCGCGTCAGAGCTCGACCCGCCAGGCCCCTGCCGTGCGCTCGACCAGCGGCGAGAGCAGGTCCACCCACCGCACGTCGCCGTCCAGGATGAGCGCGTCCGAGGAGACCACCAGCCCGCCCTGCTGCATCAGGAACAGATCCGGGTTGTAGTCGAGGCGGTACGACCAGGGGAGCCCCCGCTCCCTCGCGAACTCCTCCAGCATCTGGCCCACGCGGTCGCTGTTCGAGACCGGCCTGTCCAGGATCCAGTGAACCTCCGCCGGCGGCGCCTCCGCCAGCAGCTCCGCGATGGGGGCGAGCATCTCGGCGCTGCGCAGCACCAGCCGGTGGCTGCTGGCGATGTCCCGGATCACGCCATCGCGCCCCACCAGGATCAGCCCCCCGCGCTGCGCTGTAGCCAGGGTGATGAGCAGGTTGAAGCCGTCGATCCACAGCGCCTGCCCCTGTGCCTCCCCCCTGCCGGCGCGCCGCGCGCGGCGGAGCGCGGCGGCCTCCGCAGCGCAGGCGCAGCGCCGCACCGCCAGCCGCTGGCGCGCGTGGAGCTGGAACCGATCCCCCACCAGCCGCAGGGCGCTCTCGACGGCGTAGGAGCGGCCCAGCAGCCAGGACAGATCCGAGGTCGCTTCCCGCAGGGTGGGGAGCGCCTCGGCGGAGAAAAAGACCCGATCTTCCGGGTGCGGGCCGGCTTCCGAGGACATGCTCACCCGGGTAGCAGCAAGCGAGCCCGGACAAAACGGGCCGAGACGCCGGGCAACCCGGGCTCGGCGCTCAGCACCTCGAGCACCCGCAGCGCCTGCTCCCGCGCCAGCTTCGCGGGGTCAAGGGAGAGGCGCTTGCAGGCCGCGCCGACGAGCTCACGAGCCCGCTCGGACCCGAGGGCCGAGGCGAGGGCCCCGACGACGTCGATCGGTGGCGGCAGGGACGTGGGGCGCGACGGCGGCGGGACGCTGAGGCGCGCCGACGCCAGCCGCGCCGCCGTGCCCACCAGGCCGCCCCCGCCAGCGATCCGCGCCAGCGCTCGCTGCGCCACCGGCACCGGGATCAGCGCGTCCTTCGGGTGCCCCAGCGCCGCCAGCGCCTCCTCCACCAGCGACTGGCTCTTCTCGTTGCCCACGGACGAGGCAAGCATCTCGATCAGGCGCTGCCGGTTGACCTGGTTCGACCCTGGATCCATGCTCGTTCACCCGGGGAAGGCCAGCACGACGCTGGTGGTGTTGTGGAAGCCGCTCATCTCCCCCTGGCCCATCGCGATCTCGCCGTAGGTCTCGAAGCCCGCCAGCGGGCACCCTCCCAGCTCCTGCTGCATCGCCGTGACCGCCTCCTGGAACTGCTCCCCCAGGATCAGGTTTCGACAGATGCAGTCAAAGACCACGGCGCCCGCCGGCGCAGGCCCCCCCAGGTCTGCCCGGGCCTTGCGCGCCGCCTCCCGGGCGCTGGCGATCTGCTGCGACGGTGAACTCTGGGTGATCCGCACGAAGGACCCCTCCGGCACCTCCGAGGCAAAGAGCAGCGAGCCGTCCTCGAAGCGGCGGAGCGGCGCCCGGATCTTGAAGGACGAACCGGCCGCCAGCCCCGCCTCGAAGCGCAGCAGGAACCCCCCTTCCTCGCCCGGCGACAGGCGCTCCACCTCGATGCCCTGGGCGGCCGCGGCGGCGCGGGTGTGCTCGAGCCACACCTCCCAGGCGGGCCGCCCCTCCACCTCGTGAAGCCGCGCCCCCTCCGCCCGGGTCACCCGGAGCGGCGGCGAGAGCGGGACATGCCCGTGGTGAACCCCGAGCCCCAGCGGCTTCGCCGTGCTCAGCAGCACCACCACCGCTGCATCCGTCGCCACCTCGCCCCCGACACCGACGCTGGTCTCCCGCATCTGCAGGTCATCCCCGGCGGCCCCGCCCACGATCCGCACCCCCTCCCCCAGCAGCGCCGAGGTCAGCAACGACAGCTCCTCCCCGCGGCCTGCCAGCGCGTCGAAGAGCAGCAGCGCGGTTTGGTGCGGCAGCCTCGACGACCCGCTGAGCGACGCCAGGGCCTGCGCCACCGCCCCCTCCATGTCTCCACGAAGCCCCCGACCCAGCCCCGCTTGCGCCTCGATCTCCCCCGCCAGCGCCAGCACGCTCACCGCCCCCTTGCGCTCCCCTTCCTCCGAGAACTCCCCCGCCGTCGTCGACCCCACCACCACCGCCCCCGGGAAGGCCCCCTGCAGCGACGAGAGCACCCCCGCCAGCGGCTCCCTCGGTGACGCAAACGCCAGCAGCAACGCCGGCGCTCGACCCCCGAGCTTCGCGCGAAGGTCGGAAATACCCTGTCCTACCCCGTTGACCATGAGCACGCTGGCCGCGTGGATTGTCATGAACGGATTCTAGCCTCGCGGGGAGGGCCTGTTGCCGGGTATTTTTCGTTCAATCTCTCCGGATAGGGTGTAGCAAAAAGCAGCGGATACGGTGAGGGAGAGGGGGTTCAGGTTCCGCAGAAGGTGCGATAGCGCCATTGCTCCTCGCCGGGGGGGTCTTGCAGCTCCGCGTGCTCGGGCTGCTCCTCGAAGGGCCGCGCGAGGACGGAGCGGAGCCGCGCAAAGAGGGACAGGTCCCCCTGGGTGGCGGCCGCGATGACCTCCTCGATGCGGTGGTTCCTGGGGAGAAAGACCGGGTTGGAGCGGGTGAGGGCGGCGAGCGCCTGGGCTCGTGGTTCGCCGTCGAAGCGCGCGCGCCAGGAGCGAATCCAGGTAAGGATCCGCTCCTGATCCTGGAACAGAGGGGAGAGCTGGTCGGGCTGGCCGGCGGCGAGGCGGTTCAGGCGATGGAAGGCGAGGGTGTGGTCGACCCGATCGGTGGCCATCTGGTCGAGGAGCGCGCGGGCCAGGTCCGTGTCCCCGGGGCGCTCCTCCACCAGCCCGATCTTGGCCCGCAGCACCTCCCCGTAGGCCCGCTCGAAGAGGGGACCGAAGCGCTCCAGCCGGGCCTCCAGCCGGGCCACGATGTCCTTCTGCTCCCCGTCGAGGAGCGGGATCAGCGCCTCCGCCAGGCGGGCCAGGTTCCAGAGCAGGATGCGCGGCTGGTTGGCGAAGGCGTAGCGCCCCTGCCGGTCGATGGAGCTGAAGGTGCGGGAGGGGTCGTAGGTGTCGAGAAACGCGCAGGGTCCGTAGTCGAGGGTCTCGCCGGAGATCGAGCAGTTGTCCGTGTTCATCACGCCGTGCACGAAGCCCAGGCCGAGCCACCGCGCGACCAGGGCGACCTGGGCCTCCATCACCGCGTCCAGCAGCGCCAGCGGGGCCTGCTCCTGGCCCTTGCGCTCCGGGTAGTGGCGCGCGAGGGCGTACGATACGAGCGCGGCGATCGCCTCGCCGTCGTCCTGTCCCGCGAAGTACTCCGGGAGCGGCGTCTCCCGGAAGACCGGCTCCCCGGTAGAGACCGCGGCCAGCGACCGCGTGGTCGGCACCCCGAGCGCCGCCATCGCCTCGCTCACCAGGAATTCCCGGAGCACCGGCCCCAGCGCGGCGCGCCCGTCCCCTCCCCGCGAGAAGGGCGTCGGCCCGGACCCCTTGAGCTGCACGTCCCGCCGCACCCCATCCCGGCCCACCACCTCCCCCAGCAGGATCGCCCGCCCGTCGCCGAGCCGCGGCGAGAACCCGCCGAACTGGTGCCCTGCGTAGGCCAGCGCGATGGGCTCGGCCCCCTCCAGCGTGCGGTTCCCCGCCAGCGCCTCCAGCAGCTCTCCGGAGCGTAGCTCCTCCGGCGTCAGCCCCAGCACCTCCCCGAGCCCCTCGTTGACCGCCAGCCAGCCTGGCGCCTTGACCCGGGTCGGGGCGACGGGCGCAAAGAAACGTTCGGGCAGACGGGCGTAGCTGTTCTCGAAACGAAGCGGCATGGAACTCTTCTCCTGCAGGGCGACAGGGGCGCCTCCGCGCTGGCCCCGTTCAAGCATGACCACCGCCCCCCCGCATCCCCCCTCTGCCCGGTGATTCCGGACACCACCGCGTCGCCCCTCAGAACACCCCGAGGCTTCGCGGGGGCAACCCCAGCGACGGCGCCACCTCGATGCGCTCCGACGTCCAGCCCGGGGGGCCCGGCGTCAGCCGCTGCACCCCCGGGCTCTCCTCCGCCCCGTCCGCCACGAAGCACCACGGCGAGCAGGGCGCCCGGCACCGCACGTCCCCCAGCACAAAGGCGCGCTTCCCCTCGTACACCGGCGCCACCTCCCCCCCGGGGAGGCGCACCTCCACCACCCGATCAGGCACCCCTTGTTCTGCATCTCCATACAGCGGGACCAGCAGCCGATCTTCCCCCGGAAACGCCGCGCTCGCGTAGGACGGGGGCGCCCCCAGCGCGGCCCCGCTCAACCGTAGCACCTCGACCGGAGGCTCCTGCCCCGCGTCCAGCACCACCACCCCGCTCCGGCCCAGCTGGGCCCCGGGCCCCTCCGCGAACACCCCGGAGCACGACAGCGCGACCCGCGACCCGCCGGGGGATCGGGCCATCGTGCCGCAGTTGGCCATGCCCGGAATCTCCATACTCCAGCGCGGCGCGTCGGTCGCGGTGTCCACGGCGACGATCTGGCCGTCGAGGGCGGCGGTGAAGGCGGCGTTCATGCGAAGCAGGGGGACCCAGACGGCGGCGCCGACCTGCAGCAACCGGGCCGGGCGAGGCTGGTAGGGGGCCGGCGCCTCGAAGGCGATGCGCCCGGTGATGGCGGGGGCGCGAGGGTCGAGGAGGAGGAGGTCACCGCCGCCGTCGAAGGGCGAAAGGCCCGGGGAGGGCGCGCTGTTGAGCCGCGAGACGTAGGCCCTGGAAGAGGAGATTTCCAGGTAATCCTGGGGGTTGGAGGCGAAGCCGGTGGCGACCGAGAGCTGGGCACGTACGGCGCCTGTGCCCGGCTCAAGCCAGGTCAGCACCGCGTTGGGGAACCGATCGATCAGCACGATCTCACCGGAACCGGTGGGCGCGGAGGCCGGGGTCACGTCGCCGGAGAGCGGCAGGCTGATCCCGGAGCCCAGGGAACCGCTGGAGAGCACCGAGGAGGAGCGCACCACGCCCTCGTGATCCAGGAGCGCCACGCTGGAGGCGCTGTAGTTCGAGCCCACCACCACGAGCCCGCGGCCGCAGGCATCCCCCGGGAGCTGGACCCCCCCGGTGGGCGGCGCTGGCTCGGGGACATCGCACCCTGCAAGGAGGACCGCGGCCAGAACAATACGAGAACAATTCAGGGCCATGCCAGCTCCAGGGAGGCAGAAAAAGAGCGACCCGGCAGGGGGAACCCCACCACGTCGCTGCGCACCTGATCGAGCACGTTGACCACCCGCCCCCGCGCCAGCAAACGCCGGTGCCAGGCGGCGACGGCGAGGTCCAGGTCCAGCCCCCCCTGGGCCGGCAGCACCACCACCCCGGAGGCATCGGCGTAGCGGCTGCTCTGGTGCACGTAGCGCCCCTCCAGCGACACCTCCTCAACCCACCCGCGCCGCTCCAGCCGTACCCCCAGCGCCGGGGTTACCTGGAGCCTCGACCGGAACGGCAGGATGTCGTTGGCCCGGGCCCCGCGCCCCCCCGTGTCCCGGGGGTCCAGCGCCGTCACCGCGACCTCCGCCAGCAGCCACCGCAGCGGCAGCGCCCGCGCCGCCGCCTCCAACCCCCTCGTCCGCGTCTGCCCCACGTTGAACGGACGCAGGTACCCCAGCGACGAGCGCTGGTACGTGATCAGCCCGTCGATCCACTGGGAGAACACGAACAGCTCCGCGGCCCAGGGCACCCCCGCCGCCCGCCCCGACAGCCGCCCCCCGCCGTCCACCACCAGCCCCCGCTCCGGCTCCAGCCCCGGGTTGCCTCGCACCGTCGCCGAGACCCCGCGCTGCTCCCCCAGCGTCGGCGCTCTCCCGTAGCGCCCGCCGTTCACCAGCAGCTCCAGCCCCCCCGCGCGCCAGCGCCCCCCCAGCCTCCCCCCCTCCACCGGCACGTCGCACAGCGCCCCCTCCTTCACCCCGTTGCACTCCAGCGCCCCCAGCGCCGTCACCTCCAGGGCATCATGGAGCTTCCATACACCAGCCAGGGCCCCGCGCGCGAAGCGGCGGGAGCCCCGGTCCTGGCGCTGCTCGTCGTCCAGGGCCAGGCGCTCGACGGCCAGATCGACCCCGCTGCGCACGGTAAACCGGGGGGAAAGCTCGGCCTGCAGCAGCGCCGATTGCTCGGCCCGGGTGGCCCGGGTGCGGAGGGAGCGGCCGCCGAGGGCGAGCTCCTGGAGCGGGTCATCGAGGGCGGTATCGCTGCGGAGAAAGGAGGTGGTGAGGCCCAGCTCGCAGCGATCCTCGGGGCAACGATGCTCGCCACGGACCGCCATCAGCAGGCGATCCAGCGAGGCCCGGGCGGCGCGGGTGGGCACCAGGGCGAGCCCCGGGACCCCCTGCTGTCGCTGCATCGCATGGGCCAGCGCCGTGAGGCGAGAGGCCCGGTCGAGGCGCGCGTGGCCCAGGAGCCAGAGCTCGCGGCCCTCCACGTCCGCGTTGCGGCGCCGGACCAGCCGGTCATCCCCTGCATCGAAGCGCGTGCCCCGGTCGTCCCGGTAGGAGAAATCGTTGGTGGCCCGCTGCGCCGCGAGGGACGCCAGCGCCCCCCAGCCCGCCGTGTCCCCGCCGGACCCCAGCGCCGCGCCGACCCGCGCGGACCGCAGCCCGAAGCTACCGGCGGAGAGCGACGCCGAGGCGCCAGGCCGCACGGTGCGCCGCGGATCGAAGAAGATCGCGCCGCCGATGGAGAGGCGATCGGCCTGCATCGGGGCGTGACCGCGGTACACCTCGACCCGATCGACGAGCCACAGCGGCACCGTGGACAGATCGGCGGTGCCCCCCACGTCGTCGTTGATCCGGACCCCCGCCAGGTACACCGGCGTCTGGGCCGAGGTCGCCCCCCGCAGGCTCGCCGTCGCCAGCGCCCCGAACCCACCGGTGTCCACCACCGTCACCCCGGGGAGCCCGCGCAGCACGTCCGCCGCCTCCGCCCCTGGAGCCCGCAGCGGCGCCCCGCTCACCACGGTCCCCGCCACCGAGTCGTCCCGCGTGAGCCCTCGCCTCGCCGCCGGGTTGGCCTGCACCACCACCTCCTCGGCGCGCCCCTGCAGCGACGCCAGCGCCACCACCGCCACCGCCCGCAGCCCCCGCCTCATGGAGCGCGGTGCAGCACCGCCACCGCGTCCAGATCGAAGCCCGCGCTGGGCGGCGCCACCGCCTTTGTCCGGTCCACGATCTTCACGTAACGCGCACGCTTCACCCCCACCACCGCCAGATCCAGCCTGTCCCCCCCGGCCTCCTCGCTCAGCGCGTCGATCCCGCTCTCGGTGCTGCTGTACACCGGCCTCCACCCCGCGCAGTGCGTCCCCTCCAGATCCGACGGTTCACACGGGAACGTCGCCCACCGCTCCCCGTCCTCGCTCACGCTCACCTCCCCCGGCTCCTTCCACACCTGATCTCCGGAAGCTCCATACAGAAACGGGTTCTCGAAGATCACCAGGTCGGCCCCGGGGCCATCCACCGCGTCCACCCCCAGGCGCAGCACGATCTCGCCCCCCACCCCCAGCGACACCACGTCCAGCCCTCCCTGCCCGTCGCCCCCTCCCTCCGGTGGCCCCAGCACCACCCCGGGCATCCGGTCCTGGCCGAAGGTCGCCCCGGGCCCCGGCGAGAACCGCACCACCTCCACGGCAAACGGGCTCGCTTCCGGGGATGGGCCAGGGTCTTTTTTGACATCGCCCTCCAGGGAAGCGGGAGGGTCGAGGGGCTCGGAGCCGTCGCCACAGGCGAGGGCGGACAGGACGAGGGAGCCAAGAGCAGCGATGGCGAAGCGGGACAGCACCGGGGGCCTCCAGGCCGCGAAGCTCGCGCGGCGGGTTGGGGTTTCGGCGGCGTGGCAGGTCTTCTGGCTCCCGGATCGGCCCCCCGGGCCCCCCTTCCCAGCCCGAGGGCCAGTGGATGATGGGCCGGGAGTCCCCGGTCACAGCGGCGGCTCCGCGCCGGATTTGCACCGGCTTCCCTGCGAGACCCCACGAGGCGAGGCCCACGCAACCTACGAACAGCAGGGGGAGTAACCCACCCCGCCCCCCGGCGCAACGGCCCACCGACCCCGGGAAGACGACGGGCTCGCGCTGCCGCGAGGGGAGGTCGTACAGTGCGCCGCGATGAGCTCCCTCGAACTGTACTTTGCCCCTCACACGCGCTCCCTCGCGGCCCTCTGGCTCCTGGAGGAGCTGGGGGTCCCTTACACGATGCACGAGTTCTTGATCACCACGGGAAGGCACAAGGAGCCGGATTTTCTGGCGCGGAACCCGATGGGCAAGGTCCCGGTCGTCGTCGACGAGGGGATCCCGGTGGCGGAGCTGGGGGCGATCGCGATCTACCTGGCGGATCGGCACCGCACGACCCCGCTCTCGCCGGCCCTCGACCACCCGGATCGAGCGGCGTTCCTCCGGTGGTGCTTCTTCGCGAGCGCCATCATGGAGCCTGCGCTCGGGGAGCGCTTCTTCAAGTGGAACGCCCCCGCCAGCGCGGTCGCCTGGGGGTCCTATGCGCAGGCCGAGGAGACCCTGAGCAAGGCGGTGAGCGACAGCCCCTTCCTGCTCGGCGCGACCTTCTCGGCGGCCGACGTGCTGGTCGGTTCCATCGCTCGCTTCGGCATCCAGTTCGGGGCGATGCCCAAGGAGGGCCCCATCGCCGCCTACGTCGAGCGCCTCTCGACCCGCCCGGCCTTCGTACGCACCCAGGCCATCGAGGCAGAATCGCTCGCCCGGCTCACCCCACCGACCCCCTGACGCACCGCCCATGAGCGACCGCGATCCACTGGCGCAGCGGGCGATCCGCGGAGGATTGCGCGATCGCAGGCCAGGGTTAACCTGAGGCGTTCATGGTCCGCCTCTCGCCCCGTGCACAGCTCCGTCGTCACGCGTTTCACCAGACCCTGGGGCCCCGCGCCACGCTGCCCGCGGTGCTCCGTCGTCTGGGCTACGTGCAGGCGGATCCGATCCAGGCGCCCGCCCGCGCCCAGGATCTGATCCTGGTGCAGCGCGTGGAGGGGTACCGGGCCGGAGAGCTGGAGCGACGCTACAGCAAGCTCGATTGCGCCGAGGAGCGGCTCCACAACTACGGCTTCGTCACCGGGGCCGTCCGCAGGCTCCTGCACCCGAGACCCAGGGCGGTGGCCCACGCCGCCTGGAAGACCAGCGCGCCGATGGTCGCCAGGGTTCGCGCGGTGGTGGAAGAGCTGGGCGAGGCTCACCCGCGGGCCGTCGAGGGGGTGCTTGGACGGAGCTCCTCGGTCAACTTCTGGGGAGGCAAATCGAGCGACACCACCAGGGCCCTGGAGCTGCTCCATTTCCTCGGCGATCTGCGGGTGCTGCGCCGCGAGAAGGGGGTACGGGTGTACGGGATGGCTCCTCCGGAGCCAGAGCCCCTCGACCTCGCGACGCGAGCCGACGGCATCCTGGCGCTGCTGCTCCGCCAGTACGCCCCTCTCCCGGAGGTCAGCCTGCGGTACCTGCTCCGGCTCAGCGTGTATGGAAATCCTGACCTCAAGGTCGCGCTCCAGGAGGCTGTCCGCCGCGCCCCGCTGCGGTCCCTGGAGCTGGACGGCGTGCGGTACCTGTGGCCCGATGGAGAACCGGCCCTGGAGGAGGCCCCCCGGGAGGTGCGCCTGCTGGCCCCCTTTGACCCGCTGGTGTGGGATCGCCAGCGCTTCGAGCAGCTCCATGGGTGGGCGTACCGCTTCGAGGCGTACACGCCGGAGAGCCAGCGGCGCTTCGGGTACTACGCGCTGCCGCTGTGCTGGGGGGATGCGGTCATCGGCTGGGCCAACCTGCGGAGGGAGGGAGAAGAACTCCACGCAGAGCTGGGTTTTGCGGGGAAAAAACCCGGGTCTCGCGCCTTCGATCGGGCCCTGGAGGAAGAGCTGGAGCGCCTCCGGGTCTTCCTTGTGGAACCGCGCGTCACTCCTCCGGGAGCAGGAGGGGCTCGGGCTCGGTCGGCGGCACGTCGAGGGTGATGCGGCCGAGGGTGCCGGAGCGAAAGGCCGTCAGCACGTGGCCGGAGGCCTTGTGGCGATCCACCACGCCGCCGCTCTTGAGGCAGCCGCGCTTGCGGCCCACGGCGTCGAGGGCCTCGTCCGGGGAGGCCGGCGGCGAGGCCAGCTTGAAGGCCTCCTGCAGCCTCCGGGGGTAGCGCTTGAGCAGGATCTCCAGGGCAAAGAGGGCGACCGGCTCGGTGTCGATGGCCGTGTCCGGGATGGCCCCGCAGAGCGCCAGGCTCAGCCCGACGGACGGCGCCTCGATCCGGGGCCACATCAGCCCCGGAACATCGGAGAGCACTGTGCCATCGTCGAGCACCACCTTCTGCTCCCCGCGGGTGACACCGGGTCGGTCCTCGGTCTTGGCGACCTGACGCCCCTGCAACAGGTTGGTCAGCGTCGACTTCCCCACGTTGGGGATACCCAGGATCAGCGCCCGCAGCGGCTTGACCGAGCTGGGACCGCGCACCGGCGCCAGGCGACGACAGCCCTCGCTGACCAGCTTGCGCGCCTCCTTGCGCTGCTGGGTGCTCGACACCGCCACGGCCTGCACCCTGGCCCCGCGCCGCGCCGCGCTCTGCTCGAAATGGTGAACCCAGGCCGCCGTGAGCTCCGGGTCCGAGAGATCGCTCTTGGAGAGCACGATCAGCAGCGGCTTGTTCCGGCCCAGCTCGATCAGCTCGGGGTTACGGCTTGCCCGGGGGATCCGGCTGTCGACCACCTCGACCAGCACATCGTTTCCCGGGATGGCCTCGGCGATCAGCTTGCGCGCCTTGACCATGTGCCCGGGGTACCACTGGATGGACATGCGCCCCCGGTTACCACGATCACGCCCCCAGCGCCGCCTTCAAACCGGCTCTTCCCCCTGGAAGATGACCGGATCGTTCGTTATCTTCCCTGGTACGAGCGCAGGAAGTATCCGGCCTGCTCCTGCACTTGACCCGACGGTACCCCCGACAGCGTGACCAGCGATGACCTACCAGAGAACCTGTATCCAGCGGCTGGAGATCCAGAACTTCCGCAGCATCAAGCAGGCGACGCTGCCAGACATCCCTGAGCTTGTCGTGCTTCATGGGCCCAACGGCTCGGGAAAGTCCAACCTGCTGCGGGCGCTCCAGCTCTTGCTGAAGGTCGCGGGGGAGATGGCTCGCTACAACAAATCCCTCGTCGATACCCGGGACCAAGCATGGCAGCTGCCCTTGCAGGATGCAGATCATCTGCTTGACCTGAGCCGGGATGATTTTCACCGAGGGGCGACCCCCGAGATCCAGATCCGTGCAGACATCCAGGTGGGAGATCGAGGGTTGAAACGACTCGCCATCGAGCACCTGACCCCGTTCACCATCCATCTTCACCTGGTGATCCAGCTCATCAGCGATTCGACCCTCTGGCTCTGGTTCCCCCGCGCCGAGACCAGCAATGGGTTTGTTCTGGGAACAGATAGGTCCAGAGGAGAAACGGTGAAGCGCGGAGCGTCTCTCCAGGCAAGAAGGAATGCATTGCAAGAACAACTTGAGTCCGTCAAGCAGCAACTGAAGAGCATGGAAAGGGAGCGGGATCGCCCTGGTGTACGTATTGTGAGTGAAAGCGATTTTATCAACAGAAGAGCGACGCTGAGTCGCATCTTCTCAACCAAAGAAGAAGCAATCAAAAACATTGATGAAGAACTGCGACTTGTACCTCCTTTCTGGTCCAATGCGGATCTTTTTGCGGAGCGTATCCTCAACGAGTTGCTGAAGGATCTGTTGCTGACAAGCGAGGCGGAGCGGCGCGTCGATCGTGAACCCCTCCAATCACAGCAGAAGGTGGGGCTCCAGCAGGCGCTGGTAAAGGCTGCGCTGAGCGAGAACGAAGAGAAGGCGCAGGCCATCCACCGGCTGGGTCGAGCGCTGGGCCGGGTGAAGCTTTTCGGTGCATCCACACCGGAACGCGTGGATCTACGACCCGTGCAGAGCGAGACCCTCCGCGAGTACCGTGTGATGTTCAAGCCCGCTGGCCAGGCAGAGATCCCGTTGAAGAACCTGGGTTCTGGAGAGCAACAGGTGGTGATGATGCTGGCGGATCAGGTGCTGGCAACAGCCCCTGTCTTGCTGATGGAGGAGCCGGAGGCCCACCTGCACAAGGACCTGATGGAGCCCCTTGCGGACTACCTGCGCGCCAGCGTCAAGGAAGAGGATGGTAGCCGCCCCGAGACGGATCAACTCTGGATTGCCACTCACCATCATTACTTCGCCATCGCCGACACGTACCTGGATGTCTCCCTCGTGGGCGGGGAAACGAACATCCGATCATGCCCGCGCGCCCATGCACCTCCCCGTCACTTTTACGAGCCAGGCCCGTTCTGGGATGCCCTCAAGGACATGCTGGGAAAGGGTCTGCAGAGGGAAGACGTGCTCTTCACGGATCAGACCGGTCGCTCCATCACCGCAGGGCAGCTGCGAGATGCCATCCAGAGCGAGTCACTCCGGGATGAAGAGAGCTACCGGCTCGCACGGGAATTCGTGGAGTTCGCCAACAAGACGTTGATCATGTCCCTTCACCCCATCGAGGAGGCCGCTTCTCACGATGAATTACGCATTGATTTGCCTGGTGGGCGATGAAAATACGCAACGAATCGAACGATCGGCGCGTGCGTTCGCAAAAAGATTTCCTCCTCAAAGCGACATCCTCTCTCCACAGCCATCCTTCGATGAAGTACATCGGACCGTGAACGAAGGAAACGCTCTGCTCACGGGCCACAATGGCAGCGGCAACCTCCGGACCACCTCGCAAGGCGTGGCCTGGGCCAATGCAAGCCAGTTCGCCTCCATGTTCCAGGGGTCACGGGTCTATGTCTATGCCTGCAACACCCTGGGAGAAGGAGGCCTTGAGTCGCTCTCCTCCTTCGGACAGGAAGCCGTCCAGCAGGGGGTAAGTTGCTTCGCTGGTCACTGTGTGGTTGTTCCAACGGATAACCAGAGCAGCCAGATCGATCAGGTTTTGCATGCACTTTGGCAGGCGTTTCTTGAAGGAGAAAATGATCAAGAAAGTCTGCAAAAGGTCGGATGGATGGCGTTCCGCGCAGGGCAGAGGCACCGATCTTCCGGGAAGAATTTGCTGAGCAAAGCACCTTTGCTCAACAAGGCGCTGTCCGCTGCTCTTCATGGGCTCCGTGTGCTGAGCCGTTAGCGTCCGTCGTTCCTGCAACGCCAGAGCACCACCGCGCCCCCAGCGCCCCTGCCAGGGTGCTGCTAGGGTGGCGGCCGCATGCACGCGAAGCCACTCCGCTGGCCCGGGGCCGCGCTCGGCGCCTGGGCGCTCCTCGCCTGTTCCTCGCCCTCGACCCTGGCCCCCTCGACCCCGGCGCCCGCCACCAGCCCCGCGGCCTCCGCGCCCGCGCTGCCTCCCGCTCCGGCCTCCTCCTCGGCGCCGGCCCCGGTGGCCTTGCCGCCTGCGCCGCCCTGCAGCGATCTGCTCCGCGGTCTGCCCTTTGGCCAGGAGCTCACCGAGCGCTCCGAGGCGGTGGCCTCGCTCCCTCGCGGGGATCATGGGCCGCTGACCGAGCTCTTCCCGTCGCTCCGGCAGCAGGGGTTTCTGGTGGAAAAAGTCCTCGGGATCCAGATCGAGCAGGACACCAGCGCACGGCTCCTGGTGCTGCACCGCCCGCTCCCGGAGGGCGCGAGTCCGTTGGAGGCCCAACCAACCTGGCTTGGCCTGGCCTCCTGCACGAAGGACCGGGGGTACGCGCTGCTGAGCCCGCCGGTGCCGACCCACGACAGCTCGGCCACGCTGGTCTGGGACACGGAGCGGGTGACCCTCCCGGGGGGGAAGGAGGCGACGCTGGTCACGGTGGCGATCGGCGGGGTGGCCCTGGAGTTTCACGCGGCGGCCTTCCTGCTGGGTCAGGGGGGTGGGCCGTTCCCGGTGCAGGATCCCAGGGGGGCGTCCCACGGGGCGCTGGGGGTTTTTGGCAACGTGGCGCAGCAGTTCCTGATCCCCGGCCAGGGGGAATCCTACGCGCGGGCGGACCGGGCCCAGGGGACCGGGTTTTACCCGCTCGGCGAGCGCCGGGCCTTCGTCTCGTTGCAGGTCGAGCGGCAGCAGCTACGAGGCGTGGTGCAGGGCTGGATCGGCCCCCGGGGGGTGGAGCAGAAGGCGGGCCTGACCGAGCCTGCCTGGGCCGCCGTGGGCAAGGGCCCGCTGCCGTCCTTCTGCGACAGGGGCGAGATCCGCTGCGCCAGGCTCTCGATCCCCGAGAGCCAGGGGGCGCTGGAGGTCAGCTGGATCGCCGGCCTCTGGCCTGGCGCGGAGGCCGCAGGCGCTTCCCTCAAGGCCCTCGGGGCCGACCTGAAGCAGCTCGATTTCCTGCTGATCGGGGCCGAGACAGACCGGGATCCGCCGCGGGGACCGGGGGGCAAGCGCGCCCTCACCTTCCTGAAGGCCAAGGCGCCCCCTCGCCAGCCGAGGCGCTGAGGCCCGGGCTGGCGCGCACCGCCTGGTCAGAGCTTCCCGCAGGAGGCCAGGGTGCTGAGCGAGGTGTTGTTGTCGGAGCGACACTCCTTCCAGGGGTGCGGGGGCTGCCCATCGTCCACCACGGCGTAGACCTTGGTGGTGCCGTTGCTGATGTCCTCGCCTCCACCGGGCACCACGAAGACCAGATCCTCGCCCTGGGCCGGGTAGAGCGTCTGGGTGGTCACCCCTGTGCCCAGCAGCTTGCCGCCGGGCGCCTCCCCCTCATAGAAACCGACCACCACGCCCGCGGGCAACGGAGCCTCCCCCACGTTGCGCACGGTCGCCACCAGGGCAAAGGGGCCGTCGTTGCACTTCGGCGCCAGCAGCGAGATCACCGCGTCTGGCGCCGAGAACTCGCCGCCGGGCTGCTTGTTCTGACGGAAGTTGTTGAGGCCCGGCTGGGCCCAGTTGGGGAGCTCGACCGCCGGGATGGTCCCGTCGTCGTTCACGTTGGTGACGTGGTACGCGTGCTGGTTCCATACACGCCGCGTCCGGACCCAGGCCCCCTGGGAACTTCCATACACACGCAGGCCCGAGGTCATGGACCCATCGGCGCACTTGTAGGCGCTCCCGTAGACGGCGCCGAAGGCGTTGGAGACCACCAGGATGTCGGCCTGGTCGTCGCCGTCGACGTCGGCGATGACCGGGTTCTCGGCGAGGGTGCCGGAGGTGTTGCAGGTCTCGAAGAGGACGTTGCCGGTGGCCCCTTCGTAGATGCGCAGGCGGTTCTCGTCGGCGTAGACGACCTCGGCCTTGCCATCGCCGTTGAAATCAAAGAGCGACGAGCCGGTGCCGGCGCTGGAGCAGTCCTGGGTCTGCTTCACCCACAGGAAGGTGCTGTTGTCGGGGACCGCGGCATCCATGAGCTTCTTGCCGTCGAGGACCGCGTAGCCGACGCCCCCGGCCAGCGCGACGTCGGGGGTCCCGTCGGCGTTGAAGTCACCCACGGTGACGGGCCCACCGCCGTGAAGGTTGCCGTTGGAACCGCCGGGGCAAAGGGACGGGTTGAGCAGGCCGTTGATGTCGATGGGAGCGCGGACAAACGTGGCGCCGCCAGGGGCAGAGGGGTCAGGACGCCAGACCACGAGCTGATGCTGGAGGAAATAGGAGCCGATGACCTCGGGCTTGCCGTCGCCGTCCAGGTCCGCGACCGCGGGGCCGCCGGGCAACGTGCGCAGGGACGGGTACGAGAAGCCAAAGGCCCCGGTGGACGCGAAGAGGGTGCCATCGGCGCGGTAGGCCTGGGCGGTGCCGACCACGTCCAGCTTCCCGTCGCCGTCCAGGTCGGCGACGGTGAAGGTGCCCAGCATGGGGGTCGAGAACGGATGCTTCAGGGTACCGTCCTTGCCGTTGTAGATGCCCCCTTCGGTGATGACCTCGGGCTTCCCGTCGCCGTCCAGATCCGCGATGGAGGGCATGGCGCAGGCGGTCGGCGGGGTCTTCCACAGGACAGCACCGGATTCGCCGCGGTAGGCCGTCAGCGAGCCGTCCAGGTGGCAGGCGACGATCTCGTTGCCGGGGGTCCCGTCGATCTCGCCCGCCGCGATCTGCCCGTCCATGTAGACATTGAGGGCGCGCCAGCGCTCGACCAGCTTCCCCCCCTGCACCGATAGCACCACCAGGTCTGCATCGCCGAAATAGACCTGGTTCCTGTACACCGTGACCGCGATCTCGGGCACGTCGCGCCCGTCGATCTTGCCGTCGCAGTTGTCGTCATCCAGCTGGATCACCACCGGCGTCATCATCACGTCGGTGTCGTAGGGCGGCGTCGTCACCCCGCCCCACGCGTACTTGAGCACCGGCTTGAAGTCGTCCACCGTCGGTTTCACCTCGCACTTGCCCACGCAGTCGATCGGCTTGCCGGGGGCAGGCGGCTCCCCTCCCGGGCACACCGGTGGCTCCGGGACGCAGCGCCCCGTGGAGGAAAGAACACCGGGGCAAAGCTCCTGCGATTGACCGAAGCGCGGATCGCAGTACTCCCCTGCCCCGCACTCCTCGCTGTCCTTGCACTCCTTGCCCGGCTGGATGCACTTCTCGAAGGAGCAGACCTCTCCGTCCCCGCAGCAACCCCCCCCGCAGAGCCGGTCCAGCGCGCAGCACGCGCCTTCCACGCATACCCCCTTGCACCCTGGCTCGCACACCGCCCCTCCCGCGGCGCCCGCCTGGCCCGCCTCCCCGGCGGCGCCCGCCTCCCCCGCCTGCCCCGAGGCGCCGCTCGCCCCGCCCTGTCCGGAGCTTCCGGATAGACCGCCCCCCCCTGCGCTCCCGCTCATGCCTCCGCCGCTGCTGCCCGCGCTGCCGCCGTCTCCACCTGCGCCGGCGCCCCCCGCCCCCCCGTCCCCGCCCTGACCGGAAGGTCCCCCGCCCTTGCCAGCGGCTCCGGCCTTCCCTGCCCCACCGCCCGGGGGCACGGACTCTTCCCCTCCACCGCAGGCAAGCAACATCGACGAAGAGAGGGCCAGCGACCAGAGCACACGCAGGTTCATGACCCTTCATGGTAAACCAGGAAGGGCGGGCCGCAGCAGATTACAAACATCGTGCGGCCACGATCATCGTGTCTCGCTATCTATCCGTGAGGGCATCTTGGGCCTCCTTCACCAGGAACTCGAAGAACTGCTCCATGTTCTCCACCTCGTCCTCGGGGTCCATCGAGCCCTCGTTGTTGCAGAAGCGGAGCACCTCGCCCTCCGCGGTGCAGACAAGGAAGTCCTCCTCGGCGGTGAGCGGGATGCACGGGTCATGCTCCCAGTCGTATTCCTTCTTTGCTTCGGCCAGCTCCTGGCACTTCGCGAGAAGCTCCTCGCCCGTGAGGAAGAATTCACGGAAAGGCCGGGCACCACCGGGGGAGCGTCGCGCGCTGACGCTCCTGTAAAAGGCGCGGGCCAGGGGGGGCATCGCGCAGCCGGTCACCACCTCGACCTGCGCGATCTCCTCGTCGGTCAGCGGGCTGGCAGCGGGTACATCTTTTTCGAAATCGAGACCATGTTTGGCGGCCAGCTGTCGATAGAGGGCTCCGAGTGCCTCGAAGCGCTGTTCCAGGGATTCGCTCATCCAGGCCACGCTACCACCTCGGCGCAGACCAGGACCAGGGGCGGGCCTGGAGCAGTTCTCGCAGCACGGTGGTCCTGGTCGCCTGGTCCCCAGGTCTAGGGCGCGCTCCTGGATGCCCCGCAACCAGCGACGAGTTGTTCGGGGTCATCTTCCACGAATCCCTCTTCTCCGGTCCTTGTCATCGTAGAGGTCCCACCTTGCTTGTAGGAAACAACAGGAATTTCCTGTTTTGTGCAGAGCACCCGCGAAGAAGGTAAATTGTTGTTTGACGGACTATTCTGTTCCGGTCATCCTCACGAGAGCCCAAGGACAACACCATGAAGACATGCAAATTTTTCGTCGTTCACACCGCGATTTCTTTTTCCTTCCTGATTGCTTGCGCTGACAACAGCAACGAACAAAAAATGCCTACATGTGGGGGGGGGGTATGATTGTCAGCCGGGTTTGTCAGCGACCGCGACGAAGCTCAGCAATCAAGATCCTCTGGTGGTAAGCTTGACACAATTTCAAATCCCTCCAACGTTTGTGGAATCGAAACAAGACGATGGTTCGGGTGAGAAGTTTGAACGTATCTTTGGAAATCCACAAGATCTCAGCCCGTTTCATCGACAAGTGTTGGCAGCATTTGATGCTGCTAAGCAGGCTCAAGTTGGTGTTGTTTCAAATATCGACGAGGTTAAAGTCGCAAACGAAAAGAAAGTAGAAGATCTCCTTGCTCTTGTTTCAACAAAGCAGGAAGAAGATTGGGTTCCTATCTTTATTACCTTGCCGGATGTTGCTTTTAATTGGTCAGAGCTTGCGCTTCGTGAGGAAGGGGAGCAGATCCGCGAACAAATTTTGGACGTTCGAAAAGAGCAAGTTCGAGGAATTACAAATCGGTTGACCTCGCAACTCGCAGAGTTGGGCGCTATTGAAATTCAAGATTTCTGGGTGATTCCTAGTGTATTCGCCTACGTGAAGGCCAAGGATGTACAAGCTGTTATCCAGTGGCCATCGTTGTTGAGTGTGGAGTATGGTGTTGGCCCGAAGATGGAATCTCAGGCTCCTTCTTCGTTTCACGGGATGGCAGCCAGAGACGCGATGAAAGCGACGGCGTTGATATCGGCGGGGTACAACGGTTCTGCGTTTGCACGAGTCGGAGGGCCAATTCGAGTGGGAGTTCTCGATGGTCCAAATATGGTGGCTCATCCGGGATATGGGAGCCGGTTGACCAATTTTCATTGTTATGGGTGGGGTTGCGGCACCGTGACACCCAATGGGGTCTTGGGGCACGAGAACTCCGTCGCCAGAATTCTTGCGGGCAGTATCGAGAACGGAGAGGATCCAAGCATCACAAATCAAACGGAGCGTACCAAGCGAAGCGGGTATAGTTCTGGAACCAAACTGTGGGTGGGTGGGATTAACGATGCTTCTACCTGTGCATCCTACGTCCAATCGTTTCAATACGCGATAAATCAATATTTGGATGTTTATAACATGTCTTTCAGTTGGGGGGGAGGGTGTTCTAACGTAGCCAATCCGTGTGGCACTGCAGCAACACTTCGTAACGTTGCCGCCTCCGGGACTGTTCCCGTCTATGCCCTTGGAAACGGCACAGATAATGTTCCGCCTAATCCTCCGGGGTCTTTTTGTTCAGTCAATTTTCCTGCAACAAATCGGGACGGAATTGCAGTCGCCGCTTTGCACAGCGATTCTTCTGCTATCAATTATGATACCGTCAACATCACTCCTGTTAGTGCGAGAGGAGGGATGGACCTGACGATTAACGGTGGTGTTCATCCTAAGGCGGCTGCTGTCGCGGACATATCTGCCCCTGGCGGTTATGACTTTTGGTACAACTCGTCCCCCGGATATGGATACTATTCTTCTACGGATAGTTGCTGCTATACATCGTTCTCCGCTCCTGCAGTATCAGGCGCGGTTTCTTTGCTTCGACATGCACTTCGATCAAGCAAATTTACACTCTCGTCGTCCAATGCTTTGATCACTCATTTTCTGATGCTGGGCGATGGTTGGGATTATGATATGAACGCAGTTCGAGTGAGGGGCGTGAGTTCGCGGAGTGGTGTTGGCCGAGCTCATCTTCGTTATCCATCCTCGAATAATATTACCTCTCCATGGAAATGGTCTTATGGTACAACCTCTCTTGGCCCGGGAGATATTTTTACCGTAAGCATGACGGACGGAGGGCTGCCACTCCCTGCTGGAATTTCTCAACTCAAAGTGGTCATGAAGTTTACGGAACCTAACTATACAAACGCTGCTGACCTGGACATTTATGTTTACAATACCTGTCCTCCAGATGGTGGAATCTCTTACATGGGAGATGACACCTCTCGGGATATTGTCAGTCGTATCGATCTCCGTAGTGGGCTTGCTGGGAAATGCCCCGCGCTATGGGTCCGGTCGTTCCATGTCCCTTCGGGTCAAACGAGGACTGCAGACTTTGCGTTTCTTTATCACGCAGGTACGCCGGACTGATAGCTTGACTGAGATGGTTTGACCCCAGAAATCAGCAAAAATGGAGCGTTAGAGGAATAACATGAAGCCTACCACCACACCCTGTCTTCTTCTCTTCACCATTCTTCTTGCATGTTCTTCTTCCGAGGAACAGGTCATGGATACACAGCAATCATCCCAAGGGGGTCAGGCTGGCGTGTCTTCTGCCGGACAAGGAGGGGCTCCTGCGGGAAGCAGCGGTGCATCAGGTTCTCTTTCTGGAACGAGTTCGGGAGGGAGTGACTTCGGTGGAGCCTCTGGCCAGGCGGGGGCCTCTGGGCAAGGAGGACTTCCCGGGGGGAATGCAGGTTTTGCCGGCGAAGACAGCGGCGCAGGGGGAGGAGCAAGCGGCATCGCGGGTGATGTTCAAGGAGGGGTTGGTGGAGACCAGGGGGGACAGGGAGGAGAACTTGCAGGAAAAGGTGGAGGCAATCTGGGCGGGGAAGGAGGCACACTTTCAGGGGCAGCAGGGGCCGCCGGTTCGAGCGAAGGCGGGAGCGCAGGGGCGGGGCAAGGTGGAGAGCAAAGCGCTGGAAACGGAGGGGATGGAGGGGGTGATATGTGTCAACCGATAGAACCTCCCGACGTGTTCCCTTTGTTGGAAGAGAACGAGGCTCCGGGGTGTACGTTGTTGCCGGATGGTCAGTGTCAATCCTCAACTACCTCTCAAACATGTTGCGGTGTGGGTGGCATGGAGGTGGATCCCATCGCGAAATGCAAGCGACAGAGTTTCAAGGACGTGTACACCTGGGGATGTTATGCACTTTACAAGTGTGAACCGATATGCGCAGCCTCCCTTGTACCTATATGTTTTACACGAATCGATTCGGAAGAAAACGTTCACTATTATGTTTTTTATGATAATCCTTGGTCTGAAAATTTTAAAGCTCAGTTCGGATTCAAGGAAGAATGTGGTGATGCGTTGCTAGGGCTCACCAGCAAAGACTTTCAGGAGATGCCTACTTGCTCCGAGGAGTGAAATAAGGTGAGCCATCAGCGACGCCGGGTAGCCAGGTTCTTGGGGTTGTCGGGTAGGTCGCGGTCGTCAGCCGCTCGCGACCTTGAACGCCGCAGGCGTCATCTCCTCCACCCGAAGCCCGAACTTTTCTCGGTGCGTTCCCAGCCGCTCAAACGCCCACGTCAGGTACGCCTGCACCGGAACTCCGAGCGCTCGACACGTCGACACGATCCCCAGCAGCACACACGCTCGATGCGCCCCCTCCGTGCTCCCGGCGAACAGCATGTTCAACCGCAGTTTCGCCACGTTCTGGAACTCACGCTCCGTGGCCGAGTTGTCGATCGGTGCCTGCGGATCGTCGATGAACCGTGTCAGCGCGCTCCAGTGTCGCCGGTAGTAGCCTACCGCTGCGTTCAGCGGTTCTGACGGCAGCAGCGTCGGCTCTACCGCGGCCAGCCATCGTGAGAAATCCCTGGCGATCGGGCCGATGTGCTGCTGCCGGTGCGCCTTCAAGTCGGCTCCGACCAGGCCCGTACTCTTCGCCTTTTCCTCGACCG
>JALOQB010000125.1 GCA_025453595.1 Polyangiaceae bacterium
GTCATACCAAGTTACTTTAACAATGGCGCAGCGCGTTCGAGGTGTCGCCACCAGTAGAAGCACGTCAGGGCGCGAACCTCGGCTCGCATCGTGCGCAGCACCCGACATCGCTGGCAGATCAACTCTTCCAGTTCGTCGAGGTCGCGCACGGCTCGATTGACCAGTGGTTCGTCCAACAGAGGCCAGAGTCGCTCCGCTGGCTGCAACTCGGGTGAGTACGCGGGCAGAGGCACCAGGTGCAGTCCCTCGGGCAGGTCGAGGGCGCCGCTGTGCCAGCCCGCTCCGTCGAGCACCAGCACCACGCGACGCTGAGGGCCGGCTCGAACGTGGCGCGCGAACGCGTGCAGGGTGGTTGCCATCTCGGCCAGTCCCACCGAGGGCATCAGGGAGAAGAAGACGCGCCCGGTCGTCGGACGCACGAACCCGAACACCCACGTCCACTGGTAGCGTGGCCACACCTCCACCCGAAACGGATGGCCCTTGCGAACCCACTGCCCGCGTCGGATGGGCTTCAAGCCGAGGCGGTGCTCGTCCATCGCCCAGACCTCGATCTGGGCTTGGGGGTGATCACGACGAACCTGGCGGACGGCGGCCGCGAGCTTCCTTTTTTAAAAGCCTCCTGGGCCTGCTCATCGGCTTGGTGATGGTGAGGTCGGCCTCGTCGCAAGGAGAAGCCAAGCTCCTGCAAGTAGGTCCAGGCTACCTTGCGACTGACACTGGGACGCCCGGTCTGCTGCTCGATCCAGCGAGCCACTTTGGGAGCCGTCCAGAGCCCACCGTCGGGGCTGGGCCCCTCGAGCAGAGAGGCGAGCTGCGAGCACTGCTTGTCGTTGAGCAGTCGAGGTCTGCCTCGGGGGCGTTGTCGCTCGAAGCCGTCGGGGCCTGCCTCGTTGAACTGAGCGACGAGACGCTGGGCTTGTCGCAGCGAGAAGCCAACGCGCTGGGCCGCCTCAGCGACATCGCAGCCAGAGGCGAGGAACCAGAGCAACTGCCAGCGACGAGCTTGCCGAGCGTCCAGGCACGCATGGTAGCGGTGGAAGAGCTGACGAGCCGTTAGGTGGGGCGCCAGGGAGGCAGGAGCAGGCACGCGAAGATTCTACCAACGCGTGCGCCGTTCCTAAAGTAACTTGGTATCAGCGATGACGGTGGCCTGCTCGCAGGGCCGCTGCGAGGCTCGTTGCCGCGCCCCGGGGGCAGGCGAGTGCCGTGTGAACGGGGGTCGCACGTGCGTTGATCTGAAGAGAGATCGCACGAACTGTGGCTCCTGCGGGAACGTGTGCTCCACCAGGCTCGAGGGAGGCGAGGTGACCTGCCACGAAGGGCGCTGCCTGGAAGGGTGCCCACCGGGGAAGCGAACCTGCTTCCTCGACGGGAGGAACGTCTGCATGGACGCCTGTCCGCAGCCCATCCCTGCCCCCATCGACCCGCATCCAGACCCGACGCAACCTCCGGGGATCACCCAGCCCTCCGCCCCCGCACCACCAGCGCGCCCTCCGTAACGGTAGCGCCGGTGAGGCTACCAGCAGCCTCGTTCCTGGAGCCAGCAACGGTCGCACGGGCAAGGGCGGGGGAAGGTCGAGGCTCGCGCTATGCTGAACGCCATGTTGCTACGAGGGATGGCTCACCAGGGGGTGCAAGCGTTGCTTCAGGACCACCGGGAGGCCCCCTTTGTGGGGCGGGACGCGGACCGAAGACAGCTGGCAGAGCTGCCCGGGGGCATGCTCGGGGTGATGTGCGCACCGGCGGGGAGGGGTAAATCCGCGCTGCTGCTCCGGCTGGCGCTTGAGCTGGACGAGGCCGGGGCGCTGGTCGCCTGGGTGCCCATCAGCCTGCGGTTCGGGACCCACCGTTCATCCACGGTGGAGGAGCTGCTGGGGGCGCGGCTGCGGGCCCTGCTGGGCGGTCAGGGGCATCCTCGTGAGCGGATGACATCGCACCATGGACAGCCGCTGTGGGTGATGCTCGACGGGCTCGATGAACTGCAGGACCAGGGGCTGCTCGACGGCCTCGCCGGGTTGACGCTGCCGGGCGAGGTCAGGCTGCTGGTGGCGGCGCGTACACGGATCGATTGCGACGCAGCCGGGTGGGCGGCGCAGCTGGCGATCCACCCATGCATGCTCTTCGATCTGCCCCCGCTGTCGTTCGAGGAGGTGGCCGCCTTCCCGGGGCTGACCCCGGCGCCAGAGGTGATGCGGCGCATAGGGGGAGATCCGTTGCTGATCCGGCTGTGCATGGAGTGCATCCGCATGGGCGAAGCGCTCCCGGACGTGAGGGACCCGGCGGAGCTGGTAGGGGCGTGGTGGAGCGAGCAGCGCGAGAGACTTCAGGCTCCGAAGGGGGAGCTGGCGTCGCGGATCCTGGGGGCGCTCGGGGCGGCGTGTGGGGTGGTGCCCTGGGGGGTGCTGACAGCAGTGGTGGCGTCGAGCGAGGGCGAGGTGCGAGCGACGCTGGCCTCCTTTGCTCGTTTCGTGATCGAGGTCCCGGAGCAGGGGGTGACCTTCGCGCACCCGCGCTTTGCCGAGGTGGCCCGGTGGACGATGCCTGACGAGGTTCAGGCTGCCCAGCGCCGCTTTGCAGAGCTGGCGCGGGAGGAGCGAGCGAAGGCCGATCCGATGCCTTATTTCCTGCACTTTGCGGCGGCGCACCTGGAGGCGGCGGGGGCTCCGGACGAGGAGATCCACCGGCTGGTGTCCCACGCCTCGCTGGAGGCATGGCGGCGCCACGAGGGGAGCGCATCGGGCTTTGTGCAGGACCTGCGGGCAAGCTGGTCCCGGGCCGAGCGCGCGATGATGACGCACTGGGGAGGCCACGGGGCGCTGGCTCCGCTGCGGCAGCAGTCGCTCTGCCTGGCGCTCTAGGAGGTGGTCCAGGCGCAGGAGATCGCCATGGAACCGGCGTTGCGGGTGGCGCTGGTGACGCACGGGCTTCGCTCGGTGCAGACCACGCTGGCGTCGGTCCAGATGCTGGACGCAGAGGACTCGGAGCAGAACCGGAGCGAGGCGATCCGGGCGCTGCTTCCGGTGCTGCCGACCCCGGCGCTGCCGGCGCTGCTCTCGCTATCGACGCGGTACTGCTGGCCGCACGCAGCGGTGGTCGCGGAGCTCGACCGGCGTGGCCTCACCGAGCAGGCGCTGGATCACCTGCTCGAGTACCCCGAGGGCAAGAGCGAGGCGTTGCGAAAGCTAGCTCCTTCGCTGAGCCCTGCGCAGATACGTCGAGCCTGCCAGGTGCTCCTGGAGGAGCCCTACGATCCCGGCGAGCAGCCTTCCCTCCTCTGCCTGGCGCCGCTGCTGGAGGAGGTGCCGCGGCGCTCGCTGCTGGAGCGCGCCGCAGCGCAGTGGGAGCGTCGCGTTGACCTCTCGCTGGGGGTAGCGCTGGCAGATGCCTACCTGGCGGTGGGCCAGGCGCCCTCTGCCATGGAGTGGGCGCAGCGTGTCGTCATGCAGCTCAGGGGAGAGCGCAACGTCTCGTGCCGGTGGCAGTACCTGTTGATCCAGCTGATGCACCGCCTGCTCGACGGGGGGAGCGACGCAGCCGGCGCCTTGCTGGACGAGCTGCCGCGGCGGACCCCCCTGCAACGGGACGAGTACCTCGCGCTGCTTCGAGCCCGCCCTACCACAGAGCTTCCATATACATTCTTTGACCGACTTGCGGACCGCCCCTGGACGCTCTGGCAGGGAGAGGAGCCGGTGCCACCGCACCTGCTCGACCGGTGCGAGGGGGCCATGTGGGAGTGCTTGCGAGAGATCATAGACGGCCAGCATGTGGAGTCATCGTTGCAGATGGCGAGCGCGCTGGCGGCCAGACCGCTGCGTGATCGGGCAAGATTTCTCGCCCTCGTCCCCTCTTGGCGCGAGCGAATCCTGGGGACGCCGGGGCTCAGCACGCCGACACGCACCGTCTTCCTGGAGCTGGCCCACGCCGTCGCCAGGCACGATCGGCCAGACGTTCATGATCGGGTGGTCAAGCTCCTGAAGGCGATGGCAGAACAGGGCGAGGAGGTCTGGGAGATCGAGCGATGGGAGCGATTCTTCTCGGAGGAAGAGCGCCACACGCTGCTGCTTCGCCGCCTACGAGAGCCGTTGAGGCCGCCCGAACCGCACGAACTCTGCGCGCGACTGCAGGGGATCTCGGCTCGCCCGTTTCTTGACGAGGTACCGTCGGCTCGGGGGCGGCTCTGGTCGATGGTGCAGCGGGCTGGAGATGGCTTTTTGCATACGCTCCCATCGCGGCTACGGTGCCTCCCGCCCGAGGAGCGCCCTGCACTGGTGCGGGCAACCCTGGCCGAGACCCCTGCGGTGACGGATCACCCCTTCGGCCAGGTGCTCCCGCTTCTGCAAGACGCGGAGCTGAAGGCAGAGCTAGCAAGGCGATTTCTGGCGGAACCCCAGCGCTTCCAGCAGACACGATGGCCGGTAGAATTCTTCGACGCACTGCCGGAGGTCGAGCGCGAGCCGAGGGAGCGCGCCTTCCTGGCGCAGCTGGACGAGGCCCGGATCCGGCTTGTGTACAGCGGCCCACCGCCGGCCTGGATGCGCGGAGAGGTGTTCGGAAAGCTGCGTGACAACCCGGACGACCAGGCGCTGTTCCGGCATGCCGAGCTGCTCAGTGACCCTCGGGCCGAGGTTCCGGAGGATCTTTACTGGTCACTGATCGATGCGCTACACCGCGAGCTGCTGACCACCCCCCCGGTGGGCCCCCACCAGATCGAGCCGCCGGCCTGGAGGGCGCTGCGAGCGTCAGCCCGGACCATGCGCCCGGAAGCGCTGGCTCGCATTGTTCCGTTGATGGACCGCGCCCCGCTCGTTGCGCGAAGGCTCCTGGCGCTGCGGACCTGGGAGCTGCTGATGACGGAGGAAACAACGGACCTGTTTGCCCTCCTCGAAGGCTGCGCTCGCGCGATTCCCGAGGATCTGCTGGTCCAGCTGCGGGTGGCCCTCTGGCGGCACCGCCGGCTACCGCCTGACGAAGGTCTGGCCTCGGCCCTCCGGGAGGTGGCCAACCCCGAGGCGACGAGCAAACTCCGGGCGATCCACGATCTGGGGCGCCTGGGGCTGGGCGCGGCGGTGCTACGTCACCTGCTGCGGGCCCACCCGGTGCAGGAGCACCTCGACTTGATCAGCGAGCTCTGGCGCCAGTTGACCCAGGTTGAGCGCAAGAACTTCCATACAGAGATCAGGGAGGCAGCGCCCTGGAGCCAGAACCTCGGCTCGATCCAGGAGCTCTGCGAAGAGATGAGCGACGAGACGCTATGTTTGCTCTGGCGCCGCGAGCTTTTTTCCGGTGGGCCGTGGGTGTTGCCGGCGGAGCTGGTGAGGCGGGCCGGAGGAGCAGATGGGCTCGATGCCTGGGTTCAGGGGGCCGAGGAGGGGTTCGCAGCGGGGCTGAGCCCGCGCAGGTGAACAGGGCCCTGTCGGGGGCGGCCTGTGGCGGTCAACCGCGGCTCAGGAGCCGGGATAGCGATCGAGCGAGGAGACCGCGATCGTGTCCCCCACGGCGAGCAGGGACCGACGCGAGCCCTTGAGGACCAGGGCGCTCTGGCCTGCGCCGCCGCGGTACTCGGCCAGGATCATCTCCCGGTCCACCTCGGGGAGCTCGACGCCGAAGCGCTCGACCAGCACCGGGATGCGGCGCGATCGCTCGAGGAGGTGCTCGCCCGCGGACAGGGTCGAGGGGGGCTCGCTGCCGACCGCATCGGACGCCTCGATGGTGAGCCACAGGGCGTCGCTCCGGTCGGAGAACACCGCGAGGACACGCTTGACGCCGGGGGCCCCGACGCCAAAGAAGACCGCGGCCACCGGGACCCCTCCCTCGCTCAACCGCAGCCCTCCGGAGATGAGCAGTTCATCATCCTTGGTGCGAGCCATCACGTCCTTGAGGCCGCAGGGGAAGGCCGCGAAGGGGTTGGGTGGGGGCTGCGCGGAGGCGGTGCGGGCCAGGAGCGCCTGGTCATGGCGCTCCCGGGCCTTGCGCCCCGACACCCAGCCCACCGCGGCGGCGCTGGCAGCGACGCAACCAAACAGGATCATGCTCATGGGGAATTGCCTCGCAGGGTGCGCCCCAACGCGAGGGCGCGGTCGGTGATCTGTGCCACGTCCTGGCCATCCGGCAACAGGGCGCCGATCACGGCCCCCAGGGCGCCAGCGGCGGCGACGAGGGGGGCGCGTTGCAGGTCCAGGCCGCCGATCGCGACGACCGGCAGGGACGCCCGCCGGACGGCGAAATGCACCAGCTCGATGCCCACCACGGGCTCCGGGTTTTCCTTGGAGGAGGTCGCAAACACGGGGCCCACCGCCACGTACGAGGGCCCTACTGCGAGGGCCTCCTGGACCTGGGCCTCGCTGTGGGTCGAGACGCCGAGCAGCAGGCCCGGGGCGATCTTTTTGACCTCGGCGAGGGGCAGGTCATCCTGACCCACGTGCACTCCATCGCACCCGGCGAGGAGGGCGAGGTCCGGGCGATCGTTGGCGAAGAGCGGGACGCGGGCGGCCCGGCAGAGAGGGACAAGGGCCCGCAACAGGGCCAGGGTGTCGCGTGCGCTGGACCCCTTGGCCCGGAGCTGCACGACCGCAGGCCCCCCCGCGAGGAGAGCCCGGGCGCTCTCCAGGGGGTCAAGGTTACGGCGCTGCAGCGAGGTGAGGTCGAGGATGGCGTAGAGCCCTCGGGAGGGCATCGGGAGGCTCACGGGAGCTCCTCCGCGAGACGCACGGTGGCGGCGCGTTCGATGCGCTTGCCCTCCGGATCCGGGTCGAGCAGCACCACGTCGCCGCGCACGAGGGTCTCCCAGGGGGCGTTGCTCGCGGAGGCATCCCGGTCGAGGCGCTGGGCCCGCAGGACCGCCGGCGCGGCGAGGGGCCCGCACAGGTCGATCTCGAGCTTCCCCTTGGTCTTCTTCGGGAGGTTGACGACGCGCCAGCCCGCCCGCGGCAGCAGGTCGCGAAGGGTGCGACGATCGCGGCGAAGCACCAGGTAGCTGAAGGTCAGGCCCTGGAAGCGCAGGCCCGCCTGCCGGGCGACAGGCACGAGCCAGGGAGGCAGATCCAGGTCGAGATCCTCGTGGCACCAGTCCCGATCGTTGGCCAGCATCGGGCAAGGCTGGTCGTGGAGGCAGGGCGCGAAGACCGAGGCCCCCAGGGCGATCAGCCGGGCCCGCAGCGCGTGGAGGTGGCGGGTCCGGTCCCGGAGCGCCGGCTCCACCAGCACCAGCGCCCCCCCCGGCGCCACGCTCTGCTCCAGCCGCTCTCGCAGCCAGGAGGCCTGCCGCTCGACCCGCTCCTCGGGGCCCAGCTCCTCGTGCATCTCGGAGAGCGCCTGGCCCACCAGCACCAGGTCCGCCTCCTGCGCAGGGACCTGGCTCATCGCCGCGGTCACGGTGCGCAGCTTCAGCGAGACCGCCCCCTCCCCCTGGGCCGCGGCCCCGATCCGGGACGCGAGGGCCAGCGCCCGCGGGTCCTGGTCGACCAGCGTCGCCTGCACCTCCCCCCGGAAGCCCAGCGCCGCCAGCGCTCGCGTGGCCCCCCAGCTCATCGCCCCCAGGCCCGCCCCGAGGTCCAGGAGCCGCACCGTCCCCTCCCGGGGCAGCAGCGGGGCCAGCTCCGCCACCGCCGCCGCGCCCTTCGGCACGTCCCTCGGGAACGAGAACGAGAGCCGCGCCGCCAGCGCCTGACGCACCGGCACCTCGTCGGTCAGCCCGTTGTAGAACGCCGAGAGCTGGGCCACCGCCTGGCCAAGCTCCCTCGGGTCGTTGCTCCCGGGGAACCCTTCCGCACGGGCCACCCCATCCAGCACCCCTCGCCACCGCTCCTCCAGCGGGGCCACCAGCGTCGTTCTGGAACGCATCATCGAGCCCCGCGCATACCCCCGGCCTCCCCCGGCTCCAAGCCCTCGTTGTTGCTCGCTCCGGCGGGAAGCGTGCTACGACCCACCCCGTGCCTCCGCTGAAGCACCTCCCCTGGCTCCTCCCCCTCGCTGCCCTCGGCGCAGCCTCTCCTTCGAGCGCCCGCGCCGACGCCGGAGAGCCCGCCCCGGCGCCCCTCCCCGAGGCCGGCGTCCAGCTCAGCGTCGACCCTTCTGCCGAGGGGCCCTGGCGTATGGAACTTCTCAACAACGGCCCGGCCCCGGTCCGCATCCTCGCCGACGCGCGCCTGCTCTGGTTCGAGGTGATCACCGCCCCGGAGCCGTCGAGCGCGGCCCGCAAGGGGGCCAGGGCCCAGGCCTTTCCCCGGGGCAAGATCCCGGTCTGTCGCCCCCCCGCCGAGCTGCGGCCCGAGGGCGAATTCGAGCGCCGCGCCATCCTGCTGCGCCCGGGCGAGCGCTACAGCGAGCCCTTCGATCCGATGCTGCTCTGCGGCGCCAGCAAGCTGATGGCGGGCCTCAAGCCGGGGGCCGTGATCTACCCCCACTATGGCTACCCTGACCCCCCGCGCAAACCGTGGCAGAAACAACCCGATCTGGCGGCGCTACCGCCCGCGCCGCACGTGCTCGACTCGGTGAGCGAGCCCCGGGCGATCCGGCCCGCGCGGGGCCTGGAAGGGGGGGTCCTGGTGCTGTCGCGGCCCCCGGAGGCCCCGGCCCCCGCCCCCGCCCCCGCGCCGTCTGCGCCTCCGGCCCCGACCGAGGGGGCCCCGGAGCCACCGCCGGTGGTCGACGAGCGGGGCCCTCGCCTCCAGGTGAGCGCGACGCCGCTGGTCGACGCCCACGACCGCTCCGGGATCACGGTCACGGTGACGCTGAAGAACGAGGGGCATCGGCCCGCCCTGCTCCACTTCCGGACGGACAACCTGAACTTCCTGGTGCAGACCCCCGAGGGCACCACGGTGCGCTGCAACCAGGGCGATCGAGGGCGCTCCCCGGTGCGCGATTTCTTCGAGACCCTGCGCCCCGGGGGGCGCCGCTCCACCACCATCCGGCTCCAGGAATTCTGCCCCTTCGAGGCCTTCGATCGCCCGGGGGTGTACCGCATCCAGACGCGCCTCGACCTGCACCAGAGCGGCGACGCTTACCGGCTCCCGGCGCTGGTCTCTCGCGAGAACGCGGAGGGCGTCACCCGGCTACGGCTGCGCACCGGCCCCAGGCCCTACCACTGGGCCCCGCCCAGGTTGGTCGGCGCCGCCCCCTCGCCCCCCGCGGCGGGCACCGAGCCCCCTGAAGAGCCCTCCACGAGCCCGTGAGCGACCCACACGCTGTCGAGCCCCGCGGGGCCCCGGATCACCGCGAACGCGTGGCCCGCCGCCGCCGGTAGCACCCCGACCACAGGCCCCCCGGGCACCGGGATCCGCGCTTCCTGCTTCGCCAGCCCTTCCAGCCGCGCACCGGGCTGCGAGCTGGACCCGAGCCCCTCCAGCGAGAGCACGCCGAGCCCACGCTCCCCCTGGGCCACCAGCAGCTTGCCCTCCGCGAAGCCCACCCCGGGGATCCCCGGCGCATCCTCCCACTCGGGCGCCCCCTCGTGCCCCTCCAGCACGCCCAGCTCCTCCAGCGAGGGCAACTCGAAGAGCTTGACCTGCCTCTTCACCGCCTGGTCCAGCACCATGCGCCCGGGCGCCCGCATCACCTGCCGCAGCGCCAGGAGCCCGCTCGTCGAGGCCACGGAGGTGACCCGGCCATGGAACATCCGCGCCTCCAGGGGCCTCGGCCTGTGCCCCTCGGTCACGTCGTAAACCAGGAAATACCAGGGGAATACCCGGTCATCGACCACGATCAAGCGCCGCCCTTCCAGCGCGAAGCCGTCCACCTCCTTCCCCGGGACGCCGACCTCGATCGGTAGCTCCATCGGCTCCCACCGCAGCACCTCCCCCGGCGTCACCACCCCCAGCAGCACCCGCAAGAACCCCCGCCCCCCCACGTACACCAGGTCCCCCTCCAGCCGCAGCGCCGTGATCACCGACGACCACGAGATCCGCAGCGAACGTAGCCGCGGCGACCCCGCCAGCAGCCCCTCCAGCACGAAGATCCGCCCCCCGTCCCCGTACACCAGCCGATCCCGCTCCTCGTCCAGCGCATGCGGCGCCCCCATCGGCACCGGCACCGGCCCCCGATCCTCCAGCGCCCACGACGCCCCCCGGTACCCCTCCCGGCTCACCCAGACCACCAGGTGGTACCGGTTCTTCTTCGGGATAATCCAGGCCACGCGGCCTCCGTCGAGCGGCCCCCTCGACCCACCACCGCCAGCACGACCATCCCCGCCCCCCCCTGCGCCGCGCCCCCCAGCATGGGTAGAGGGACTCCATACACCGAGGGGCCCAGCCCCGCGAACCACCCGCGGCTCGCCGCCAGGGAGAAGGTGTTGTGCAGCAGGTGCAGGACCACGGCGGCGCCCAGCGAACCGGAGACGGTTCGCGCCGCCCCCGCCGCCAGCCCCAGGCAGGTCGTGGCCACCACCCGCACCAGCCCCACGCCTCCTGGCATGTCCGCATGCATCCCCCCGAAGAGCAGGCCTGCGCCCAGCGTCGCCCCCCAGCCCCGCAGCAGCCACCCCTGCACCCGCTGCCACGCGGTCGGCCCCAGCTCTTCCTGCACGTCGAGGGGGCCCAGCAGCAGCTCCAGCGCCGCCTGCAGCGCGCTCCACACCGCCCCCCGGAAGACCAGCTCCTCCGCCAGGGCCGCCAGCACCACGCCGGTCAGCAGCGCCATCGGCAGCGAGGACCCGGTGAGCTCCGCCGCCAGGGCCCCCGCGTTCTGCCGCGACGCCCCGGGCCCCCGGGTGCGCAGCTCCTCCATCAGCGTGGGCAGCGCGATCGCCAGCGCCAGCGCCGTCGAGCCCACCCACACCAGCGGCGCGCTCAGCGCCGACGCCAGCAAGGACCGCCCCCCGGGCCGCGCCCCCAGCAGCCGCCCCACGCCGCCGGGCGCCAGCGCCGCCCACAGCCCCAGCCCCAGCCCCAGCCCCGCCCCCTGCGCCAGCGCCCGGAACGTCGACCAGGACACCGCCCGCTGCACCCACGGCGGCGCCCACCCGGACGCCAGCGGCAGCAGGTACCGGGCCAGCAACAACCACAGCCCCGCCGCCGCCAGCAGCCGCAGCGTCGCCCCCTTCCCCGCCGCCTCCCTCAAGGTTTGCCCTTGAGCAGCTCGTCGATCCGCACCCCGTTGATCACCAGCCCCTCGATCTTCGCGTCCTGGATCTCGACCCCCGACAGATCCACGTCCGTCAGCCTCGCCCCCGCCAGGTTCACGTCCGTCCACGCGCTCTTGCTCGCGTCCACGTCCGTCAGCTTCGACCCCGCCATCGATGCATCATGGATCGTGATGGATGATAGATCCACGTTGTTCAATGATGCCTTCTTGAGGGAGACGTCGTCGAGGCTGGCCCCGGCCAGGTTGACGTTGGAGATCGTGGCGCCCGAGGCGTCCGCGTCGTCGATCGTGGCCTTCTTGAGCGCGACGTTTCGAAGGGTCGCGCCGGAGAGGTTCACGTCGTCAAAGAGCGCCCCAGCCAGGTCCTCGTCGCGGAAGGACCGCCCATCACCCTTGGGTTGTTCCGATGCCATCGCCCCATGATACGCCACCGGCGGCGCCGCCGCCCCTGCCCCGTCAGGCCCGCGGGCGCCAGGGGATGTCCTCGACCCCGGCCTGGTGGTTGGCCCGCCGCGCCAGGACAAAGAGCAGATCCGAGAGGCGGTTGAGGTACACCAGCAGCTCGGCCCGCACCGGGGCCTGCGCCGAGGCCTCCAGCACCCGCCGCTCGGCCCGCCGCGCCACCGTGCGGCCCACGTGCAGCGCCGCCGCCGCCGCCGTCCCCCCCGGGAGCACGAAGTTCCGCAGCGCCGGCAGCCCCTCCTCCGCCTCGTCGATGGCCCGCTCCAGCCTGGCCCCGTCCTCCGCACCCAGCAGCGCCATCTTCATGCTCTCCTCCTTGCCAGGCACGCAGGCCAGCTCGGCCCCGAGCACGAACAGATCCTGCTGGATCTGGCCGAGCAGCCCGTCCATCCCCTCCGGAACCCCCGCCGCCCGCGCCACCCCCAGGCAGGCGTTCAGCTCATCCACCGTGCCGTAGGCCTCGACCCTCGCGTCATCCTTCCTGACCCTCGCCCCACCGAAAAGCCCCGTCGTCCCGTCGTCACCCGTGCGCGTGTAGATCTTCATCGCGCGCCTTAGATACCACGGCCCCCTACCCCGTTACGCACCCCTCACCGGCACCCGACCGCCGGCCCCTCGCTCTTCGTCGCTCCGCAAGCAGCCCCCGACCCCTCGCACTTCACCTTCACCGTGCTCCCGCACAGCCTGTTCACCTTCCCCAGCGGCGCCGCGTTCTCCTCGTACCCCTCCTTGCCTTGATCGCAGAACGGTTTGTTGCACACCTTGATCGCCTCCACCGCCCCCGTGACCTGCTCGTTCCCGTCGCAGTTGTAGTCAAACGAAGGCCCTCCGTTGAGGTCGGTGTACGGCTGAGCAAAGAAGCTCAGCTGCCCGGGGTACACGTCCTTGTTTCCGTCGTGGCAATCCCCCTTCTGGAATACCCACCCGGCCTCCGGCGCGCAGAGCTTCTTGCTCACCTCGCTCCCGATCCCATCCCCGTCCTTGTCCTCGAACGCATCGAAGAGGCTCCCGCAGCCAGCAGCGCCGGCCTCGCCCCCCGCCCCTGCCTGTCCGGAACTTCCGGACTCTCCGCCGGCCCCTGCCCCGGCCTCCCCCCCGGCTCCTGCTCCTGCTTGTCCGGAACTTCCGGATACCTCGCCGCCAGCACCCGCCTCGCCTGCGGCCCCGGCGCCTCCCTGCCCTGCCCCCGGGGCGAGCTGGTAGCCGTCGAAGTCGTAAGATTCCGCGAGCATGCAGGCGGTGAGCGGGAGGACGAGCGCGAGCGCGAGCGTGCGAGAAGACATCATCAGAAGCTCCCCTGGAGCCAGATACCCTTGTGTTCCTGCGAGAGCGAGAGGCCCGTCTGGATGCCACCGGGTGGAGGGGCCGTGAGGTAGAGGTAAGCGCCGGCGCCGACCCCTGCGGCCCCCAGGATCCAGAGGGCCAGGTTGACCGGAGCGAGGGCCTTGCCGGCGTCGGCGGCGTCCTGGCCACGCTGCGTGGAGCAGGTGCGAGCGGCCCGGTTGCAGTCCTCGTCCACGGTCTGCCGGTGGCCCATCATCATCACGCCGGTGACGCCGGCGCCGATCAGGGAGGCCAGCCCGACGCCCCCCACCACGAGCCCCGCGGGGCGCTGCCACCCGCCCGACGCTGGCACCAGCGGGGGCGAGGGGGGCGGAGGCTCAGGGGCCGAGGCGACAGGGGGCGAGGAGGCCGAGGGAGCTGCCGATGCGGTCGGCACGGGCAGGGCCAGGGGGCGAGGTTCGGTGCCGTCGGGCTCCCCCGGTTCGAGCTCCAGCTCCCTGGACTCCCCTTCCTGGAGCGTGATCTTGTAGGAGCGATCGTGACGATAGGGGGCCCGCACCAGCACCGAGTGCTCCCCCGGATCGACCGGCAGCGCGGCCTCCAGGCCGGCCCCTCGCAGCTCGATGCCATCGCGAAAGACCACGACATCAAGCTTGGTGGGCCGGAGCCGGAGCGTCAATTTCGGCACCCGGGCCCCGAGCCCCTCGACCTTCTTGCGCGCCGCGGGCAGCCGGGGGTCGGTCAACCGCTTGCTCACCGTGAGCAGATCGACCAGCGACTGCCAGCGAAGCAGCGAGGAGGCGATACGACCCTGCTTCTCCTCGCAATCGGCCAGGTTGAACAGCGTGCCGGGCACCGGATCGAGGCGGTAACTCTCGGCCAGCTTCGGGCAGGCAGCCTCGTAATTTTTCGCCTGCAACAGCCCTCGCGCCTCGCGAAACAGCGCGTCCGCAGCCACCGGGTCACGCCCCTCGGAGAGACCCGGTGACGACCAGAGGAGCCCGGGGAAAACCCACCAAAACCGCTTCCACACACCGGCACCTTGCCCCACAAGGCCCGAGAAAACCAGCCCCGGCCGCGTCAATCGCGCGAGAGCCCCAGATCCTCGCTCGAGCTCGCTTTCTTCCCGGCCGGGGGCGACGCGGGAGGGGGGCGCACAGGAGCGCGAGCCGAGGAAAGCACCGGAGAAGAAGCCGGGGGCGGCGCCTGAGAAGGAACCACCTCCACGCTCGGCAAGGGGGTCGAGGAGGACGCGAGGGGGGGCACCACGGAGCGAGGCTCGGGCACCACCGGCGTCGCCCCCGAGGTCACCGGGGAAGCAGACTCCCCCCCCGACCAGAACAGCTTGCCTGCAGCGAGGCCGATGACGCCAAAGAGCACCGGGGCGATCCAGCGCCAGGGGGGGGATGCTGACACCGGGGGGTCTTTGGCCCCTGCGGCGAACGAGAGACGGGAGGAATTTTTCGAGGAGGGCGGGGGGTCCGAGGTTCGAGGGGCTACACGGGGGTCGCCCTGGACCCCGAGCAGTGTATCTGCCTGGGAAGGGGCACCGTGGAGCGACCGGGCGGCGAGGGGCTCGAGGTTGGGCGGGGTTGTGGGCTGGGGGAAAGGTTGAGAGAGGCGCTCGGCCAGGTTGAGCTCGAGCTCGCCGGAGATATCCGCCGCCGACAGGCGCGGGTTCGGCGGCTCGAAGCCCTCAAGAGCCGGAGAACCCGGGATCGCAACGCCAGCCTCCGCCGCGGCGGCAAGCAGCGCCTCTCTCATCGCGCCAGCGGACTTCCAGCGGAGGTCACGGTCGTGCTGGATAGCGAGGTGAATGACGCGGGCGATGGGCTCCGGGATCGAGGGGACCAGGTCCCGGAGGGGGCGAGGGTCCTCGCGGAGCAGCTTCTGGAGAAAATCGGGGACCGTGGAGGCCGAGAAGAGAAACTCACCGGAGAGCGCGAAGAACATCGTGGCCCCGAGGGACCAGAGATCGCTCTGACCATCGACCACGCCGCCGAGCCCCTGGGCCTGCTCGCGGGGCATGAAGGTGGGGGTCCCCACGGTGATGCCAGGGCGCGTGGAGGACATGCCGCCAGCGCTGTCGAGCAGGTAAGCGATGCCAAAATCGAGGAGCTTGACGCCCCCGGTCGCGGTGAGAAACACGTTCTCGGGCTTGATGTCGCGGTGGATGATGCCGCGCTCGTGGGCCAGCTTGAGGACGTCGAGGGTGGCCAGGGCGATGGCGAGCACATCGGGCAGCTGCAGCGCGCGCCCGAGCCGCATCATCCGGGCGTCGAGGTTCTCCCCTTCGAGGAACTCCATGACCATGAAGGGCAGCCCCTCCTCGGTCACGCCGTCGTCGAGGACCGAGACCACCCCCGGGTGCTCGACCGCGTTGGCGAGGTACCCCTCGCGCAAGAAGCGGCGCAGCACGTCGGCATGCACCATCAGCTCGGCGTGGAGCAGCTTGATGGCCACGCGCTTGCCGTTCCGGTGCCGGGCCTCGTAGACGACCCCCATCCCGCCGGCCCCCAGCACCCGCTCCAGGCGCCACTTGCCGGCGATCCACCCCCCGACCCGGGCCGAAGCCTTGGGGGAGACCGGGAGCTTGGAGGAGGAAGGGAGAGGGGGCATCGGCAACCTGGCGGACTACTCTGGTTGGACGGAAAAGCAAACCCCCGAGGGGTTCACTGTTCGGCGCACTTGACCGGGGTGACCGTGGCCGCGTTGTTATCCTCGTTGCACTCGTTGGCCCCGCCCCCCAGGCACTCGAAACCAGCGTTGTCGGCGCAGGCCCGGACCAGGTTGGAGGGCGCCCCGGGGACGACGCAGGTGACGTTCTGGCAGGCCTTGGGGTTCAGGTCGATGGTGGTCGCCTTGGCGCCACCGTTGCAGGCAATCTCGGCCTTGGTCGTGTTGTCATAGAACTTCACCGGGACCCCGGCGCTCACCTTGAGCAGGCCGTCGTTGCAGACCCTGGCCACGAAGCGGATGCCGGAGGGGCAAGACAGGGTGTTGGAGGTGAGGGTGACGGAGAGGTCGGGGGCCGAGAGCGCGTCGTATTCCGGCAGATTTTGCCGGAAATTATTCATACGGCCGCCGACCGTGGAGGTGGTGGATTCGAGCCAGTTGGGCTTCTCGACCAGGGGGATGGCGCCGGTCTCGGTGACGTTGGTGACGTGGTAGCTATGCTGGTTCCAGATACGGCGGGTGGCGACCCACGAGTTGGTCTTGTCGCCCCAGACCCGGAGGCCATGGCGCGTCGAGCTCGCGTTGTTCGGATCGTTCTCGACGAAGATGACGTCGGCCTTCCCGTCGTTGTCGGCGTCGACCACGATCGGCATCTCGAGGCGGGTGCGAGACCTGTTGGCCTTCTGGAACAGGATGGTGCCGTTCTTCCCGTCAAAGATGCGGAAATTATTCTCGTCGTTGTAGACGACCTCGGCGTTGCCATCGCCATCGAAGTCAAACACGCTGCTCCCCGTCACGCGGGAGGAGCAGTCAGCGTTGGCGACCTTCCAGCGGATGCCGGCGTCGCTGCACTGGGCAGGCTTGGGCGAGGCCAGGCACTCGAGGTCGGCGACGATGTAGAAGTTCGATCCAGCGACGCCGATCTCGGGCTTCCCGTCGCCGTCGAAGTCGGCAATCGTCGGGGGCCCGCCCTCGTTCTTGGAGCACGAGCTGACCGGGATCGAGATCTCGACGTTCTGCCCGTTGACCTTCATCGGCGTCCCGTCATGATTGACGAGGAAGATGCGGCCAGCGCTCACGATGACCACCTCGGCCTGGTCGTCGTCGTCGAAGTTACCGACCGCGGTGAACCCATCGCAAACACCGCCGGTTCCTGCGCAGTTGGTGGTGGTCGAGAGCTGGGTGACCCGGCTGTAGGTCCAGAGCACGGTGCCGTCGTGCCGGTAGGCGGTGTTGCCCGCGAGCACCTCTTGCTTGCCGTCGAGGTCGATGTCCGCGGTCGAGGACACGGGCCCCAGGAAGCCGTTCACACCGATGCCGGCGGTGCCCACCCACCGGAGCGTGCCGGTCTTGCCGTTGAGCACGACGCGGCCCGAGATCACCTCCGGGTCGCCGACGCCATCCAGGTTGGCGATGGAGGGGGTGGTGCCGCCGCGGTGGTTGGTCCCCTTCGGATGATCCTTCTGGTACCACTTGAATTTCCCCGTGTTGGAGAGCGCGATGGTGCCGCCGCCGTTGAGCGTGGCGACCAGCTCCGGCAGCCCGTCCCCGTCGAGGTCGCCCGCGGCGATGTGGCCCGAGAAATCGAACCACAGCCCGCTGACCCCGGTCATCTGCTGGAGCTCGTTGGTCCCCACGGCCCAGTGCTGGGTCATCTTGCCGTCGGCCCCGCACTTCCCCGAGAGCACCCGCAGCACCCCCTTGGCGTTCTCCCCCGAGACGTCCGGGTACGCGATGAAGGCGATGTCCGGGATGTCATCGGTGTCGACCTTCCCGTCGTTGTTATCGTCGGTCAGGTTGAGCACCACCGGCGTCATCGTGCCGTCCTTGGCCGCCGGGTAGAGCTCGGCCGCGCTGGCCGGGCCTTCCCACGAGCACTTCTGCACCGGCTCGAACTGCCCCGGAGGGGGCGAGAAGAAGCAGCCGCTGCCCTGGGTGGGGCCTGCGTTCTCCGTGTTGTCGCAGGGCCCGAGGCACTGGCTGTCCTCGCCGTCGATCCTGCAATCTCCGTCGTTATCAACGCAATCGCCGCAGGCGTACACCTTGCCGTTGCTGCAGGTCTTCACCTCGCAGAACTTTCCGCACCCGCCCTTCGCCGCGCTGCAGGTCTCGCCACAGCCGCACTTGCTGCTGTCTTCCTGCGAGACGCAGGCGTCCAGCTTGGGGTCGCACACCTCGACGGTGCAGCCGATGCCGTCGGAAGGGCACACGTGGGGCGCCCCGGCCGCGCAGCCCGTGCCCGCCGCCCCCTTCGACGGGTCGCACACCTCGACGCCGTTGCAGAGCTTGTTGTCGTTGCAGAACGCATCCACCGGGGTGGACGAGCAGGCCCCGGTGGGCTCCTGGCACAGATCGATCGTGCACGAGAACCCGTCATCGCAATTGACCGGCGCCCCCTGCACGCACCCCTTGCCTGGATCGCAGGTCTCGACCCCGTCGCACTTGAGACCGTTGTCGCAGGCCACGTTGTTCGGCGCATGGATGCAGGCGCCGGTCGCCTTGTTGCAGCTGTCGATGGTGCAGGCAAACCCGTCGTCGCAGTCAACGGGGATGCCCTTCTGACACACCACGTTGCAGGTCTCCGCGCCGTTGCACGGATCGCCGTCGTCGCACTCGGCGCTGCTGGCGCACGGCTTCGCCGCCACGCAGCCGTTGCCCACCCCCGGTACGCAGAACTGGTTGGCCCCGCACAGCGTGCTGTCCGGCTTGTGCTCGCACTGGCCGGTCGCCTCGTTGCAGGCGTCGACGGTGCAGGCCACCCCGTCGTCCCCGCAGGGCACCGCCGCCCCCGCCTTGCAGCCCGTGACCGGCGCCCCCCCCGCCGGATCGCAGGTCTCGACCCCATCGCACGTGAGGCCGTTGTCGCAGGCCACGTTGTTCGGCGCATGAGCGCAGCTCTTCGCCCCCTCGTCGCAGCTGTCGATGGTGCACGAGAACCCGTCGTCGCAGGTCGGCGGTACGCCCCCGACGCAGCCCGCCTCCGAGCAGACCTCCTGGCCGTCGCAGAAGACCCCGTTGTCGCAGGCCGCGTCGTTCGGCACCTTGACGCAGGCCCCCGCCGCGTCGTCGCAGACATCGGTGGTGCAGGCCACCCCGTCGTCGCACACCACCGGCGCCCCCGCCTTGCAGCCTGTCGTCGCGTCCCCGCTGGCCGGATCGCACACCTCGATGCCGTTGCAGAACGCGCCGTCCGAGCAGGCCGCGTCGCTCTTCGAGTGGCTACAAGTATCCTGCTGGAGGTCGCAGAAATCGGTGGTGCATGCCACCCCGTCGTCGCAGGTCGGCGGCTCGCCAGGCTTGCACTTGCCCTGCTCGCACACCTCGGCACCGTTGCAGAACGTCCCGTCGTCGCAGGCCGCGCTGTCCTCGCAGGGCTTCTCCGTCACCGCGCAGGGCGCGCCGCACGAGAGCGCGTCCACCGCCAGCACGCAGTCATCCCCCCACGCCTCCGTGCAGCACGAGGGCAGGTTTGCGCAGACGCACTCCTGGACCACCTGCTGCTCCGGCGAGAGCCCCCCCGCCGGGAGCCCGTCGCAGCCCGGCTCCCCGCTCGTCGTGCAGCATACCCCCACCGACGCCCCGCCATCCCCGCCCTGTCCGGAAGTTCCGGATGCCCCACCGGCACCCCCCTCCCCCGCTGACCCGCCGGCCCCGGCTTCACCACCGGCCCCCGCGTCGCCCGCCGCACCGGCGTCTCCAGCGGCGCCGCTCTGTCCGGAGCTTCCAGCGTCCCCGCCGGAGGAATCGCTCGACCCACAGGCCGCGCTCGTCAGAAGGATCGCGACCGCCCAGCTAGCCCAACGAACTGCACGCATGACTCACCTCGCCCTCGGGACCTATCCCCTCGGCCAAGCGAGCAGCTTACCCCAACTTCACGCCGGGCCGTGCGGGATCCAGCCCCTGGAGCCCGGCCCGCTGCAGGGCCGTGGTGGCATCCTGGCCGACCGCTTCCTCCCAGGAACGCAGGATGTGCGAAATGATACGGTCGAGGTTGTCGCCATCCCTTGCGCGGGCGAACACCACGGGGCCCCCCTGGCGCATGCGGTCCGCGTCGATGCGCATGACCTCCAGGCTGGCGCCCACGTGAGGGGCCAGATCGGTCTTGTTGATGACCAGCAGATCGGACTGCGTGATCCCCGGGCCCCCCTTCCGGGGCACCTTGTCTCCCCCTGAGACATCGATCACGTAGATCGTGTAGTCGACCAGCTCGCGGCTGTACTGAGCAGCCAGGTTATCGCCGCCGGACTCCACAAAGAGAAGCTCGGGCCCCAGGTCGTGCATCAGGCCCAGCAGTGCATCCAGGTTATGGCTGATATCCTCGCGGATCGCGGCGTGGGGGCAGCCTCCGGTCTCGACCGCCCGGATAGCCGGCGCCGGGAGGGCCTCGTGGCGATGCAGGAACTCGGCGTCCTCGCGGGTGAAGATGTCGTTGGTCACGACCCCGAGCCGCAGGCGGTCCCGGAGCGCGCGGCAGAGCGCCAGCAGCAGCGCGGTCTTCCCTGACCCCACGGGGCCGCCGATGCCCACGGTGAAGGCGCGCTCCCGGTAATCCCGCGGGATGCGGGTCTCACGCTCCCGGAAGAACCCCGGGTGGGCCCAGTGCTCGTGGGTGTGTCCATGCTCGTGATCGTGGTCGTGTCCTTCGTGGCCCATCGCTCCCTCGGCTTCTGTTCAGGAAAGAAAGAGACGCGCGTACATCGCGTCGTGAAAGGCCTGGCGCAGCTCCAGCAGCGGGAACGTCGAGGCCGCCTCCTCTGGCCCCCGCCCCATCGCGTCCTCGTGGGCCCGGGCCAGCTCCTCCCCGTGCTCGTCCAGCAGCGATTGCCCCTCCTGCGGGCCCACCAGCCCCAGCCTCACCGCCGCCGAGATCACCCCCCGGGCCTGCCCGAACAGGAAGAGCAGCAGCGCCTCTCGCTCCTCGATGCCCAGCCATCGTAGAGAGCTTCCATAGACGGGAGCGTGGTGACAGCAGGGGAGGCGCGGGTGCTGCAGGGGGGCCAGGGCCCCCGGGAAGACGGCGCGGGCGGTGGCGAGGAAGGCGCGCCCCTGGGTGCGGCTGGCGCGGTTGGCGACGGGAGACGAGAGGCGGGGGTCGAGGTCGAGGTCGAGGTCGAGGAGAGCGTCGGGGTGGCGGTGCGCGCGGAGCAAGAAGGGGCCGAGGAGCGAGGCGTTCTGCCAGGTGCTTTCGAGGAGGAAGCGGGCGACGTCCCGGGGGGAGCGGACCCAGCGAAACGAGGCGTGAGCCTCCAGGCCCCCGGAGTGGGCGAAGCCGCCGGCGGGGAAGGCCGAGTCGGAGAGGGCGAGGAGGCGCAGCGAGAGGGTCATCAGAAGAGGGAGTAGCGCTGGGCCAGGGGCAGGACGCGGGCCGGGGCCGCGGTGAGCAGCACGCCGTCGGCGCGGACCTCGTAGGTCTCCGGATCGACGGTGATCGAGGGGAGCGCGTCGTTGAGCACCATGTCGCGCTTGCCCAGGGCCCGGCAGCCCTGGATCGGCACGGCGCGCTTGCGCAGCCCGAGGCTCTGGTGCACCCCCTGGTGCTCGGCGCGGGCAGAGAGGAAGACGAGGCAGGACGAGCCCGGATCGCGTGCGCCAAACATCGGCCGACCGAAGGAGGGCTGGGGGGTCGGGATGCTGGCGTTGGCGTCGCCCATCTGGGCCCACGCGATGAACCCGCCCTTGAGGACGATCTCGGGGCGGAGGCCAAAGAAGGCGGGCTTCCAGAGCAGCAGGTCGGCCAGCAGGCCCGGGGCGACGCGGCCCACGTGGCGGGCGACGCCGTGGGCGATCGCCGGGTTGCAGGTCACCTTGGCGATGTAGCGGCGCGCCCGCAGGTTGTCGTTGTCCCCCTGCTCCCCGGCGAGACGCCCGCGCTGGTCCTTCATCTTCGACGCGGTCTGGAAGGTGCGGGTGATGACCTCGCCCACGCGCCCCATGGCCTGGCTGTCGCTGGAGATGATGCTGATGGCGCCCAGGTCGTGGAGCACGTCCTCGGCGGCGATGGTCTCCTTGCGGATGCGGCTCTCGGCGAAGGCGATGTCCTCCGCCACCTCGCGCTTGAGGTGGTGGCAGACCATGAGCATGTCGAGGTGCTCGTCGAGGGTGTTGATCGTGTAAGGGCGGGTCGGGTTGGTCGAGCTGGGCAGCACGCTGGCGTGGCCGCAGATGGCGAGGATATCCGGGGCATGCCCGCCGCCCGCCCCCTCCGCGTGGTACGCGTGGATGGTCCGCCCCCCGATGGCGGCCATCGTGTCCTCCAGGAACCCGCCCTCGTTGAGCGTGTCAGTGTGGATGGTCACCTGGACATCCTCCCGCTCCGCGACCGCCAGGCAGCTCCGGATCGCCGGCGGCGTGGAGCCCCAGTCCTCGTGCAGCTTGAGGCCGACCGCGCCGGCAGCGATCTGCTCCTCCAGCCCCTCGGGGCGCCGCGAATTCCCCTTGCCCGTGAGGCCGATGTTGACCGGCAGCGGATCCGTCGCGCGCAGCATGCGGGCGATGTTCTCGGGGCCCGGGGTGCAGGTGGTGGCCAGGGTGCCGGTGGCGGGGCCCGTGCCTCCGCCGATCATGGTGGTGATGCCGCTGGCGATCGCCTCCTCGACCTGCTGGGGACAGATGAAATGCACGTGGCTGTCGATGCCCCCGGCCGTCAGGATGCGGCCCTCCCCCGCCAGCACCTCGGTCGATGCGCCGATGATCATCCCCGGGGTGACGCCGCTCATCGTGAGCGGGTTGCCCGCCTTGCCCAGGCCCACGATGCGCCCCTGCCTCACCCCCACGTCGCAGCGGGTCACCGGCAGCCCCGCGTCCAGCACCACCACGTTGGTGATCACCAGGTCGAGGCAGCCCTCCGGGCCAACCCCGGGCATCTGGCCCATCGCATCCCGCACCACCTTGCCCCCGCCGAAGACGCTCTCGTCCCCGAAGGACCCCAGATCCCGCTCCACCTGCAGCTCCAGGCTGGTGTCCGCCAGCCGCACCCGGTCCCCCACCGTGGGGCCGTACAGCTCCGCGTAGCGACGACGATCGATCCTCACGACGCCTCCTCCCGGTACCCCGCCGGGATCGCCTGCTCGCTCCTCCCGTAGGCCACCAGCTTCACCTCCCGCTGCTCCCCTGGCTCGAAGCGGACCGCCGTCCCGGCCGGGATATCCAGCCTCATCCCGCGGGCCGCCTCCCGGTCAAAATCCAGCGCCCGGTTCGCCTCGTGAAACGGGAAATGGCTCCCCACCTGGATCGGCCTGTCCCCCCGGCTCACCACCCCCAGCGTCCGCCGCTCACGCCCCGCCGCCAGCTCGATCTCACCCCCCTGCGCCTCCACCTTCCCCGGCTCCATCGCCCCGTCCACCGGCGGGAACGGCGCCGGGATGGGTAGAAAAGTTCCATATAGCGCGAGGGCCAGATCGCCCTGGTCCAGCCGGATGGGGTCGTGCACCGTCACCAGCTTGGTGCCATCCGGGAACGTCCCCTCCACCTGCACCTCGTGCACCATCTCGGGCACCCCCTCCATCACCTCCGCGCGCCCCAGCACCCGCCCCCCCAGGTCCATCAGCTCGGCCACCGTCTTGCCGTCGCGAATCCACTCGAGCAGCTGCGTCGCCAGCAGCGCCACCGCCTCCGGGTAGTTCAAACGCAGCCCCCGGGCCAGGCGCTTCTGGGCCAGAAACCCCGCCTGATGAAGGGTCAATTTGTCGATGTCACGGGGGGCCAGGTGCATGCCACGATCCTCGGGAAGCAGGCCGCTCAGAAGCGGCAGGCCCGAGGGTCGTCGCCCAGCGTTTCTCCGAGGTTTCCCAGCGATATCATTGCGGCTCGCTGGAGCGTCGAGGCGCGATCCGAAGCGAGCCGGAGCACGGCCCCTTCCTGCCCCAGCGGGGCACCGTGTTGCACCAGCTCCGGGCCCGGCGCTGGCCTCGCCTCCAGCCAGGAAGCCCGGACCTTTTCCACCCGGGGGCCCACCGCCAGCAGCAGCGCGAAGGCCTCCGTGTCCCCCAGGTGCGCGGCCAGCGGGACGACCCCCGGCCGCAGATCCAGCTGCTCCCGCAGCAGCTCGCGCCCCCCCACCTTCACCCCCAGCGTCGACCGCAGGCGCTCGAAGCACCACCGCTCCCCCAGCGCGGGCCGCCCCGACGTCACCGCGTCCACCAGCAGCAACGAGCCCCCGGGCGCCACCTCCACGGCCACCTCTGCCTCCAGGTCGGCCCCCCGACCGCAGGCCACCGGATCCGGCGCCCACACCAGCAACCCCCCCTCCTCGACCCGCAACCGCTGCCTCACCCGCGACGCCCCCGCGAACGCCCGCGCCACCCCGATCGCCCCCGCGTAGCACGAGGCCCCGGCCCCCACCGTGACCTCGAAATCAAGCGCATCCCCCCCCATCATCCCCGGCCCCAGGATGGTAGAGAAAATCCATACGGCATGGCCCCCGTTGCGCGGTCGAAGGAGGCGGATCGGGGTCTCGGCGTAGACCTCGCGAGCGACGCTGACACCGCTCCGGGAGCGCTCGACGGAGACGCGCGCCACGGCGCGGGAGAGGGAAGGGACCATGAAAATATCCTTAGCAAAGGCTCGCTTGCCGGGGCGACGAGAGAGCAAGCTCCGGCCGCGGCTCACGTATTTCAACCTGCTCGGGTACCAGGTGTCCTGACCGGCGCGGGCCCGTGGTACGCCAGGGGCGTGGAACCTCGACATGCCCTCGTCCCCGGGCTCCTGGGCCTCCTCGCGGCCTGCGCAGCCCCTCCGCCCCCTGCCGCTCCGAGCTGCCCCGAGCCCCCCGCCCCTCCTGGTGCCGCCAGCGCCGGCGCCAGCGCCAGCGCGGCCCCGGCGCAGAGCGCAAGCGCCACGGTCTACAGCGGTCACGGCGCCTCCAGCCTCCCCCCCGAGGTGCTGGCTCGTTACGCGCCTCCCCGGCTCCCTCCCGAGGTATCGCGCCGGATCCAGGCCATGCTCGACGTGCGCTCCCCGGGGGCCGGCATGCTCACCCCGGACGGCAAGCAGCTCTTCTTCACCTGGACCATCACCGGCATGCGCCAGGTCTGGCGCATCGATGGGCCCCAGCGCTTCCCCCAGCAGCTCACCGGCGGCGAGGACCCGACCACCATCGCCGACATCACCCCGGACGGGAAATGGCTGGTGGTCCAGCGCGATCGCAAGGGCGAGGAGTACCCGGGTCTCTACCTGCTCCCACCCCAGGGCGGCGCGCTGATCCCGATCAGCCACCGGGAGAAGGTGCAGACCACCTACCAGTTCACGACCGCCGACTCGAAATGGGTCTACTTCCGGGCCAACGACCGGAAGGCGGACACCTACTCGATCTACCGGTACAGCATCGCGGACCGGAAGGTCGAGACCGTGTTCGATCAGGAGGGGATCTGGTCCGTCGCGGACCACCTCGACACCCGCAAGCTGCTGCTGGTGAAGGAGGTCGGCTCGAACATGGAGGAGTACTCCGAGTACGAGGTCGAGACGGGGAAGCTGACGCCGCTCTTTGGCCAGGGAGAGCGGGAGAACTACCAGGCCGCCTACGGGGCCAAGGAGGGGGAGCTGCTGGTGCTCACCCCGAAGCTCTCGGAATACCGCAGGCTCTACGCCTTTGACACGAAGGCGAAGAAGTTTTCGCCCATCTCGCCGGACGTGAAGCACGACGTCAGCGAGTTCTCGGTGGACCAGCAGAAGAGCCGGGTGCTCTACACCATCAACGAGAAGGGCTACGCGCGCCTCGGGGCCCTCGACGCCAGGACCCTCAAGCCGCTCCCGCTCCCGAAGCTCCCCGAGGCGGATCACGTCAACCCGGTGAGCACCACCCGTGACGGCAAATTCACCGTCCTCTCGGTGGACCCGGGCACCGCCCAGCCCCGCAGCTACGTCCTCGAGTGGCGCACCGGCAAGCTGAGCCAGTGGCATGCGCCGAGCGCCCCCGAGGTCGATACCTCGACCTTCGCCCGCGCCACCCTGGAGGACTACCCGGCCCGCGACGGCACGAAGATCCCGATGTTCGTGCGGCGCCCCCGCTCCTGCGACGGCCCGTGCCCGGTGCTGGTGCTCTTCCACGGCGGCCCCGAGGGCCAGGCTCGCCCCGGCTTCAGCCCTCGCGCCCAGATCTTCGTCGACGCGGGCTTCACCCTCGTCGAACCCAACGTGCGGGGCAGCGACGGCTACGGCAAGACCTGGCTCCACGCGGACGACGGGCCGAAGCGCCTCGACGTCATCTCCGATATCGAGGACGCCTCCCGGTTCATCCGCGAGAAGTGGCGCGAGGGGGGGAAGACGCCAAAAATCGGTGTTTTTGGCGGCAGCTACGGGGGGTACTCCACGCTGGTCGCCATGACCCTGTTTGCCGGCGCTTACGACGCCGGGGCCAGCAACGTCGGCATGTCCAACCTCTACACCTTCCTGATGAACACCGCCCCCTACCGCCGCGCCCTCCGCATCAGCGAGTACGGCGACCCCGAGAAGGACAAGGACGCCCTCCTCAAGCTCTCGCCCATCACCCACGTCGACCGGGTCCAGGCCCCGCTGCTGCTCATCCAGGGCGCCACCGATCCTCGCGTCCCCGCCGGCGAGGCCGTCCAGATCAAGGAGGCCCTCGACGCCAGGAAGATCCCCTCGGACCTGATCATCTTCCCCGACGAAGGCCACGGGGCGCAGAAGCGCGAGAACCAGGTCCTCCAGTATGGCCACATGGTCCGCTTCTTCCAGGAGCACCTGCTGCCAAGGCGCTGAGGCGCCTACCCGCGCCGCATCCCCATGCCCTCCAGCACCGCATCCACCGCCGACACCAGCAGCCCCACGGTGGACACCTGCATCAATCCGCCGGCAACCCAGGCCCCAACGATGACAACGGGATGCGTGCGATGGTATTTGACTCTTTCTTGATTGAGAGTGACACGTAAACGTGTTCGCATGAGACGGCTAGTGGGTTTGACCAGTATACATGATCAGCTCCCTGAGGTAGCCCGGTGATTTTCCAACCCTTGCCATCGGACAGACGCACCAGGTAGAGTTCACTCGTCTGGGCAATATAGTCGAAATAACGTCTGGCTGCGTATCCACAACCAACCACATACTGGTAGGTGGTATCGCCTGGACGAGACACGTCGGAGCGCACACGGCGCTTGGTGGCGTCAATGGTGGCCATATCGGTAGCGTAAGGAGCAGTAAAGACCGAGGTAGCGGGAAAATCCAGGTCGTTTGGCTGCTTTCCTTCTCCGTAGGTCCACACAAGATCCTTGCCGTCGGTTCCGATATTCCCTGCTCCTCGCGTATAATCTCCAACCCAGCGTTGCAGCGGGCGCAACCCCTGGTCTTGCGACCAGACCATGATCCCATGGTAATTCCCTTCACCTACCCCAAGGAAGATGTCCGGACCGCGGGGGACGTAAATTGAAAAAGGTTGACCATCGGGGTCCTGAGCCCCGAGGAATACTTGCGTCTTGAGTTTATCAGGTTTACTCCATGACCGTACCGATAGACCGATCTGGTTATGCACGATCCAGTCGGCCGACACGTCCCAGTTGGAGGCCAGGTTGCCGACCTTGGGGGCCTTGCCGACGGTGGAGGGAAGGAGGCCATCAATGTCACCTGCCAGAAAGCCACCCATATCACCAAAGCCCGGTACATCCCACGTATCACCTGTCATCTGCCAGATGTACTTTCCCTCACGCAACCCTTGCGCCTGGACATAAAAGCCACCTACGACGGGATTGACCTGCAGAAGAGCGTGGCGAACGGGACCATCCGCTTCAGCAACAAGATGGTAACGAACATCGGGATTGCCCTGGTTCTTGAGTCGTGAAAATTGGATCAACACCTTGGAGGAGCCAGGTACCGGCCAGACCCTGGGGAAGAAAGCCAGGGGGGCCTTGAGGGGGTCAGGAGGATCGATCCAGAAGCTCTTCATGCGCTGGCAGGAGAGCGACGGGTCGACGGGTTCTGGGCAGGCCTCCCATTGAATGGGAGGGGGCATGAGGTCGACCGAAGAAGGGCGGTAGAGTCGGCTCTTGCATGACCATTCCTTGTACTCGATCCATCCGGCCGGGACAGTGGGTGGAGGCGTGAAGGGACCACAATCAGCAGGTCCAGGATAACTGATAGGAGCTGAGCCAGCGTCGGCCCCCCCTGGCAATTGGGCTCCGCCCTGGCCTGTGGTGGTCGAGCCACCGCTCTGTCCTCCGTCTGTTTTACCGCCCTCGCCCCCCGGGTTGGCGCCCGCAGCCCCCGCCTTGAGCGCACCACCCTGGCCTGCATTGCCTGCGAACGAGCCGGCCCCGCCCCCAGACCCCGCCGAAGGCGCCAAGGGATAGGAGGAAGAATCAGAGCAGCCACGGGCGACGAGGAGAAGGGCCATCGGTCCCAGGGCGACCAGCAAGCGCCGAAGCGAGGGGCGGGAGAACATCAGAAGGAGGCTCCCAGAGCTGCCCAGGAGGAGGGCAATAGAATCAACCGGGCTGGATACATGCTCTTGCGTAGCATGAGGACGCGCTCGACAACCTGAGTTCCGTCGGCGTTCAGCCCCAGCATCATCGGGTAGGACGAGGAGGCGCTGAGGCGCCTACCCGCGCGCGCCCTTGCGGCGCGGCATGCAGGCCAGCGTCATCCGCCCCGCGAGGGCCCGGAACCAGGCGTGGGAGGCGTCGTTCTGCGACCGCTCGTGCCATGTCATGAGCACGTCAAAGCCCGGGATCTTCAGCGGGTGCTCGACCATCACCAGCGGCAGGTGACGGCAGCTCTCCCGGGCGAAGCTGCGGCTCGCGCTCAGCAGCAGGTCCGAGCGCGCCACCAGGAACGGGGCCGAGACAAAGTGCCCCACCTTGATCGCCACCTCGCGCCGCATCCCCATGCCCTCCAGCGCCGCATCCACCGCCGACACCAGCAGCCCCCCGGTGGACACCTGCACGTGCCCCTGCGCCGCGAAGGCCTCCACGGTCATGCGCCCCCGACGGACCGCCGGGTGCCCCTCCCGGGCGAGGACCACCAGGTCGTCGAAGCCCACCACCTGCCGCACCAGCCCCGCCTGCGGCGGCAGCGGAGGCCCCACGATCAGCTCGATCTCCCCGGCCGCCAGGCTCGCCGCGGGGTCCGCTGGTGCGGGCGAGATGAACAGCCGCACCCCTGGCGCCTCCGCCCGAAGCACCTCCAGCACCCGCGGAACCACGACGAACTCGCCCAGGTCGCTCGTGCTCATCCGGAACACCCGCTCGCTGCTCCGGGGGTCAAACGGCGAGCCCGCCCGCAGCGCCGCCCGCGCGTCGATCAGCGCCTGCGCCAGGGGCCCCGCGATCGCCCGGGCTCGCTCCGTCAGCACCAGATCTCGCCGCGACCCCACCAGCAGCGGATCCCCCAGCTGCTCCCGCAGCGCCCGCAGCCGGTGGCTCACCGCCGGCTGCGTCACCCCGAGGCGCCGCGCCGCCCTCGTCACGCTCCGCTCCCGCAGCAGCGCATCCAGCGTCAGCAGCAGGTTCAGATCGAGCTCACTCTCATTCGCCACGTTCATGAAAGCCATGCATAGCATTCACTGGCGGGCGCATCACCGAGGGCCCAGGCTGGGTGTCGATGAAGCGCATCGTCCAGCAAACCCTCGCCCTCGGGGCCGCCCTCCTGCTGGGGGCCGGCGCGGCCCTGGTGCTCGGGGCCAGCTCACCCCCGGGCAACCCGCTCTCCCAGCTTGGCCCCGAGGCTCGCGAGCGGCGCCAGTTCGAGGGGCGACCCGCCGAGCAGCTCCGGGCTGGCTCTTACACCTACGTCCGCCTCGTGGACGACGCAGGGCAGGGCCGGTGGGTGGTGACGATGGGGCGCGGGGTCGGGGGTGCGGCGCGGGTCCAGGCCCGCACCATGGCCCGCGTCACCGACTTCCACTCTCGCCGCCTGGCCCGGCGCTTCGACGAGCTCTTCTTCGGCACCCTCCACCCGCTCTCTCCCTGAAAGACCTCCCCCACCATGCGTACCCCTCTCGTTCTCGCCGCCCTCACGCTTCTCGCTTGCAGCGAGGAGAGCTCCACCACCCCCGCCCCGACCCCGGCCTCCACCGGCGACACCAGCAAGGCCGCCGTCGAGCCCCCGGGCTGCGAGCGCTCCACCGCCCTCGAGCCGGACCTCGCCTTCACCGACTGGGTCGGCCCCGCCGTCGACCCCAAGACCGGCAAGCTCGCGCTGCCGGAAGGGAGCGGTTACCTGGTCGCCACCACCCGTCTCAACCTGCGCAAGGACGGCCAGGAGCTCTTCGGAAAGCACATCGGCGCCATCTTCACGACCATCGAGCAGCAACCGGGATTTTTGGCCTTCCAGACCGGGATCTCGGACCGGTGCGGCGTGGCCCGGACGCTCTCGGTATGGAAGGACGAGGAATCCCTCTACGGCTTCGTCACCAGCGGCGCTCACAAGGCCGCCATCGACGACACGCCGAAGATGAGCCGGGGGCTGAGCAACACCACGCACTTCCCCGCGACCAGCGCGGCCGAGGTGAGCTGGACCCGCGCGGCCCAGGCCATCGGCGAGGACGACGGCCCGTTTTACTGAGCGGCGGGCTTCGATCCGGGGAGGGAGACCGGAGGCCCGGCCCTCCAGCCGCCCGCGGCGCCGCGCTCAGGAGCGCTCGGCGAGCACGATGCAGCGGGGCGATTCGCTGCCGAAGAAGACGCCGGGGGTCTCGATCTGGCCACTCACTTCGAGCACCTTGAAGCCGGCCTCGTGGAGCACCTTGCCCAGCTCGTGGAGGCCGTAGAGGCGGATCGAGTAGTCGAGCTCGCGGGTACGCCCGTCCTCGAGCATCAGGGTGCGCTTGACCTTGAGCCGGCTGGTGAGCGAATCAAGGATGCTCTCGTCCATGCAGATGCAACCGTCGCCCTCGAACCAGACCATGTTGGGCTGGCGAGGCGCGATGAAGTCGCGGTTGCAGACATCAAGGAGGAGGACACCACCGGGGCGCAGCGCCCGGTGGATGCGCTGGACCACGGCGAAGTTCTTTTCCTCGTCGAAGTAGCCAAAGCTCATGCCCCAGAAGTAGACGCCGTCGAACTGGTTCTCGAAGTTCATCTCCTTCATGTCGCCGTGAAGGAAATTGATCTTCTGCCGGGCCGCTTCGGCCTCTTCCTGGGCCCGCGCCATCATCGCCAGCGAGAGGTCGAAGCCGATGACCTTGTAGCCCCGGCGGGTGAGGCCGATCGAGTGGCGCCCGTCGCCGCAGGCAAGGTCAAGGATCAACGCATCCTGCCGGAGACCGAGGCGGTCATCGATGAAGGCGACCTCGGCCTCGATCTGCTTTGCCGTGGGCTGCTTGATGGAGCGGAGAAAGTCGTCGTCGAACATCTCTTCCCACCAGGGTCGCCCTCGCTTCTTGTCGACGGGTGTCTTGGGGGAAGGACGCGCCTCGGCCACCTTGGGGGGAGGCGGGGGCGTGGGTGGGTTGCTGACCGGGGCCGGAGCCGAGGCAGGCGCGCTGGCCGGAGCCACGCCGAGGGCGACCGCGGGAGGCGGCGGCGGGAGCACCGGAGGAGGCGGGGGGGGCCGGGCGACCAGGGCCTCCTGGGGGAGCGACGCCGGCGCCAGATCATCGGTCACATCGACCTCGACCTCCTCGGTCGGGGGCGGCGCCTCGACCCGCGGGGGCGCAGGCGTCCCTCCGGGGGGCGGTGGTGGCCTGGGTGGCACCGAAGCCATCGGAGCCCGGGGTGGCGGGTTATCCGACTCGGGCGCCACGTCATCGTCCGCGATCTCCTCGATCTCGGAGGAGGGCAACACCGGCAGCGAGGGGCCCGGCTCGGGGAGCGAGATCGACAGCGCGATCGCGGGCGCCGGAGTCCAGCCTGGATCGGTCCCCACATCGATGCCCGAAGGCAGGCCAAACGGCGGGGGGATCATGACCGGCGGGGGCGGCGGTGCCGCGGGAGCGGGCTCCGAAGGGGCCACCGCCCGGGCCACCGGCGCGGGCTCCGGGGGCAGCGTCTCGCCCTCCACATCGCCCTCGAACACCGTGATGATCGGCATCGCCGCCAGGGGCACCAGATCATCGTCCTCGTCGCTCAGCTGCGGCGCCGTGGTGGTGGGCGGCTCGATGGCAGCGGGCACCACGGGCACAAAGGGAGGTGGCTCCGAAGAGGAGGCCGTGAGCCCCGGTAGGTCAGGCACCGGGATCGTGAACCCCTGCGCCTCCACCACCCCGGCCCCTTCGGAGGGCGGCGGGGGCACCGAGCGCATCGGTCGGGGCGGCCCCGGGGGACGAGGCAACGACAGCGGGCGCGTGGAGGCCGCGCCGCCAGGCTCGGGAGGCGGCGGAAGCACCGCCGGCGAAGGGAAAAGAGGAGACGGGGGGACCGGGGGCGGCGGCATCGGCAAGGGGGCTGGAGCCGCCGAAGGAACCTCGGGGGAGGGAGCCTGCAAGGAGCCGGCTTCAGCGCCGGTCGGTGGAGTCTGCGGGGGCGCAGCCATCTCGTCGTTCATGCCTCTATCGACCCACGCTAACAGACCCGCTGGCCCAGCGCATCGCCCTTCTGGCCACGCGCAGGGGCCATCCTGGCGCTGTTTTTCGGGACACGGGAGCCCGGCCCCGGATCCGGGCAGATCCACGCCTGCCTCTGCCCCGGACGACCAGGTCTGCCCTCTTCTCGTGAACCGTCCGGGTGAAACAATCTTCTCTCGCGGCAATCAAGCCCCACCGACGCGCCCCCCGGCACCACCCGGGATCTTTCATGGTTGCATCGGCCACCCTTCACTCCTGCAATTTTTACCTCCTCCTCTCCGGCATGATTTCCCTGAAATACCTGACTTTCTACGCTGGCACAGGAGACGCATACTGCTTCACCGAGCGCCTGGACGCCGACGGTTTCCCCTCCCCCCCCCCACCGTTGCCCAGGCGCTCTTTCTATTTAATCGCCCCGCGATCCGCCCCTGCGCAGGCGCTATCCTGGGCGCCATGCAGCGCTCTGTCCACCTGTCCAACCTGACCCCTTGGCTCCTCTGTTTCTGCCTGGCCTGCGGTGATTCCTCCCAGGAGAATCCGCAAGGGAGCGCGGGGGGATCATCCGGAAGTTCCGGACAGGCGGGGGCCTCGGGCTCCAGCGGGGAAGGCGGCGCGGGCGGAACCGCCGGGGCCGGGGCCGGCGGGAACAGCGGCGCGGGCCAGGCTGGGTCCGGAACTTCCGGACAGAGCGGCGAGGCCGGGTCCAGCGGTGCGGGCCAGGCCGGCGCGGGGGGCACGGGAGGGGCTGGGGGCAGCGGCGCGGGGGGCGGGGGAGCAGCGGGAGAGGGCGGGGCCTCGGGCTCCGGAGGAAGCGGGGCGGGTGGGGGCGGGATGGGGGGCGCAGGCATGGGTGGCGCGGGCATGGGTGGCGCGGGCGCCAGCGGTCAGGGCGGTGGTCCTTCGTGCAAGCCACCGGACATGCTGATCGTGCTGGATCGCACGCTGACCATGCATGCGACACCGGCGGGGGAGACACCGACGGATGCGCCGGAGTACAAGAGCTCGAAGTGGTACCAGGCGGTGACGGCGATCGAGCAGATGGTGACGCCGCCAGCGGATGCGACCGTGCGGTTCGGTCTGGAGCTGTGGCCGAAGGATCCGGGGGGCGGGGCCTGCGTGACGCTGGCGGAGCAGGTCACCAAATCCAAGCAGGCCACCAACCCGGCCTGCGAGCCTGGTGAGATCACGATCCCGACGGGCCTGAACAGGGGGGCCCAGATCCAGTCGCTGCTGGATCCGGCGAGCACGACGCTGTGCTTCAGCACGCCGACCGGGCAGGCGCTGATCACGGCGAAGGATCACCTGAAGCAGAGCAGCGAGGAGGGGCGTGATCAGTACGTGGTGCTGGTGACGGACGGGGCGGACTGGGCCAACACCTGCCCCGATCCGGACCCGCTGCTCGAGGTGCAGAAGCTGAAGGCCGAGGGGATCAAGACCTTCATCGTGGGCTTCTCGTCGTCGGGGGCCTCGACCAGCGGCGTGGGGCTGGAATTCTTGAACAACCTGGCCTGCGCGGGCGGCACCGCCAAGGGGTTCCCGGGGCCCTGCAAGGACGATGGTCAGGGGAACCTGACCGCCATCGACCCCAAGGTCCCGCCGCTTTTCTTGCAGGCCGACAGCGGGGCCCAGCTCACCGCGGCGCTGCAGAGCGTGGCGGGTTCGCTCTGCTGTGGTTGCCAGGTCCAGTGCGACGCCCCCGAGGTGCTCTTCGCGCTGGATCGGACCCTCACCATGTTCCGGACCCCGGACGGCGACATCCCCACGGACGCCCCCGACTACGCCTCGTCCAAGTGGTACCAGGCGCTCGATGGAATCAAGCAGGTGGTCAGCGCGCAGGAGAAGCAGTTCCGGTTTGGCCTGGAGCTGTGGCCGAGGGATCCGGGGGGCGAGGCCTGCGTGACGCTGGCGGAGCAGGTCACCGGGTCCAAGCAGGCCACCAACCCGGCCTGCGAGCCTGGCGAGGTGGTCGTTCCGCCGACCCTGAACGCCAGCAACCAGATCGCCAGCAAGCTTGGCCCCAAGACCGCCAAGCTCTGCTTCAGCACACCGACCGGGGAGGCGCTGATCACCGCATCGACCTACCTGACCGGCAACCTGACCCCGGGTCGCGCGCAGTACGTGGTGCTGGTGACGGACGGCGTGGACTGGGCCAACACCTGCCCCGATCCGGACCCGCTGCTGCGGGTCCAGCAGCTCGCCGCGAGCGGCATCAAGACCTTCACGGTGGGCTTTTTTGGCAAGAGCGCGTCCCCGAGCGGCGTGGGGCTGGCGTTCCTGAACGACATGGCCTGCGCCGGGCAGACCGCGACCAACTTTGCCACGGCCTGCAAGCAGGGCCCCACCGGCTACGTCGCGGCGGATCCCAACGGCACCGTGCCGCTCTACCTGGGGGCCGAGAACAGCGCCCAGCTCGAGGGGGTGCTGGTCGAGGCGCTCGGGGACCTGGGCTGCAAGCTGTTAGCCGGGCTCACCAGAGGGCCATGCCACGACCACCGCCGAGGCGCTCGTGGCCCCCTCCTGGCGAAGGCCCGCGGTGACCAGGGCCTCGGCGCATTGCGGGGGGTCATCTGCCCCCTGACGCAAGATGGTCGCCAACTCCCCCGCCGAGATGCCCGCGTGAACGCCGTTGGTACAGAGCGCAAAAACGTCGCCAGGAGCCAGCAGTTCTTCCCGCAGCTCGACCAGGGGTTCGCAGGGGTACATCCCGAAGCCTCGTGTGCAGACATCGGCGTGAGGGAGGGTGGCCAATTGCTGTTGAGTCAGATGAGGATGATTTTTCCTGTATTCGTTGAGCAGGCAATGATCCTCTGTCAACGCTTCAAGGCGCCCGGAGCGGAAACGGTGGACGCGGCAATCCCCGACATGGGCAATCCAGACCCGTTCCTGATTCAACAGAATCGCTGCCACTGTCGTCATGGCGGCCTTGCCATACCCGGTGCAGAGGGTGAGGTTCACGGACTGAAGCGAGGCCAGCAGCGCTTCACCTTGTTCTGCGGGCGCAGCTCGACCCACCAGGGGCGCCAGCGTTTGCAGGAGCAAGTCTCGCACCCTCACGGATACCTCATCCCCCCATTTCCCGTGCCCGTGCGCCACCATGGCCAACAGACAGCCTGGCAACAACGCCACCACGGCGGCATCCTTGTTCGCGCCCTCCGAGCCCTCTCTGGTATCAGAAGCGAGTCCATGATGCGCCTCCAGGAACAGATGGGGTCGAGCTGGCCCACGGCGGGCCGCCACACGGACGGTAGGATCGGAATCAACCATCAGGGCGGCGCGGACCGAAGGGTCCAGGTCGTCCCGCAGCGCGATCTGGGCGCGGAGGATGGCGGAGCGATCCTGGGCCAGCTGCCGGGCAGCCTCTGCCCCGAGCTCGGGTCGGCACGCCAGGCCCGCCTTCACCTGCGGATCTTCGCAGTAAGCGAGGCGTAGCTGCTCCGAAGGAGACAGCTGAGACGATGTCACAAGTCGGGATATACGCGGGGAAATGTTGGGTTGGGCCAGGGCGATCTGCAGGATCCACGGCGGTGCGCTGGGCTCAAAGAAGAGCGACTCTGCTGCTTCCTGGAGCACGGTGGTGAGCTCTGTTGGCGCTGTCAAAGCGAGTACAGAGAGCAGCGGATTGGAGATGAGCGCCTTGGGGAACTGACACCCCAGACGCCCCAGCAACGAGAGTGGGGTGGATGGGTTCCTGGCCAGGGCCTCCCGCACCATCGGGGCAGGATACTGGTACAGGGAGAGGAGCTGGTCAGGTGAAGTGCTGGGGTTTCCTGCCACCTGCACTGCATCTGCCAGTTCCATGGCGTCAGCGTAACCGCAGGCAACCACGACGCCAACGCCGTGCTGGACGGTTGACCCTTGGAGAGGCCCAAAACGACCAAACCCCTGCCAGCGAAGGCAAGGGTTCGGTTCAACGCCTCAGGGCTGAGCTAGAGCCCTGACGTTGCTCAGAAGTCGCCGTGGCCGTGGCCCGCGTGGCCGCCGGCAGCCGGCTTCTCGTCCTTGGGCTTCTCGGCCACAAGGCACTCGGTGGTGAGCATGAGGCCCGCGACCGAGGAGGCGTTCTGCAGGGCGGTGCGGACCACCTTGGCGGGGTCGATGACGCCCATGGCTAGGAGGTCGCCGTACTCGCCGGAGGCCGCGTTGTAGCCGAAGGTGCCGGCGCCCTCGCGGACCTTGTTGACCACGATGGAGCCTTCCTCGCCGGCGTTGGCGACGATCTGGCGGAGGGGCTCCTCGATGGCGCGACGGATGATGCTGACGCCGAAGCGCTGCTCATCGTTGAGCTTGAGGGTCTCGAGGGACTTCTGGGCGCGGATGAGGGCCACGCCGCCGCCGGGGACGATGCCCTCCTCGACGGCCGCGCGGGTGGCGTTGAGGGCGTCCTCGACGCGGGCCTTCTTCTCCTTCATCTCGGTCTCGGTGGCGGCACCGACCTTGATGACCGCGACGCCGCCGGCG
>JALOQB010000428.1 GCA_025453595.1 Polyangiaceae bacterium
TTCGGGCGCGCAGGCCCGCGGGGCGGGGCCGGTGGAGTGGGGGCGGGGGGGCGCGGGGGGCGCTGCGGTGGCATCGAGGCCATCCTGCCAGAGAGCGCACCCCGCTGCGAAGGCCTCTGCGCCGTGGTAGAGCGCCGCCATGCCCTCCGTGGTGCACCACACCCTCATCGCCCCTCCCTCGCCGCCGCAGCGCTGGATGCTGTTCCTGCATGGCATCCTGGGCAGCGGCAACAACCTGCGGGCCCTGGCCCGTCGCCTGGTCGATGCCTGCCCGTCCTGGGGCGCGGCGCTGGTGGACCTGCGGTTTCACGGCGCGTCCCGGGGGCTCCCGGGGGGGGCCTCGGTGGCGGCGGCGGCGGCGGATCTCCTGGCGCTCCGGTCCCTGGTCCCGGGGCCCATCGCGGGGATCACCGGCCACAGCTTCGGGGGCAAGGTGGCCCTCGCCTTCCTCCAGCACCACGCTCCCGAGCTGGAGCTGGCCTGGATCCTCGACGCGATGCCGGGCCCTCGCCCCGGAGGTCGCGGCTCCGAAGGCACCCTGCAGGTCTTCGCGGCCCTCGAACGGGCGGGCCTCTCCTTCGCGTCTCGCCAGGAGTTCGTGGACCGCATCGTCGCCCAGGGCCTTGAGGAAGGCACCGCCCGGTGGCTCGCGATGAACCTGGACCGGCAGGGCGACGGCTTTGCTCTCGGCCTCGATCTGCCCGCCCTCCGCGCCATGCTCGACGACTACTTCGTCCGCGACCTCTGGCCTGCCCTCGAAGCCGCCCCGCCCTCGCGCCGCTCGCACCTGGTCATCGGCGGGAAATCTCGCGTGTTTGACGGGGCAGAAAAAGCCAGGGCCGAGGCCGCCGCGGCCCGCTCCTCGGGGCGGCTCCAGGTCCATGTGCTCCCGGAGGCCGGCCACTGGGTCCACGTCGACGATCCGGACGGCCTGTTCGTCCGCATGCGAGCCTCGATGTCATGAGCTTTTTGGCACGCCTCCCCCTGCCGTTGTAGACCGCCCTCATGGCCCCCCGGATCGCTCTCCCCCTGCTCCTCGCGGGCTTCGCCGGCTCCCTCGGCTGCGAGCGCCCCGCTGACCCGGGCCCCCTCGCCTCGACCGCCTCCTCCGCGGGGGGCAGCCCTGCGGCCCCTGCCGCGTCCCTGGCCCCTGTCGCCTCCGTGAACCCGGCCGCCGTGAACCCGCTCGCCTCCGCGGCGTCCTCCGGCGTCGCGGTGGTGCCGGTATCCTATGGAAAAAATCTACAGCCAGCCGGGGAGGGCGGCGAGGGCCCGCGGGTCTACGCCAAGACGCGCTTCGTGTGGGTGCACTACCAGCCGTCGCTGTCGAGCGGCTGGCTCGGGTTCCTGTGGCTCGGCGGCCACGCCGAGCTCAAGACCGGGAAGCCGGTGAGCTCGGGGAGCGGCTGCGACGCCTGGTACGAGGTGAAGCCCCAGGGGTTTGTCTGCGTCGACAAGGGGAACGAGCGGGCGACGCTGGACCCCCAGGACCCGGTGCTGGTGGCGCTGCGGCCTTACGCGCCCGACAAGAGCTCGGCCTGGCCCCACCGCTACGGCGAATCCACGGGCCTGGAGCGCTACACCCGCCCGCCCACCGTGGAGGCGCAGCGCAACCGGGAATTCCAGTACGACGAGCACCTCAAGCGCGTGGCGGAGGCGCGGGCCGGCGGCGCGGTGCACCCGAGCCTTCAAGGCATCGACCTGACGCCGGGTTCCTCGGAGCCCCTGACCTTGCCGGCCTTGCCCCGGACGCTGCAGGAGCAGCGGCGGCGCCTGCTGCCGCTCTCGACGGTGGCCTGGTCCCGGGACTGGGTGGACGAGCAGGGGCGCTCCTGGTTGCTGTCAGGGGATCTGATGTGGGTCCCCAAGGACCGGGTAAAGACCTACCCTGTCTCGCCGTTTCGCGGCCTGGAGCTGGCGGGGCCCGGGGCGAAGGCGAGGCTGCCGCTGGCGTATTTTCGAGGGAAGGGGCGGCCGCAGTACCGGCTGGAGGGGGGGGAAGCGAAGGCGACCGGGGAGGAGTGGGCGAGGCTGTCGTGGGTCCCGCTCACGGGGAAGAAAGAGCGCGTCGGGAAGGAGGTCTTCTGGGAGGTGGAAGGGGGGCTGTACGTGAAGGAGAAGGACGCGGTGATCCCGACACCGCAGGCGCAGACGCCGTGGGGGGCGCCGGTGGGAGGGGAAGACCGGACGGGGCGAGGGCCGAAGGGGCGGCAGACGTGGCTGGAGATCAGCATCCTCGGGGGCTGGATGATCGCGTACGAGGGGACGAAGCCGGTGTACGTGACGATGGTGTCGCCAGGGCGAGGGGGGCTACCGACGCGGGGGCTGGACCCGGTGGAGACGGCCGCGACGCCGGTGGGGACCTGGGTGATCACGGGGAAATTTGCCACCGCGACGATGGTGGCGCCGCACGATTTCATCCACTCGGACGTGCCGTGGACGCAGAATTTCCATGGGCCTCACGCGCTGCATGTCGCGTACTGGCACGACAACTGGGGGGAGAAGATGAGCGCGGGGTGCGTGAACGTCTCGGCGCTGGACGGCAAGTGGCTCTTTGACTGGACCGACCCGCCCTTGCCGGAGGGCTGGCACGGGATCCGGTGGGACAAGGATCTAAGCCCCGCGACCCAGACGGTGCTCCACGAGTGAGGGGACGGGGGGCATCGGGGGCGGATTTTTCCGCGGCTCCTGGCTGATTTGGGTCGAAATGCGTCGTATCTTGGCGCGACCATGCGCCCCATGTACGCCGAAGAATCCTGCGCTGACGTGCTCTTGCTCTCCGGGTCCGAGGCCGACGTGGGTCGGCTGACGGAGCGGTTGCGGGGCTGGCTCGCGGGGGAGAGCGGGCGCGGGCGCACGGTGGTGATCGAGGCGAGCGCGCTGCAGCGGTCGATGCTCGAGGAGCGAGGGGCGCTGCTGGCGGCGCTGCACGCGGGGCTGCGGATCGTGGTCCGGGCAGGGGAGGGAGAGCGGGTGCTGCAGCGAGAGGGCGGGTTGCCGTCGTACCTGCAAGAGCAGCTGGGTTCAGGCCGGTTGCCCGCGGTGGCGCGCTTCACCGCCGAGGGGGCCTGCGAGGCCGGCGGGGTGCTGGAGGCCGAGGTCGCCTTGCAGTGGTTGCCGCAGGGAGAAGGGCGTGTGCTCAGCGTGGTCAACGACCTGCCCACGCCGGGCCACGGGACGCACCTGCTGGGCTTCGTGGCGGGCCTGAGCCGGGCCCTCGAGGAGGAGGGGCTGGACCGGGATCTGCTCCACTACGGCATGCCAGCGCTGACGAAGAAGCGGGTGCTGGCGGGGGTCGGCGCGGTGCTGCGGTTGGAGCATCCGAGGCCGCTGTACGCGAGCCCGGCGCGGACGGCGCTCAGCAGCAAGGACGCGCTGGGGCTCTTCGAGCAGGTCACGTACCGCAAGGTGCGCGCGCTGTGCCGCGAGCATCCGGGGCTGACCGAGGCGTTGCTGGAGCGAGCGCTCGGGGTGCCGGTGGGCAAGCCCGGCGAGTGGCGCAACCGACCGCGGCTCGATCAGGTCGCCTGAGGGCAGCGACGCTCGGTGGTGTGCAGGTCGCGCGCGGCTGGCGCGGCACTGGGGGCTCATCCGGCGAGGTCGGGGAGCCCCTCGGGCGAGGGCGCCTGGTCGTGGGCAGGGGCAGCGGAGAGGGCGAGGAAGCGGGTCATGTCCTCCTGGGTGCCCACCAGCAGCAGGGCGTCCCCGGCGGTGACGACGTAGGCCGCGCTGACCGGCTCGAGCCCACGCCCCTGGGCGCGGTGGAGGCCCAGGACGCTGAGGCCGTGGCGGTTGCGAAAATCGAGGTCGCGGAGGGAGCGGCCCACCAGCTCGCCCTGGGCGACCCAGGTCTCGACGACGAAGCCCTCGGCAAACCGGGGGAGCTCCAGGTGAATCTCGAGGTCCTCCGCGGACTCCTGGGGGGAGGGCTTGCGGCCCACGGCGGCCAGGAGGCTGAGCCCCGCGATCATGCTGAGGCCAGAGCCGGCGAAGATCCCGACCTTGGAGGCGTCCTGGAGCGCGGGGGTCTGGGGGAAGGCGAGGGTGGCGACGAAGATGCTCATGGTGAAGCCGATGCCAGCCAGCATCGAGACGCCGAGGATCTGGGGCCAGCTGGCGCCGGTCGGTCGCGGGGCGATCCCGGCGCGGATGGCCATCCAGGTGGCGCCGAAGATGCCGAGGGGCTTGCCGAGGAACAGGCCGAGCGCGGCGCCGAGGGAGGCGCCGGACAGGGCCATGGCGCCGATGTCGCCGTGGATCGCGACGCCAGCGTTGGCGATGGCGAAGATGGGGACGATGCCGAAGGCGACCCAGGGGTGGAGCCCGTGCACGATGCGATCGAGAGGGGGCTGGACGGCCTCCAGGTGGCGCTCGAGGGCGCCGAGGGGGCCGGTGGCGTCGAGGTCCTGGCTCTGCGCGCTGCGCCGCAGCCGCGACACGGCCCGGTCGAGGTCTTCCAGGGCCTCGGTGGGGCGCCGGGACCCGCGGGCCGGGATGCAAAGGCCCAGCACCACGCCGGCGATGGTGGCGTGGATCCCGCTCTGCAGCACCGCCACCCACAGGGCCCCGCCCAGCACCAGGTAAGGCCAGATGCGCGTCACCCCGAGCCAGCTCAACCCCGCCAGCGCGAGGGTGAGCCCCCCCGCGACGCCGAGGGCCGTGGTCTGGAGCGGACCCCCGTAGAACAGCGCGATCACCAGGATGGCCCCGAGGTCGTCGAAGATCGCCAGCGCCATCAGGAAGACCACCAGCGACGAGGGGACCCGGCCCGCCAGCAAGGCGAGGCAGCCCAGGGCGAAGGCGATGTCGGTCGCCATCGGGACCCCCCAGCCGGCCTGCGCCTCGCCCCCGCGGTTGAGCGCGAAATGGATCGCCGCAGGCACCAGCATGCCCCCCAGCGCCGCGATCGCCGGCAGGATCGCCCGGCCCAGAGAGCGTAGCTCGCCGACCAGCAGCTCTCGCTTGATCTCGAGGCCCACGACCAGGAAGAAGACGCTCATCAGCGCGTCGTTGATCCAGTGGTGCAGGGGCCAGGTGAGACCCTTGCCGCCCACCGTCAGCGTGATCGGCACGTGGAGCAGGCCCTCGTAGCTGGCGGACCAGCGCGAGTTGGCCCACAGCAACGCGACCACGGAGGCCACCATCAACAGGATGCCGCCGGCGGCCTCGGTGCGGAAAAATTGCCGGAAGGGCCGCACCACGGCGAACAGCAGCCGGGGCACCGGACCTCGGGGGTGAGCTTGCGTTTTCAGCGCTTTGCGTCGCGGTGAATCCGGTACCCCAGCTCGCGAAACGCCAGGGCCAGGCCGTCTTGAAGTACACCCAGGGTCGCGGTGTCCTGGAACTCGATGTCCAGGCGCTCCCTGCTAGGATGGATCGTCACCGTGATTTGGTCATCTGGCGTTACACGCCCATGCTGGATGACGTTGTTGGCAAGCTCTGCAATGCAAAGCCGGGCCGCAAAGGCGGTGCGGTCATCCAATCCAGCCCCACGCGCAATCTCTGCGATCCATTTGTCTATGACACCCACGCTCTGTTGGTTGGCAGCAAAGGCCCGCTTCTGCATGTTTGCCAAACCGGTCATCTGCGGCTTCACTTCCGCAAGGCTGCGAGTGCCTCTTGTTCGGACCTGACTATTGGAAGGATTCCCTGCAGACCAGAAATTTCAAGCACCTCCGTCACCAGTGGATTGGGGTCCAGAAGGAGCATCTTGCCGGCATTTCGCGCCACGGCTTTCGCCGTCATCACCAGATGACGCAATCCGATGGAGGCGATGAAGGCCACCTTGCTCATGTCGATGACGATGTTGCCCTTGGCACTCGCGAGATTTGCCAGACGGCTTTCGATCGCGGCCGCATCCG
>JALOQB010000126.1 GCA_025453595.1 Polyangiaceae bacterium
CTCAAGGACATCCTGCTGAACCACGCGAAACTCCGGGAATCCCTGCGAGAAAAGAAGAACCCCTGAGCTCAAGACACCGCACCGCAGCCAGCGGCCGCCCTGTACGCTACGACAGGGAGGGCCGGTGGCCCCTGGCGGCCGCCCTGTCCGCCGGGCCCAGGACGTTCTCGTTCCGCCCTCTCCCCGCGCCCGGCTTGCGCTAGCCTCCCCGGTCCCATGCTGACCGTTGACTTCTCCGATCCCGGGTCCATACGGATCTTCTATACATCCGAGGATTACGTGCCGGCCAGCCAGCGAACCTCCTCCTGGGGCCTCGCGGTCGATCGGTGGTGGGTCGATACCGGCAGGGTCGAGGACGGGCGCTCCGTCTATGGCGTTTCCGCACGACCCTGGTCCGACGAGCAGCGCAGCGCCCTCGCCGAGGCGCGTGCCCTCGCCGCACGCAAGCCACGCTCCCTCGATGCCGAGGCCTCCCTCGACTGGTTCGATGCGCAGTGGTGGGCCGCACGTCCAGACCAGGATCCTCGATGGGATCGGGATGTAGAGCAGCTCCATACACTGGCCCGGGCGGTCTTCCTCGATGCGCTGACCGCAACCCCGGTGGGAACCGCTCCTGTACCTGCTAGCCCGACCCTTGAATCCACCCGGAGCGAGGGGGCTGCGGCGACGATCACGGCTGCGGCTGCGGCTGCGGCTGCGGCTGCGGCTGCGGCTGCGGGGGAGAAGGAGGCTGTGAGCAGGGGGAAGCGGAAACCGGTGGCCCCTCGTGTGGAGCCTGCGGAGGTGACTCCGCCGCCCGGGCCTCCGCCCTCGGAGAGCCCGACGCCGGCGCCATCCACCCGGTCTCGTGCAAAGAAAGCTCCGGTGGTTGCGGCGCCGGTACCGGCGGCACCAGCGGCACCAGCGGCTCCGGTGGCACCGGCGGCTCCGGTTGCGCCGGTGGGGAAGCCGGTGGTGGCGAAGGTGGTGGCAGCGAGGGCGGCGGTCGCCAGGCCAGCCGTCGCGGAGGTGCCGGTGGAGCGAGGGCCGGCGATCGACGCGGCGCGGGAGCGTCTGCTGACGGCGCTCAAGGTGGGGTTGCTGGCGAGCGAGGGGGCGCTGTTGCTGCGCCTGCGGGGGCGGAGCGGCGTGGACACGATCTACTCGGCCTCGCAGCGTCGATTTGTTCCCCTTGGTTACCGGGGGTGAGGTGAGACGAGACGGGGGCTCGTCTGGTTGTTGGCCCTCGGGGGCAGCACCGGGAAAAATGGGTTCATGCAGGCGTCCGATCCGAGCAAGACCCTCCTCTTTTGCCCCGGGATGCCGGTCCGGATGGCCAGCGAGCGGAGGCCGGAAGGGCTGCCAGCGGAGGGGGCCCTGGTGGGAGGGCGTTACCGCCTGGGGAGGCTGCTGGGCACCGGTCAGTTTGGCCGGGTGTACCGGGCCGAGCGCGCCGATCTTCCCCAGCACCACGTGGCGCTGAAGCTGCTGGACAGCAGCGTGTACTCGGGTCGCAACGTGGAGCGGGAGCTGAAGCTGCTGTCGGCGGTGGCTCATCCCAACATCGTGCAGCTCGCCGATCACGGGGTAGGGGAGGGGTACGTGTGGTTCACGATGCCGCTCTACACCGGCTCCTCGCTGGAGGATCTGCTGCGCTCCCGCTGCCTCTCCCCCCGGGAGGCCTTCGACGTCTTCGGCCCGATCGCCGAGGGGCTGGAGGTGCTCCACGCGGTGGGGCTCCGGCACCAGGACGTGAAGCCGGAGAACCTGTTCCTGGCGTCCTTCCAGCAGTCTCGCTTCCCGCTGCTGCTGGACCTCGGCGCCGCGGCCCCCGCCCGGGCCTCCCAGCCTGTGGCCGGGACCCTGCTTTACGCCGCCCCCGAGCAGCGCCGCGCCCTGATGGCCTGCGTCCGGGGGGAGCCCTCGCAGGAGGCGCTGACCGAGGCCATCGACACCTACAACTGGGGGGCCACGCTGCTCCATGCGCTGGTCGGGGACGCGTGGTTCCCCGGGGTCGAGGCCGAGCGCACCGCCAGCCTGGAGGACGCCGCGCTGGTGCTGGAGCGGGCCTCGCTGGAGCGGGCCGCCTGCCCGCTGCGCTACGGGGCGCTCCGCAACCTGCCGGAGGCCGCCCGGGACCGGCTCTCCGACGTGCTCACCGGCTGGATGGCGCTGGACCCGGCGGCTCGCCCCTCGATGAAGCAGGCGCGGGCCCAGCTGGCCGTGCTGCTGGAGAGCGAGCACCTCCAGCAGCGCCGCCGCCAGCTGGGGCGCGCCGCGGCCTGGGCCCTGGGGGCCGCCGGGGCCGTGGGCGTCCTGGCGCTGGGGGCGCAGCGCCAGAAGGAAGAGCACCTGCGCCAGTGCACCGAGGAGCTGCTCAGCAGCCAGCAGCAGGCGGTGGAGCAGGTCTCCGGTCTGGATCAGTGCAAGGGCCTGCTGGGGGCCCACGCGCAGGACGCCCGGCGGTGCCACGACGAGCTGCACCAGGAGCGAGCGCAGCGGCAGGAGGCCGAGCGGCAGCGGGCGGAGGGCGGGGCGATGAGCGCCCGGCTGGAGCGCTGCGAGGGGGAGCGGAGGGCCCAGCAGCAGACCTGCACGGCGGAGGTGGAGGCCCTCACCCGGACCCAGACGGCGCTCACGATGGAGCGGGATCTCCTGAAGAGCGAGCGAGATCAGCTCAGGAACAGGACCGCACCGGGGGTCGGCAGCGCGAGGGCCCCGGCCTCGTCGATGAGCGGGGCGACCGCTGCGCCGGCGCTGCCCCCCTCGGCGCGTCCTTCGGCGCGAGCGCGTCGCTGAAGGTCAGGGCTTGGGGGGAGGGACCCAGGCGGTCTGGGCCACTTCGCCTTCCTCGTAGCCGAAGTAGATCGAGGTCTGCTTGACCATGAACTTCTGGCCTTCGGGGCTGGCCAGGTCGACGCGGTACGTGTTGATGAACTTGACCGAGTCCTTGAGCCACTGGTCCCAGGCTTGCTGGGAGACCTCTTCGTAGATGCGCTGACCCAGCTCGTTGCGGTAAGGCGGGCGCTTGAGGCCGGGCAGCAGCTGACCGAGCTTGCGGCACTGGACCATCCGGGGTTCTTCTGACATGGGGTGGTGCTCCTCGCGAGCTGCTTTATGGGCAGAAGAGCAGGTCGAGGGCAAGGGGGACTTGACCGGGAGGGTTCCTGGACGTACATGACCCGCCAGTCAGGAAATGGCGAGACCGCAGGACCCGAGGGCGAAGATCGAGCTGCTGAAGGCCGCGGAGGCGGTCTTTGTGGAGCACGGGCTGGACCGCGCGAAGGTCGAGGAGATCACGGCGCGGGCGGGGCGCTCGAAGGGGTCGTTTTACCTGCATTTTGCCAGCAAGGAAGAGGCCTTCCGGCAGATCGTGGAGACGCTGGTGGCGCGGCTATCGAGCTGCGTGGACGACCCGCCGCCGCCGGGGTCCTTCGACCTGGAAGAGCTGTTCGAGCAGCAGCTGCAGCGGGGGGTGGAGACCTTCGAGTTTCTGTGGGTGAACCGTGGGGTGGTGGGGCTGCTGCTGTGCGGCGGCGGGAGCGCGTCCTTCGGGTACCTGATCGAGGAGCTGGAGCAGCAGTACCAGCAGGTGATCGGGCGGTGGCTGCGCTGGGGGGTGGCCCAGGGGATTTACCGGAAAGACCTGGATATCGAGCTGATCAGCCTGGCGCTGGCGGGGGCCTACGACGGCCTGGCGCGGCGGGTGGTGAGGCAGACGAAGAGGCCCGATCTGAGGGCCATGGTCCTCGAGATGGAGCGCTTCACGGCCCGGGCCGTGGGCACCTTCGAGTACATCGCGCAATTTGACTGCATGGTCAGGAATCTGGAGCGGAAGAGGAAACAATGACGGCGACGATCCCTCCGGCACCGAAAGCATCGGGGCCCATCAAGCTATTGATCCTGGCCAGCACGCTGGGGTTTTTTGGTCTCCTGGGGGTACGAGTCCAGGGGAAGATGCAGCAGCAGGCGCAGATCGCGAAGGAGCGCGAGGTGGCGTCGGTCAAGGCGACGGCGGCCGGCAAGGAGCTGCCAAAAGTGCAGGTGATCCGGGCGACCCGGGCCAGCTGGGAGCCGGTGGTGCAGCTCGAAGGTACGCTGATGCCGTGGCACGAGGCGGACCTGGGCTTCAAGGCCTCCGGGCGCATCGCCGCGGTGCGGGTCAAGGTGGGGGATCAGGTCAAGAGCGGGGCGCCGCTGGCGGTGCTCGACGCCTCCGAGGCGGGGGCCCAGATCCGGGCGGCGCAGGCCCAGCTCAAGGCGGCGCAGGCCCAGCTGGCCCTGGCGCAGGACAACGAGCGGCGGACCTCCGAGGTGGTGAGCGCGGGGGCGATGGGCGAGGCCACCGGCACCCAGGCGAAGGGCCAGCTGTCGCTGGTCATGGCCCAGGTCGAGGCGGCGAAGGCCCAGGTGGCGCTGGCCTCGGTCAACGCCGGGAACCACACGCTGACGGCGCCCTTCGCCGGGCTGGTGACGCGGGCTCCGACGGGCCCCGGTGCCGTGGTCGGCGCGGGGACCCCGCTGGTGCATCTCCAGGATACCTCGCGGCTGCGGCTCTCGGCGACCGTGGGCGAGGCGGACGTGGGGCTGGTGCAGGTCGGGTCCGAGGTGCAGGTGCTCCAGGGCAAGCGCACGGTGAAGGGCAAGGTCATCGCGGTGCTACGCTCGGTGGACCCGGCCACCCGGCGCGTCCCCCTGGAGGCCGAGGTCCCCAACGAGGAAGATCCGCTGCTTGCGGGCTCCTTCGTCCGGGCCACCATCCGCAGCGGCGGCGCCCAGTCGGTGCTGCGGCTGCCGGCGACCGCGCGGCGCCCCGGCTCCCAGGATGAAGTGGTGCTGGTGGCCGGCGGCAAGCTCCAGATCCGAAAGGTCACCTTCGCCCTGGCCCCCGACGGCGCCCTGCTGGTGCGCGCGGGCCTGGGCGAGGGCGACGACGTGGTGGCGTCCCCGCCCGCCGAGGTGCTGGCCGGCCAGGAGGTGCAGGTCGCGGCCCCGGAGGCTGCCCGATGAACCTCTCCGCCATCGCCATCCGGCGCCCTGTCTTCACCGTCATGTGCGCCGTGGCCCTGCTGGTCATGGGCATCGTCGGCTTCAAGCGCCTGGGCACCGACCTCTTCCCCGACGTCTCCTTCCCGGTCGTCGTCGTCAACGTACCCTACCCCGGCGCCAGCCCCAGCGAGGTCGAGACCCTCGTGGTGCGCCCCCTCGAAGACTCGGTGGTCAGCCTCAACGGCATCGACCGGGTCAAGAGCTTCTCGCGCGAGAGCCTGGGCACCGTGGTCATCCTGTTCAAGCTCGGGGTGAACATCACCGAGGCCGCGGCTGACGTGCGCGACCGCATCGCCCAGACCCGCTTCAAGCTCCCGGCGGACGTGAAGGAGCCAAGCATCAGCCGGCTCGACGTGTCCGCGACCCCCATCCTGATCTACACCCTGCGGGGGCAACGGCCCCTCTCCGAGCTGAGAAAGCTCGCGGACGACGTGCTCAAGCCCCAGCTCGAGCAGGTCGAGGGGGTGGCCTCGGTCCAGATCAAGGGCGGCGCCGCTCGCGAGATCCAGGTCGAACTTGACCGGGCCAAGATGGACGCGCTCCGCATCGACCCCTCGGTGGTGTCGGCGCGTCTGCGAGCGGCGAACCTGACGGTGCCAGCGGGTCACTTTGACGAGGGCGCCCGCGAGATCAGCGTGCGCACCGTGGGCGAGCTCCCGGACGCGGAGGCGGTCCGCAACGTGGTCATTGCCAACGCCCAGGACGGCTCCGCGGTGCGGCTCCGGGACGTGGCCTCGGTCACCGACGGCTACGAGGAGCTCCGCACCCGCATCCGCGCCAACGGCGAGCAGGCGGTCAGCTTCGAGGTGCAGAAGCAGTCCGGTCGCAACTCGGTGGCGGTCGCCGATGCCCTCAAGGAGCGCCTGGCCCAGGTCCAGTCCCAGCTCCCCCCCGATATCAAGCCCGAGCTGCTCTTCGACCAGTCGGTCTTCATCCGGGAGAACGCCCACGAGGTCGAGATCGCCATCGTCTTCGGCGGCGCCATGGCCATCCTGGTCATCCTGCTGTTCATGCTCGACCTGCGCTCGACCCTCATCAGCGCCGTCGCCCTCCCCACCAGCGTCATCGGCACCTTCTTCGTGATGTACGCCCTGGGCTACACCCTCAACATGATGACGCTGCTGGGCCTCAGCCTGGCCATCGGCCTCCTCATCGACGACGCGGTGGTGGTCCGGGAGAACATCTTCAAGCACCTCGAGCGCGGTCAGGACCCCTTCACCGCCGCCCTCGAAGGCACCAAGGAGATCGCCCTCAGCGTCCTCGCCACCACCCTCACCATCGTGGCCGTCTTCGCCCCGGTGGCCTTCATGGACGGCATCGTCGGCCAGTTCTTCCGCCAGTTCGGCATCACCGTCTCCGCCTCCGTGCTCATCTCCCTCGTGGTCGCCTTCACCCTCGACCCGATGCTCTCCTCCCGCTTCTCCAAGACCGTCGAGCACGGCAAACCCTCCCGCTTCGACGCCCTCAAGCGCCCCTTCGAGCTCTTCTTCTCCGCCCTCGACCGCACCTACGGCGCGCTCCTCCACTGGGCCGTGCGCCGCAAGATCGCCGTCGCCGGCCTCGCCTTCGGGAGCCTCGTCCTCATGGGCTGGGTCGCCGGCCTCATGGGCTCCGAGTTCGTCAACGCCGAGGACCGCGGCCAGTTCGTCGTCGAGGCCGAGCTCCCCGCGGGCTCCTCCCTCGACGAGACCGCCCGCGTCTCCCTCCTGGCGGAAGAGGCCTTCCTCAAGCACCCCCAGGCCCGCGTCGTCTTCGCCGTCATCGGCCCCAGCGGCGAGACCAACAAGGTCTCCTGGCGGGTCGTCACCTCCAAGAAGGCCGAGCGCCCCTCCATCCCCCTCGGCGACATCAAGGACGCCGCCCGCAAGGCCCTCGCCGATCAGGGCGTCCCCAAGGTCACCGTCACCGACCCCGCCTTCGTCGAGGGCGCCGCCACCGAGGCCCCCATCATGATCTCGGTCCGCGGCACCTCCTACGACGAGATCGTCCCCGCCGCGAACAAGGTCGAGGCGGTCCTCAAGAACACCCCCGGTGTCGAGGACATCCAGGTCAAATATACCCCGGGCCGACCCGAGCTGCAGGTCGAGATCGATCGGCAGCGCGCCGCCGAGCAGGGGGTGGCGGTGGCGCAGATCGCGATGGCGCTCCGCGGGGCCGTCGAGGGGGAAGAGGCGACCAAGCTGCGGCAGGGCAAGGATGAGATCCCGGTGCGGGTGCGCCTGCGGCCCGAGGACCGGAACAACGCCCTGGACCTGGAGCGCGTCACGCTCTCGACCCCGCGGGGTCCGGTGAAGCTGCTCGACGTGGCGCGGCTGGTCCGCGGCGAGGGCCCCCAGGTCATCGAGCGGGAGGATCGGCAGCGGCAGATCACCATCTGGGCCTCCCCCAAGGGGCGCCCGCTGGGGGATATCTCGACGGAGATCAAGCCGAAGATCGCCGGCCTCGGGCTGCCCACCTCGGTCTCGGTGCACTACGACGGGCAGATCAAGCAGATGGAAGAGTCCAACTCGAGCATGGGCGTCGCCCTCCTCCTTGGCGTCATCTTCATCTACCTGGTGCTCGCCTCCCAGTTCGAGAGCTTCATCCACCCGCTCACCATCATGCTCACCCTGCCCCTGGCGCTGGTCGGCGCCATCCTGGGGCTCTTCGTGACCAACAACACGATGGCGATGGGCGCGATGATCGGCATCATCCTGCTGATGGGGCTGGTCACCAAGAACGCGATCCTGCTGGTGGACCGCGCCATCGTCCGGGTGCGAGAGCAGGGAGAATCACCTCTCCAGGCCATCCTGGAGGCCGGCCCGGAGCGCCTCCGCCCCATCCTGATGACCAGCGCCGCGATGGTGCTCGGCATGCTGCCCACCGCCGTCAACCAGGGCGACGGCAGCGAGTTCCGCGCCCCCATGGCCATCGCGGTCATCGGCGGCGTGGTCAGCTCTACCCTGCTCTCCCTGATCGTGGTGCCGGTGTTTTACCTCGCCATCGAGGACAGCAAGGACAGGCTCCGGCGGCTGCGCGCCTGGCTCTCGTCCCTGCTGGGGCGCAAGGCCGAGGCCTGATCACCCCGGCGGGCTTCCCCCTGGCGGGCTTCCACCGCCGGGGGTGCCGCCGCCAGGGGTGCCGCCGCCAGGAGCCCCGGAGGAGCAGCCTGTCTCCGCGGGCAGGCAGGAGATCTGGTTGTTGAAATACTTCTCGTAATCGGCGCACGTACCGGCGAACGGCTTGAGGTTCTCGTTGTACTTGCTCAGCTGGAACGTGACGGTCGTGACGCACTCGAGGGTGTTGTCCGTCTTGTTGAACGCGCTCTTCAGCAGGTCGCCGCAGCTCGGCACGTTCTGCACGCAGGTCTCGATGTAACTCTCGGTGTCTCTACCGCCGTCCGCGCACTTTTTCTCCTCGACCCGGAGCACGGCGCAGAAGGTGGTGGCCCCTGACGTCTCGCTGGACGACGACGCTCCTTGCTTTGTTTCATCCTCGGAGCCTTCGCAGGCGCAAAAGAACAGACCGGTGAGGGGGAAGAAAAGTCGCCAGAGTGGCATGGGAAACGGATGGTATCTCTCTTTCCCGGATCACCTCTACACTTGTCGCGTATGCGTCGCTTCGTCTTCCTGCCTGTCGCCTCCCTGGCCTGGGCCGCCGCCTGCTCCCAGGGCACGGGTCAGAGCCCCCCGTCGCCCGCCGTGACCCCGCCGGTGAGCGCCGCGCCGACCCCGGAGGTCACCCCCGTCGCTCCCTCGGCCTCGGTGTCGGCCTCCGCTTCCGCGTCGGCAAGTGCCCCTCCGGTCGCCATGCCATCGCCGCAGGGGCCCGAGCCTCTCCCTGCCGGCTTTGTGAAGGTCGAGGAGAGCGACGCGACGATGTGCGACGGCCTCAAGGTCGAGGTGCTGAAGGAGCCGGGGCTCTCCTTCGAGCGGTTTGTCCGGGTGTCCGGGCCCGGAGGTTCGCGGGTGTACGAGGCCCACGGGCGCAAGTACAAGCTCGACAAGGAGACGCTCCAGATGGATCTGTGGGGCGAGTTCTGCGGCGACCTCACCGGCGACGGCGTGCCAGAGCTGGTGATGACCGAGCGCACCATCGGCGCCCACTGCTGCTACACGCACTACGTGGTCTCGCTGACGACGCCCTCGAAGCGGCTCCTGATGTGGGAAAAGGGCGACGCAGGTACCGAGATCGTGCCCGTGAAGTACGGCAAGGGGAAGGCCTGGCAGGTCGAGGGGAGCGTCGTGTTCTGGCCCCCCTTCGACACCGAGGCGGGGGACCCGGTCCTCTCGTACGCGGGGGCGCCCATGCTGCCTGTCGTCTTCTCGCTGGTCGGGGACGAGTACAGGAAGATGACCCTCTCGTTCCCCGAGGTGTTCCAGAAGCGTCGCGAGGAGACCCTCGCTTCCTGCAAGCAAACCCCCATATGCTTCGGCGACATCAGCCTCTGGCTTGATTCCCTGGCGCTCGGCGACTGGAACGCACGAAAGGTCGAGCTGGTGCCCGAGGTCGAGCTGCGCGAGAGGCTCGACATCCGGGCGGCGCAGACCTTCGCTCGCATGAAGTCTGCGATCGGAGGCGTGCCGCCGGGGCCCGGCAAGAAATGAGCGCCACGGGGCCGGCCTGATCCCCTCGGTCACGGCTCCTGCTGCTGTACCATCGCCACCTTCAGCGGCGGAAGGCTTGCTCCATCCTGGATCCGGAAGGTTTGCACGGCGCCGCTCCGCAGAGAGAGCAGCGAGATCGTCCCTGCTTCGCGCAGCGCGAGCTGCCCCTGTGCAAGCTGGAGGCTCTCGATCGGCCCCTGCGGAAACAGGTGAGCATGCTGCTGAATCCCTGCCCGGGAGGCAGCATACAGGAGCAAGCTCTGGTGGCCCTCTCGCTCCACCGGAACCACCACCCAGGTCTGCTGGTGATCCTGAAAAACCTGTGATTTCCCCGTCTCTCCGGGGATCTGAAGCGTGGGGGTGCGAGGGGTTCCTGACGGGTCCAGCAGCGCCAGCCCGGGGCTCGCCGCCAGCAACCAGCCATCGGGCATGAGGGACCAGGAACCCGTCGGCACAGCGGCCTGCTCGAAGAGCCTGGCAGGCCCCGGTAGAAGCCCCGATCGAGGGAATGCGTGAATCTTCTGCCAGTCCTCCCCGGAATACCTCGAATTCTCGACCCAGAGCGCGTACCCGGGGGTGAACGTCGCGACATCGAGCAGGGGGGAGGTGGGTCGATGGTACTCTGGCAGGAGCGCGGCCCCGACCTCCCGGAGGACGGAGAAACGCCCCGCCTCGATGCTGGAAAAAACGGAAAACGTGTGCCAGCGATCCCCGCTCAGGGTGATCCCCTGATCCCCGGTGATCGCGCCGGGGATGACCCCGAAGCTGCGCCCGGAGAAGGCTCCGTCTGGCCCTGGTTCAAAACGATAAAGGGTGGTGATGTGCTGTTCTCTCGGGATGGAGAAGCCCCTGCAACCGGCCGAGACAGGTTGCCTGGGGTTGTGGATGATCAGCGAATCCCCCTGAAAGGAGGCGAATCCGTGCTCCAGGAGGGTGCTTATCCGGGGGGTACCGGTGGACAGATCCAGGGAGAGGAGCGTTGACTGACCCCCGGCAGAGACACCGCTGGGGCGGAACATCTTGCCGCAGACGGGGTGGCGGACCCCCTCCTCATCCGCGTACCAGGGGAGCAAGGGATCCATGCTCGTATCAGCCATCTTCTTCTCGTTTTTTTCCTGAAGATCCCGGTAAAAATCCATGATTTTCTGCCGCGTATCCGGGTCTTTCCGTGTACTCCCACGCAGGTCAATGTTGATCGGTTCCCAGCCCGACGGGGGAGCGGCCTGCGGCCTGGAGACAACCGCCTGGACCATGGAGCCGGCAATGCGCATCGTGGAGAGCACCCCCGGGACAGAAAAATGCACCTTCTTTCGTGGGAGAAGCGGCTCGGTCACGTCGAACGTGACAAGGTGCGTGGCGTACTGTTCCTGCGGTATCTTGCAGTTGAACCCGATGGAACAGGGGTGAATCTTCTTGTAGATCCCTTTGCCCTCGGAGAAGGGCTCCTCGGGCTCGATCCCGTTCTGGGCAAGCACCACGAGCAACGTGTTGCCCTTCCCGAAGACGCTGAGCGGCTGAAAGGGCAAGAGAAGGAAGGTCTTTTGCCAGGAATCATCCAGCCTTTTCTGGAAGATATGAAGCCCATCCGGGCTCACCGCCGCAACAAATCTGTCTCCGATGTAGAGCTCTGGAACCGGCGATCTGTAAAAAGAAAACTCCCCGTCTGGATGGTCCACATAATCACCCTGCCTCTTCAGCCAGTTCTGAGCTCGAACATCGTTCGTCGTCGCTCTGGAGTGCACCCCCAGCAGGCTGCCCGGCTGGTGAACGTACTCCTGCGGAGCCTGGAGCAGCAGTTTCATGTTCTGTTCGAAAATCCTGCTCGCATTTTCTTTCCAGGCTCGTCTCAGGAAGCTCTCTTGCTCCTCGCACCCTTCCACCTCCAGCAGCGCGACAGGTTCAGGATGGACCGTCGGAGACGAGGACAAGCTGGAGGGGGAGGAGGCCGACGGATCGCACGCCATCAGCACAAGGCAGAGGGAGAACCCCAGGGGTCTTGTTCGCATGAAGAGGTTCAGAGCAACAAACAGGCCATGGAATTGGCCGAACAATTCAGCCATTCACGCGAGGGTGTCAGAGGCATGACGGCCGGTGTGGCGCTGCAGGGTCTGCAAGGGCGGGGTTGTACAAAACCCGGCGATTCGGTAAAAACATCTCCCTTGTCCTCGATGATCTCGCCTCGATGGGAGGAGCTCCCGGCCATGCTGCTCGCGGGCCTGCGTCGGCACCACGAGATGGCCACCGCTCCGGCCCTGATCCCCCGGCAATGGGAGGCGTTCAACGCCACGCCGCTCCGCGCCACGGCGTCCGTGAGCTACGGCGTCACCTGCGCGTTCGACGGCGCCGCTCGACGCATGGAGTACCTGTGTGCGGTCGAGGTCCCCTCCTTCGATGGGTTGCCCGACGGCACCGGACGCATGCGCGTGCCGCCCGCTCGGTATGCGGTCTTCGATGTCCACGGGCCGGCAAGCTCTATCCCCGCGGCCTGGGCCCAGGCCATGCAGTGGGAGGCCACGAACGGCGAATGGAAGGACGCCCACACTCCCGCGTTCGAGAGGTACGAGGGCGCTGCATGTTCCCTCTGGTTCCCGGTGGTCAAGCGCGCCGGTTGATGGCACCGCAGCGCCGTCCTGGACAGCGTGGCGGGGCAGGGGGGCTCGGCCAATGGGGCTGCCGTGTCATCGGGATGCTCGCGGCCGGCCTCGGCCTGCTGGCCTGCGAGCAATCGAGATCCGGAGCGCAGGCGGGGGCGGCGATCCTGCCGGCTCATCGTCCGGTCGAACCTGCGGTGGAACGACCGGCGATCCCGTCCGCCAGCCAGGCGAACCCGCGGCGACCCGAGGCACCCTCGCCGCCTCTCCCTCGGCCTTCGGGCGGGGCCAGGCTGGGGGTCGGGCCGGGCTGGGAGGACGTGCCGCTCCCGGGCTTCGAGCCTGTGATCGTCGCCGTCCCGCCCGGAGACGACAAGAAACCTCTCTTCGTGGTCGCCCATGGCTACTCGGATCTGCCGCGCTGGCAGTGCGCCTGGTGGCAGCAGCGGGTCGGCAGCGAGGCCTGGGTGGTCTGCCCTCGCGGAATCCCTGTGCAGGCGCTTGCCCCTGGCCAGGTGGGTTACCAGTTTTCCTCTCCCTCGGCGATGGAGGCCGAGATCCTCGCCGCCATCGGCGCGGTCCGGGCCCGCTACGCGCCGCGGGTCGACGCAGCTTCCCCGGTGTTTGCTGGCTTCTCGCAGGGGGCCATCTTCGGCGCAGAGCTCGCAGCGAAGGGGCATTTTCGCCGGATGATCCTGGTCGAAGGGGGCGTCGGCGGGTGGACCGCCGCCCACGCGCAGGCCTTCCGCAGCGCCGGTGGGGAGCGCGTCCTGTTTGCCTGCGGCCAGCCTGGCTGCGCGGCCTGGGCGCAGCGTTCCGTCGAGACGCTGGTGGAGGCCGGGGTGGCGGCTCGAACGGTGAGCGCCTTCGGAGGGGGCCATCGGTACCGCGACACACCCCTCGAACCGCTTCTTTTTTCCTCCGTCGACTGGGTGCTGAAGGATTAATGGGCACCGGAGGTCAGGCGCACCCTGCCTTCTTCGTCGAGAGGCTCCCATGCTTCGCCCTCCCCTGCCTGCCGAGTCCTCTTCGCTGATCGCCCTCGCCGTCTCCACTGGCCTCTTCTCGCCCGGAGATGCCCGGGCCTTGCTCGGAGAAACGCTGGATACCTTCCACGCCGGGCATCTGGGCGAGGGGCATTCGATCCTCGTGTGGGCAGATGGGCCCTCCTCGGAGGCCCTCGGGTGGGCTTACTTTGCGCCGGATGCACACGCCGAAGGTATATGGAATCTCTGGTGGATCGGGGTTGCTCCGTCGCATCATGGTCGAGGCGTGGGCGAGGGGTTGCTGCGGGCGGTCGAGGAGCGAGTGAAGGGGGCCAGCGGGCGACTGCTGGTGATCGAGACCAGCGCGTTGCCAGCCCTCGCGCGAGCGCGCCGCTTCTACGAGCGTTGCGGGTACGAGCGCTGCGGTCAGGTCCCTGATTTTTATGCGGAAGGCGACGCCAAGGTGATCTTCGCCCGGCGCATGATTCACGGCGAGTGACCCTGGTTCATTCTGCGCCGGATGGGATCAAGACTGGACCGAGAATGTCCCATGAAACGCTGGCCCCTGCCTCCTCTTCTATCTTGCAAGCAGCTGCTCGGTCGTGCGGCGGACGTGCAGGAAGTCCCGGGAGCGTGGGAGAGCCGCATGCTAGGTTCATCCCCGATGACGACTCCACAGACCCGGGGTGCGATCGGGTGGTTCGGGTGGCTCGTGGTGCTGCTGTTCAAGCTGGGCATGACGCTGCTGCTCTTCGCGACCCCGGTGCTGGGGGTGTGGGTGGCTTCTTCGCTGGCGGCTTACAGCCGTTTCCCGCTGTGGGTCCCGCTGGCCGTCGGGGTGCTTCTCTTCCCTGTTGGCCCCGGTCTCTGGGAGCTCGGTTCCTGGGCACGACGAGCCCGCGCTGCGCGAGCAGGGGCCGCCGGTCGAGCGCCGATCCTCAGCCCCTCGGACCGCTTCATCCTGCGCTCGTTGCTGCTCAACGGGGTCTTCCTCGGGGGGTTGCTCTGGAGCCGCCCGGAGCTGGCCTTTGTTGCCATCTCCACCCGGGGAGACTGGATGCTGGAGGGGCGCACTGGCGCGGAGGTCGATGCCGCGCGGAAGGCGATCTTCTCCGCTGCCCAGCGCCTCGAATGGCTCTACCAGGCCAGCCACCGCAACCCCTTCCGGGATCCTTCCCCGGGGGGCTCCTCCAGCGCCTCGACCTCGGCCCCGCCCCCCTCGGTTCTCCCCTCGGGGGCACCCGCCCCGGCGCCATCGTCCGCCGTCGTTCCGTCCTCCTCCGGGGTTTTGCCGACGAAGCCTCCTGCCGAAGGGCCAGCCCCCTCCAGGATGTTTCAGGGGGGGCAGTGGCCATGGGAGGGCGGGGTGCACCCGCTGGTCGCCTCGATGCCCGCCGACATCGAGGGGAACATCGGTGCGATGGGGGCTCACCTGCGGCAACGCATCGACGATCCGGTCGAGCGGATCCGGGCCGTCCATGATTACGTCGCGGATCGCATCGCCTACGACGCGGTATCTTACGTGGAGAAGAGGTACCCGCCCCAGGATGCAGAGAGCGTCCTCAAGGCGAGGAAGGGGGTCTGCGCGGGCTACGCGCTGCTCTTCGAGGCGCTGGGCAAGGCCGCGGGGCTCGAGGTCGTGTACGTGGTGGGTGATACCCGCTCGCAGGACGGTTCCCTCGCGGGCGAGGGGCATGCGTGGAACGCGGTGAGGGCAGGGCAACGCTGGTACCTCGTCGATACCACCTGGGACAGCGGCACCGTGCGCGGGCGCGAATTCAACAAGGGGTACCGCACCGATTACCTGATGACGCCGCCTGAATACTTCGGGTACACCCACCAGCCCGAGGACCCGCGCTGGCAGCTCCGCGAACGCCCCCTGTCCCGGGGCGAGTTTCTGCGGCAACCCATGCTCACACCCACCTTCTTTGCCCACGGCCTGACCCTGGTGACCCCGGAGCGTTCCCAGGTGGACGTGCAGGGTGAGCTGACCGTCAGGCTCCGGAGCGCCAGGGGGCGGTTCCTCCTGCTCAACTACAGCGACGCCGCCATGCCCAGGTCATCCGATGAGCGCTGCGAGGTGCGCCAAGGCGAGGAGGTCACCGCGCTCTGCAAGTTCTCCAGACCCGGTAGCTACAGCGTCAGCATCTTCAGCAGCCCCGATGAGTACGGGACCTACAGCTATGTAGGGAAGTTCCATGCGAACAGCCGCTGAGCTGCCCGGGCCCCTTTGGGCGTGCTACAAGCGAAGCACAGGGCGAGATGACCGACGAAGAGTTGCTTTCACTGCTGAAGGATCTCGAGTCAGACCGGGTCGAGCGAAAGTCGAGTGGTTCGGACAGCGACAAGATCCGAGAGGCGATCTGCGCGTTTGCCAACGACCTGCCGAACCACCGCCGTCCAGGGGTTGTCTTTGTGGGTGTCGACGATGCGGGGCGCTCCACCAGGATCAAGGTTGATGATCGGCTGCTGTTGACGCTGGGGAACCTGCGAGACGACGGTAACATTCAGCCCATCCCCTCGATGGTCGTCGAGCGGAGGGAGCTTGGAGGCGACGTCTACGTGGTCGTCATTGTCGAGCCCTCCCGCTCCCCGCCGGTGCGCTACCGGGGCAGGACATGGATCCGCACCGGGCCTCGCCGGGCAGTCGCAACCCCTGAAGAAGAGCTTCGACTCACGGAGCGCAGGCGTTCCCGCGATCTCCCCTTCGATGCGCGCCCCTTCTCGGGGGCCAGGCTGGAGGACCTGGACCTGAGGTACTTCGAAGAGGAGTATCTACCGCAGGCGATCGCTGCGGATGTCCTCCGGGCGAACGGGCGTTCCCGCGAGCAGCGGCTGGCGTCGCTACGGTTCTCGTCGCCGGACGCCGAGCCCACCGCCCTCGGTTTGCTCATCACCGGCCACGAACCGCAAGGGTTTCTGGCGGGAGCTTACGTTCAGTTCACGCGATTCCAGGGGCAACATATCGAGAACAAGATCCGCGACAGCAAGCGGCTGGCAGGCACCCTTCCCGAGCAGCTCAGGCGACTCGATGATCTCATCTCGCTCAACATCTCCACGCCCCTCGAGCTGGTCCCGGGCACCGAGCGGGTCACGCGAGACTACCCGCAGGTGGCCATCCAGGAGCTGGTCCGGAACGCCTTGATGCACAGAAATTACGAGACGAGCAACGCTCCTGTCAGGATCTACTGGTTCGACGATCGTATTGAAATTTACAATCCTGGTGGGCCTTACGGGCAGGTCACCAGGCAGAGCTTCGGCTCCCCTGGGCTCACGGACTACCGCAACCCGCACGTGGCGGAGGCGATGCGGGTGCTCGGGTATGCGCAAAAATTCGGGGTTGGCATCGCGACCGCCCAGCGAGAGCTCAGGGAGAACGGGAATCCCCCCGCCGAATTTCAGGTCGAGGAGACGTCCATCATGACCTTGCTCCGGAGGCGTCCTTGAGCGGGAAGCCCGTCGTCGCCTTCTTCAGCACCCAGCGGCGGATCGGCCAGACGACCTTGATCTACCACCTGGCCTGCCTGCTGGCGGAGCTGGGTCATCGTATCCTTGTCGTGGATCTGGACCCGCAGGCAGATCTGTCCGCTCAGTTTGAACCGCTGCATGTCGCGGGGCCGTACGGCAAGCCAGAGGAGATGCCGCCGAGCAGCGCACTGTTCGGAGAATCTTCGCCTCTCGGGTGTGACTTCAGGCACAGCGCTGAGCCGGGGGTGGCGGTGCTCTCGAGCCACGCCAACCTGCTCCTGGAAGAGGCGCAACTATCGCGCACCTGGGCGAGCAGTGACCTCGATGCGCCCGCGCAGCTGAGCCTGTGCTGGCGCAACCTGAGGGCGTTGCAGGAGCGACAAGGTCGTCCCTTCGATCTGATCCTGCTGGATGTGGCGCACTACCCCGGAGCCATCTCCAGGGCAGCCTTGCTGGCCGCCGATTCGATCATCTTGCTGGCGCAGCCGACGGTGCAATCGAGAAATCATCTCCGGCTGGCGCTGGATATCTTGCGAGGATGGCAGCAAGAGTGGCAGTCGAAAAAGGACAGGGGCATCGGGCCTCGTCCGGCCGATATCGCGCCAGGCCACTACCGCGTCTCTGGCTATCTGGTCACTCAGGGGCCAGGCGTAGCCGCCTGGCCTGAACCGTTCTTGCTGCCAGGGGAGCTCGCCGAGACCCATGCACAAGGGCCGGGGGAGCCTGGCCCCGTGGTCCTTCATGATCTGGGGATCGTGAGGCATTTTGGCGAACTCCATGCGCTCTCGCGGGAGGCTCACAAGCCCATGTTCGCGCTCAAAGCCGCGGATGGTGCGGTGGGCTCTCACGCCCGTAGCGTCATCCGCGCGAGGGAAACCTACGAAGCCCTGGCCTCCCGGCTGCTCGAACGTCTCGGGATGGGAGAGGCAGCTTCCTGAGCGCTGAGCTGACCGGGGGCCTTGCCGGGGTGCAGGGGGCCGTCAGAGCCCGAGGCGGCGCCGGATCTCGGCGATGGGGAGGCCCCCGTAGAGAGCGCGAGCCTGGTCGTTGGTGGAGAACGAGGCGCCTGGTCGTGAGTCCACATCAGGCCAGCATGTCACGTGGCATCAAGATGGGTACTCAATCGCGTGCGCAGCGCACACCAGAGGTCAAGTCGCTCTGATAGATCACGTATTCTCTACGCCTTGTTGTTACTCCGTAGTCCCTGGCACGTCGAAGATTCTGGATAGGGAATTCTTGCTGGTCAAGCAACGCGCAGTCCTGGCAAGGATTCAGGTAATAGTCCTCCTTGGAAAATGCATCGTAAACGTACTCGAACATGTTGCTCTCGAAGTCAAGGTGCCCCCACCGGCCGGCTCCTGCCAGCGCGCTGCCCACCGGGCGCACGGTCTTCTGCGCTCGCAGATCGGTGAACGAGGTCGAGCGTGTGCTGTCGAGCGGTTCGTTCCCCCATGGGTGAGGGCGCTGCTCGTCTCCTCCTTGCGCAGCGTACGACCACTCGGCTTCGGTGGGCAGTCGCCCACCATCCCACGCACAGAACGCAAACGCTTCCAGCCAGGTGACGGTTCCGATGGCCATCCGTTCGTTTGGTCCTGGCTCGGGTGTCCAGGCGATCATGCCTCCCCATTCACTTCGCACGTCTGGC
>JALOQB010000127.1 GCA_025453595.1 Polyangiaceae bacterium
CGTCGGGCTGGGTGGGGGCGTCGAGGGGGGGGCCTTCGAGCAGGTCGAGGACGTGAGCGAAGGAGGGGGCATCGAGGTAGCCAAGGCCGACCCAGAAGGCCTCGGGAGAGAGCGCGCCGGGGAGGGCCTCGATGGCGCGGCGCGCCTCGTCGTGGCGCTCGGGGGAGAGGAGCTCCTGGGCCACCGCGACGACGCCGATCCGGAGGAGTTGGGTGCGGTCCATGGGGGGGACGGTGCAGGTTACGCCAGCTCGGCTTGCGTCAGCAGCGCGTCGAGGGGCGGGGCGCCGGGGGGCAGGGCGGCGAGGAGGGCGTCGGCAGGGCACTGGCCCTGTTCGAGGAGGCGAACGAGGGGGCGAAGGTGGACGCGCTCGTCCTGGCCCTGGTCGTCGAGGATGGCGCGGCGCTCCAGGCCGTTGCAGGCGATCTCGACGACGCGCTGGGCGAGGTGGAGCAGGGGGGCGCCGCGGAAGGTGGACTGGAGGGCCAGCTCGGGGATCTGGGGCCGGAGCGCGGCGACCTCATCGTGGGTGTAGTCGGCGCAGAGGGCCTCGACCTCGGCGAGGGCGCGCTCGTCGTAGAGCAGGCCGGTCCAGAGGGCGGGCAGGGCGTTGGCGGTGGCGGGCCCCTGGGAGTCGGCGCCCCGGATCTCGAGGGTGCGCTTGAGGCGAACCTCGGGGAAGAGGGTGTTCAGGTGGAGCTCCCAGTCGCCCTGGGTCGCCCGGTGCCCCTGGAAGCCATGCCGCAGGAAGCTGCGGAACGACTGCCCCGTGTTCTCGATGGCCTCGGTGCCTCGCTTGAACAGGAACATGGGCGCGTCGAGGGCCCAGCGGATGTAGTGCTCGTAGCCGGCGTCGTGGCGCCAGATGGGGGGCACGAGGCCCGCGCGTCGGTTGTCCACGTCGAGCCAGACCCGGGCCCGGTAGCTGCGGCCTCCCCAGCGCTGGCCTTCGTGGAAGGGGCTGTTGGCGAAGAGGGCCGTGGTGAGGGGGGCGAGGCGCGTGGCGACCAGCAGCTTGCGGACGGCGTCGCGCTCGTCGCTATAGTCAAGATTGACCTGGACCGTGGCGGTGCGGCGCATCATGTCGAGGCCGTAGGCGCCCTGGCTGGGGAGGTAGACCTGCATGAGGCCGTAGCGGGCCTTGGGGACCCAGTCGAGGTCTTGCTGGCGAGCGAAGGGGTGAAACCCGAGGCCGAGCCAGGCGATGCCCAGCTCGGTGGAGATGGCGCGGAGTTCGTCGAGGTGGCCGCGGTTCTCGTCCTGGACGGCGTGGAGGTCGGCCCAGGGGGCGCCGGAGAGCTCGAGCTGGCTGCCTGGTTCGAGGGTGACGGAGCCGCGGCCGCGGCGCAGGGCGATGAGGGGGCCCCCGGGGAATTCGGGTTCGGGCTCCCAGCCGTGGCGGCGCTGGAGGGTGCGAAGGATGGCAGGGATGCCGCGGGGGTCATGGTAGCGAACCGGGGCCCCGGTGCGGCGAAAGACCCCGATTTTCTCCGCCTCGGCCCCGATCTTCCAGGAGGCCGCGGGTTTCTCGGATTCGCGGAAAATCTCGTGGAGTTCTGCCTCGCTGCGGAGCACCTGATCCTTGTTCATCGGGACCGACAGTACCCCAACGCAAGGCCGTCGTCAGCGGATCGTCAGCCAGCTCCCGCCGAGGCGAGCGAGGGGCGGTACACCGAGCTTCTGCCAGCGGTACACCGGGTCGGAGAGGAGGCGGACGCGGTACGGGGTGCTGGGGGATTGCTTGCGGAGGCGGAACCAGAGGACGAGGGAGCGCCAGAGGGTGGCGTTGGCGTAGGTGAGCTGGCGGATATCGAAGACGACCTCGGGCATGCGGGTCTCGACCGCGATCTGGTGGACCTCGAGGAGCAGGGGGAAGAGCCACTCGCGGGCGTCCATCTCGTGGAGGACGCCGTGGAACTTGATGGCGTTGCCGCCCATGGTGACGCGGAGGGCGTTGCGGCTCTCGTTGCGCAGGGGCAGGCTCACGGGGAGACCTCGGTGCGCGGCAGCGTGTAGCGCGCATGCACCGCCATCACGCCTTGCTCGGGGCAGTCGCAGTCGAGGCGGCAGCCGCCCTCGTAGGCGATGCGCACCAGGCCCAGGCCCCCCTCGCCCCCCTGCGCCTCGGCCCGCTCGTAGACCAGCGTCAGCGCGGCCATGTAGGCCTCGGCGGGGCTATCGAAGCGCTGGATCCAGCCGATCCGTTGCTGGAGCAGCTCGACGTGGTGGGAGGCCTCATCGACCGCATTGATGACCGACAGGGTCACCTCGTGGTGCTGGGGCTGCTCGCTGTTGCTCAGCACCAGGCGCACCTTGTGCGGGGCGGGCTTGCCGTACTTGATGGCGTTCTCGAGGAGCTCGGCGCACACCATGCCCAGCGCATCCCGCAGGTCTTCGTTGCCGAAGACCGCCTCGACGCACAGGCCCACGGCCTGCCTCACCGGGTCGATCCGGGACCACTCGGGGAGAATCTGCAGCTCGACGTGGAGGTCCTGCGCTTCGGTCATGGTGGCCCCTCGTTTCGTTCAGGATGCGGAGCGGAATTCCAGGAGCCCGTCGCCCTTCGAGAACACGCGCAGCGCGTCGAAGCTGAGCTTCTGCCACTTGACCGCGTGGTCGAAGGTGATGGTCAGCTTGACGGCCTTGGTCCGCGCCTCCTGGATGAGCTGGATGATGGCGGTGATGGTCGAGGAGTTGAAGTGCTCGAGCTTCTCGAAGTGCAGCTCGACGGCGAGCTTGCGCTCCATCGCCACCGCCAGCACCTGGCTGAAATAAGGCTGCAAGACCGCGGTCGGGTTCCGGGCGTTGCTCTTGCCTGTCCAGAGCAGTTCGAGGATCGTGGGGGAGCGTTCGATCGCCTGGATCTTCAGGTCGCCAGCAATGAGGTCTTCCATCAGCCTTCGGTCCAATCTAGGCGACCCACCCCCGGCCTGTCACCCCCATCCCGCCGGGCTCGCTTTTCAGGAGAACCACGATGAGTGAACTCACCCCCCTCGACGGACCCCTCTCGACCCCCGTGGTCATGGTCCCCCCTCGGGGCGGCCGCTTTCTCATCGCCATCGGAGGGGGGCGCGGCGGGGTCGGCAAATCGCTCCTCACCGTCAACCTCGCGGTGTACCTCGCCCAGCTCGGGCGGAACGTCCTGGTCATCGACGCCGACGGCACCGGCGCCAACCTCCACTCGACCCTCGGTCTCTCGTCCCCCCCTGTTCCCCCCCGGGATCCTCGCTCCGCTGCTCGCCCCCCCACCCTCGAAACCTCCGTCCCGGGCCTCCGTCTCCTCACCATCACCCCCGACGCCGCCGCCCCCCGCGCCAGCAAGCGCTCCTGGTGGGCCGAATTTTTGCGGGGGGTCGAGGGTGACTTCATCGTGCTCGACCTCGGCCCTGGTGTCTCGTCGGGGACCCTCGACCTCTTCCTGTCCGCCGACGTGGGCCTCTGCGTCACCACCCCCGAGCCTCCGGCCATCGAGGCCACCTACGTCTTCCTCCGCGCGCTCTTCCTTCGACGGCTGCGCAAGGCCCTGATGCGCGAGCGCTTCAAGCTCAAGATCGTCGAGCGGTTGATGAGCGAGCTGCCCCCCTGGCCCCTGCCCCTCGACCTGATCCGGGTCCTGGAGCGCTCCGATCCGTCCTTGGCGCAGCTTGCCCTCGGCGAGCTGGCGCGCCTCTCCCCGCGGCTGGTCGTCAACGGTACCCGCGTACGCACCGACAACGACCTCGGCATCACGATGCAGGCGATGAGCGACCGCTACCTGGGGGTCGATCTTGACTACATCGGTCACATCGAGCACGACGATGCGGTGTGGTTGACGGTGCGGCGGCGGCGTCCGCTGCTCATCGACAGCCCGACCTCGAAGAGCGCCCGGCTGATCGAGCGGATCGCGCGCCGGGTCGTGGCGCTGACGACGACGCGCGAGCCGCGGGCCTACGAGCCCCGGGTGGACCGGCGTTACACGCTCTACGACGTGCTGGGGATCTCGCGGGGCGCCAGCGACGAGGACGTGCGCCGGGCGTACAAGCGGCAGCGGGAGCTGTTCGCGCCGGGGAGCTTGCCGCTGATCTCGATCTTGGACGAGGGGCAGATCCAGGCGGAGCAGGCCCGCATCGAGGAGGCGCACGACACGCTGCTGGACCCCAACCGCCGCCGCGCCTACGACCTCTCGGTGTTCCCGGAGACCGAGGCCGGGGAGGCGCCGCCGCTGTCGCTGCGCAAGCCGCTGTCCGCCGAGCAGCTGCAGCTCCAGGCGGAGCTGGCCCGGGAGATCCAGCTGACCACCGAGTTCTCGGGGGCCTTCCTGCGGAAGATCCGGGAGAGCCAGGGCATCGAGCTGCCCGAGATCGCCGCCCGCACCAAGATCTCCCTGGCGCACCTCTCGGCCATCGAGGAGGAGCGCTACACCGACCTGCCGGCGGTGGTCTACGTGCGCGGTTTTGTGCGGGAGATCGCCAAGCTGCTCAAGCTGGACCCGGCCCAGGTCGATCGCACGTACCTGAAGCGACTCCGGGAGGGGCTGGCGGCCCTGGGGCGTCCGGTCGGATGAGCGACGCCCCGCGGCCCCTCGATCGCTGGCTGCCCTCGCTGGTCTTCGTCGCCGCGCTGGCGCCGCGGCTGCTGCTGGCCCTCACCCAGGCCGTCGAGCCGGTCTGGGACGGTCACTACTATCACTTCGGGGCCCGGCGCATCGCCGAGGGCCACGGGTACTCGGACGACGCGGTCATCGGCGGGGTGCTGCGGTGGCACCCCTGGTGCCATTATCCGGTCGGTTACAGCGGGCTGCTGGCGATCCCGTACCGCCTCTTCGGCGCCGGACCCCAGGTCGGCCCCGTGCTCAACGCGCTCCTCGGCGCCCTGGCCGCGGCCCTGGTGTTCCTGCTGGTGCGCCGTATCGCCGGGCGCTCCCGGGGGTTGCTGGCGGCGACCCTCGTCGCCTGCTCCCCCGAGCTGCTCCTCTTCACGCTGCTGCTGATGACCGAGCCCTCCGCCTCCCTCGCCCCGCTGCTGGCCGCCCTCGCCGCCGGCGCCGGGCTGCGGCGGGGGCGCCCGGGCCTCGGCGCCGCCGCCGCTGGCCTCGCCCTCGGCCTCGGCACCCTGGTTCGCCCCCAGACCTTGCTGGGCGCGCCGGGCCTGCTGCTCCTTGCCCTCGACCCCAGGGCGCTCCGCTCCTCTGCCGCCGGCGCCCTGCGCGTCGCCGCCCTCGCCACCGCCACCGCCCTCGCCGTCGTCGCCCCCTGGACCCTCCGCAACTGCCGCGTCATGGATGGCTGCGCCCTGGTCAGCACCAACGCCGGCTGGAACCTCGCCATCGGCGCCTTCCCCCGGGCCACCGGCCGCTTCGAGACCCTCCGCGCCGCCGACGGGTGCCCCGTCGTCACCGGCCAGGTCCAGCAGGATCGCTGCTGGGCTCGTGTAGGGATTTTCCATATAAAAGAGGCGCCAGCGCGGTGGCTGGGGCTGATCCCTGCGAAGCTGTCGAACACCTACGATCACTCGTCCTTCGCGGCGGGGTACCTGGCGGAGGCGCACCCGCGGCGCTTCGGCGGGGAGCGCCGGGAGGTGCTGCGCAAGGCCATGAGCGTCGCCCACGGGCTGCTGCTCTTCGGCGCCACGCTGTCGGTGGTGGGGGCGCCCTGGCGGCTTCAGGGGCGAGCGCGGTGGGTGCAGGGGTCGCTGCTCGGTGGGCTGGGGCTCCTGGGGCTGTACCTGGCGACGCGGGCCGCGGCGCCGCTCTGGTGGCTGGCGGTGCTGACGCCGGCGCTGGCGGCGCTGCCGCTGCCGGGGCGACCTGCGCTGGGGGGCGAGGCCCGCTACCTGCTCTTCACCTACGGGGCGCTGAGCGTGACCCACGCGATCTTCTTCGGCGAGGACAGGTACCACGTGTTCCTGACGCCGACGCTGGCGGTGCTGTGCGGGCTGGCGCTGCGGGGGCCAGAGCCCGGGGGGTCGCGGGGGGCTGTCGAGGGGGGGTGAGCGCTCAGCGGACGATCTCGCCCATGGTGGCGGCGAGCCGGGGGATCTCTGCGCTCGCAATGGAGCAGAGGGCCACCCGGAGCGCCCCCGCCACCGGCACCACGAAGATATCGCGCTCCCGCAGCGCCGCGCCCTGGCCTTGCGGGTCGGACGACATCACCGTGACAAAGAACCCACCATCGTACCGCGGGTAGCGCAGCCCCCGGGGGCGCGCCTCGCGGTTCCAGGCGGCGACGCGGGCGTCGAGCAGGCGGGTGGCCTGGGCCCGCTCCGCGTCCACCTGGGGCCTCAGCTTCGCGTCCGTCAGCAGCCGGGCCGAGGCGATCTGCCCCGCGTGGTTGCAGTTGGACCAGGTGCCGCGGCTCGCGTAGAGCATCGCCGCCTCGAGATCCGCGACGTCCCCGCGCTCGGGGGGCACCAGCATCAGGGCGCCCACCCGCTGACCGTAGAGGAGAAAGGTCTTGGACGCGCTCCAGCAGAAGCCCACCAGCACCCGGTCCGACACGCTCTCCAGGGCCCGGATCGGCCGCTCGATGGCCCCCTCGCTGAAGGCCGCGTAGGCGCTGTCGAGGATCACCGAGATGGGCCCCAGCGACGCGCAGCGCTCCAGGATCCCCCGCACCTCGTTCCAGTCCCGCTCGCTCATCGAGTAGCCGGTCGGGTTGTGGCACGGGTCGTTGAGCAGCACCATCGCGCTCCCCTGGGCCTGCAGCAGCGAGCGCAGGCTCTCCTCGAGGGAGCCGGTGTCGAGGCCGCCGGCCTCGTCGAACATCCGGAAGGTCCGGACAGAGCGCCCGTGCTCGCTCGCGATGGTGGCGTAGGGGCCCCAGTAGTACGAGCTGGTCAGGAACGCCTGGCCTTCCCCGACCAGCGCGGTGATCGCGTGGCGCAGCGCCCCGGTACCCCCGGGCGTGGCCACCACCACCGAGCGCTCCTGCAAGCTGGCGCGCCCGCAGCTCACCTCCGCCCGGATCGCGTCGAGGAAAGGCGCCGCGCCCCCGATGGGCGCGTAGGCGGAGATCTGCTCGGCGGACACCTCGTGCAGCGCCTGCACCGCGGCGGGCAGCGTGAACAGGCGCCCCTCGTCGTCCAGCAGGGCGCCCAGCGTCCCGTTGATGACGCTGGCCCCTTGCTTCTTTCGATCAGCGGCCATCTTGCTCAGCGTGAAGATGGGGTCGTTGCCGGGGCGCCCCCGGTGGCTTGGGATCAGGAACTTGCTCACCGGCTTCTTTTATCACAGTTCCGCCCCTCTGGCCCCCCGCGCGCCCTCATGGAACGATGGCTCCCGGGTGCCTCTTCCTCGCTCTTCTCGCGCTCTCCCGGCCCGCTCGCGCCTCGCCTTCGCCGCGGCGTTGCTGGCCTTCGCGGCCTTCGCCGCGGCGCGTCGTGGCCCCCGGTCCCCCCTCGCCCCGATCCTCCTGCCGCTGCCCGAGCCCACCGCTTCCCCCGTGGCCTCCTCGCCCCTGGCCGCCCACGAGCCTGGCCGCGGCGAGCGCTCCGGCGCCGACCAGGTGCTGCACCTTGGCCTCCAGTCACCCCGCGGTGTCCTCGATCTGGGTGCCCTCCCGGCGGGCCACGGGGCGCCGGGCCTCACCCTCTGGCCCCCGGCCCCGCTCTGGCCATCCTCCCGCGGTGGGCGCCTCCTGATCGAGCACGGCCTCCTCGCGCCTTCCTCCTCCTACCGCCTCGACCTCGCCTGGGCCGACGGGACCTCCTGGACCACCCGCTTCGATACCGCGCCGCTCCCCGAGCTCCTCGCCCGGGGCCCCGCCGCCGAGCGCGTCGACCCTGCCTCCCCCGTCTGGTTCCGCTTCGGCGCCGAGGTCAACCCTGCCTCCGTCGAGGCCGCCTTTCGTATGGAACCTCCGGTGTCCGGCTCCTTCCGCTGGGACAGCCCTACCGCCGGCCGCTTCCTCCCCTCCAGGCACCTGTCCTACGGCACGCTGTACCGCGTGACGCTCGGCGGCCAGACCCGCGACGGCGCGCCCCTGCTCGAGGCGTCCTGGTCCTTCCGGCCCCTGATCCCGCCTCCCGCCCGCGTCGCCCCGGGCGAGGGGGCCCCTGCGGTCTTCACCTTCGACGACGGCACCAACGACATGCCCCAGGCCTGGGAGCTGCTCGATCTGCTCCGCAAGCACGAGGTCAAGGCCATCCTGTTCCCCACCGGCCGCTGGGCCCGCGCTCACCCTGACTTCATCGAGCGCGCCCTCCAGGACGGCCACCGCCTCTGCAACCACAGCGACACCCACGCTCGCCTGCCCCTCCTGCCGGACGAACCCTTGCGCCGCGAGATCCTCCGGGGCGCGGGCCACGGATCCTGCGACCTGCTCCGGCCCCCCTCCATGGCCCTCAGCAAGCGCGTCGAGCAGGCCGCCGCCGCCCTCGGTTACCGCATCTTCCTCTGGGACGTCGACAGCCGCGACTGGGAGGGCCTCTACGCCGAGGACATCATCAACCGCGTCCTCGCCCGCATGAGGCCCGGTGCTGTATTGCTGTTCCATATGCACGGGGCCCACACGCTGGAGGCGCTCCCACGGCTGTTCCAGCGGCTCCGGGCCGAGGGGTACAGTCTGACCCACGAGGGCGCGGACCGGATTCCAGGGCTGCCTGGGGAGGCCTCCGAGGCCCCCCGGGACCGGGACACGGCCCCCGATGGGCCCTGAGCGTTCGCGTCCATCGACCGGAGCCCGTCGCGCTGCCGGTGCTGTGCCTGGACGACGGGCCAGCGACCCGGGCACGGACGCTCTGTTTGCTCACCGCTCGCCCCGGAGCGACGCCTCGACCATCTCGACGCATAGCGCATCCAGCGCCTTGCGGTCCGGCGAGTGAGGCAGCTTCGATTTCTTGTAAAGCTCGTCCATCCCCTTCTCGGACTCCTCGGCCCACGCGATGAGCTGCTCGTAGGTCCAGGTTCCGTTGCGGATGGCGAGCAGTTCTTCCCGGTCCGGTCGCTTCACCTGGACATGGCCTGTCTCCATGATTTCCTTGCACATTTTCATGAGCCGGACCAGGTGCATGCCGTGCTTTGTGTCGAACCCGAACCGGGCCTCCAGCTCGGCCCGCTTGGGGTTCCGGTTGGCCTTCCAGCTCTGGTACTGCTCCCACTCGCGCTGGCGCGCGGTGTAGTGCCGCTCCCGGTCCAGCAGCAGGATGAAGTTCTCGTCGTGCCCCAGGGTGCGGGCGGCGTTCTGCCAGAGCTGGTCGGACGAGAGCTGCATCTCGGCGAGCTGGGCGGCGAGGGCCTGCTGGATGGCCAGGCGGGTGGCGGGGTCGACGCCGCTCAGATCCTCCAGGTTCCAGGCCTCGAGCTTCTTGTGGATCGCGGACTGGGCCGCGGCGAGCTGGTCCGCGGGGATCAACGTGCGCTCCGGGAGGTTGAACTCGGCCCGGGTGGGCGCGTGGGTCGGCGGGGTCTTCAGCCAGCGGTGGTGGAGCTGGATGCGCTTGAGCTGCGCGTGCGCGTAGCCGGAGAAGGTGAAGCGCGCCTTGCGGGACAGGAAGAGGGCGCGGGCCTCGACCAGCCGGCGCCCCAGGGGGGTGAGGATCCGGAAGGTGGACTCGTCCGCCCAGAGCACCTCGATGATGTTCGGGTTGCACTCGGCGGCCAGGTTGAAAAACTTCCGGACGTCGTAGACCACCAGATCGTACGGGTCCTTGCCCTCGGCCTGCTCGAAGCGGCTCTGGAACCCGAGAAAATACTCGCGCGGCGGGATGGCCACGCCCTTGAGATCGATGTCGCTGGTCGGCGTGTTGAGCCCGTAAGCATGGCTGCCGTGGGTGACCAGCAGGATGGTTTGATCCTTCAGCCAGGGCAGGTTGCCGGTGTAAAAATGTTCTTCGATCATGGCGCAGTTGAGCCGGAAGGACGGGCGCGGGGGCCTTTCCCGGACCGGTGGGGTTGCAACGTTGGGAGAAGCGAAGCAGCCTTGCGCTGAGCTTCGATGTCCCCAGCGTACCCTCCCGCGGCCCGGGTGGCCTTCCTTGTCATCAAATTCGTGGCCATCGCGGTCGGCCTGGTGCTCAGCCTCCTGTGCGCCCTGTCCCTCGTCGGCGCAGGCCTCGAGAACGGCTGGCTGCGGCTGCTCCTCGGGCTGCTCCTGGTCCTGCTCCCCCCGCTCTTCCTGGCGGATCGGCTGCTCCCCGACGACCCCGATGCGGCGGCCCCGGGGCTGGTGTCCGACGTGCTGGCGCTCTACTGGGTCGGGCTCCCGGTGCTCTGGGTGCTGGCCCTCGGGTCCTTCTCCAGGCCGCTCCTCGCTCGCGAGGGCGACAGGCTCATGACGGCCGATTTTCCCCAGCTTGCCGGGCTCTCGTACCTGCTGGCGGCGGTCGAGGTGAAGCCCTCCGGGGCCCCGCCCGCCGGGGCCAGCGCCAGCGCCAGCGCCTCGGCCAGCAACGCGCCCCCTGGCGCCTCGGCGGCCCCTCTGGCCAGCGCCTCCGCCAGCCCTGCCGCCAGCGCCTCGGCCAGCACCCCGCCGCTGTCCGGATCGGCCCCGGCGCCCGTGGATGCCGGCGCACCGGACGCCGCCCCGGCGACCGGCGAGAAGACCCCGGCGCAGCTCTTCAAGGAGCTGGCCCCCTCGGTGGTCACGATCTTCATCAAGGGCGAGGGCCCCGGGGCCGAGGGGAGCGGCACCGGCTTCCTCATCGACAACCAGGGCACCATCGCCACCAACCACCACGTGATCGAGCACGGGAAGACGATCCAGATCCGCTTCCAGAACGGGGCGACCTTTGATTCGGCGGATCTCCTCGTTGACTCCCCCTCCATCGACCTTGCGCTGCTCCTGATCCGCCTGGATCAGCCGGCCGACGCGGGGCCCAAGGTGGAAGCCAAGCCCCTGGTGCTGGGCGACTCCGAGCTGGTCGTCGTCGGCGAACGGGCGCTCTCCATCGGTAACCCGCTGGGCCTCGAGCACACCCTCACCGACGGCCTCGTCTCGGCGCGGCGCATGTTCGAGGGGCGAGCCTGGATCCAGATGTCGGTCCCTGTCTCCCCGGGGAATTCCGGCGGACCGCTGTTCAACATGCGCGGCGAGGTCATCGGCATCACGACCCGGCAGGTCCTCGGCGGCATGTTCGGTCGTGCACAGAACCTCAACCTGGCGGTCCCTGTCAACGAGCTGAAGAAGCTGATTTCGCCCACCTATCCATCCCGCCGAAAGTTCGGCGAGCGCGGCAGCAACGGCGGGCACTGGTGATCCATGCGTGAACCGATCGTCTCCTTCCTGGCCTTCGCGGGCCTCGCGGCGCTGGGCATCACCGTCGCCGTGCGGCCGCGGAGCCCCCACCAGCCCCCGGCGGCCCCGGCCCCCAGCGCCACCGCCTCCTCCCCGGCTTCCTCGGCCCCTGCCGCCGGCCCCAGCGCCCCGCCTCCTGCGGCGATCTCCGCGGTGCCTTCCGCCTCTGCCGCCTCCTCGGCTCCTCCGGCCGCCAGCTCGGCGGGCGCCCCCGCCGAGGCGCCGGCCCTGGATCGACCGCTCCAGGTCGCGGTGCTCGGCTGGGAGCTGGCGGTCCCCCTCGTCGTGGCCAACCAGGGCCTCGACCCTTCTCCTCGCAGCGAGTTCTCGAAGGCCGGCGTCGGCGTGAAGCTCGGCGTCAGCGATCGCCTCTCGGCCATCGAGAACGCCCTCGCCCGTGGTGGCGCGGACCGCGATGGCGCCGACATCGCCCTGCTGTCGTTGCCCTCCTTCGTCGCCGCCTACGAGCGTCTCCGCGCCCTCAACCCCGAGATCTTCTTCGTGGTCGGCTGGTCCCGCGGGCGCGACGCCCTCATGGCCGACAAGGAGTGGCTCACCGCCGATCTCAAGGGCCCCGTCGCCCTCGCCGGGGACGACGCCACGCCCTCTCTCTTCCTCGGCCTCTGGTCCCTCGGCCTGGCAGGCTTCGCCCCGCCCCAGCTCAAGCTGCTGCCCTCGTCCAAGGCCTCCGAGGCCCAGGCCTCCGCCCAGGATCGCTCCTCCCCCTTCGAGGGCCCTCACCGCATGGCCCTGCTCTCCACCGCCGACGCCTCCAGGCTCATCCCCTACGTCGCCGTCGCCCAGCGTTCTCTCCTCGAACGCCACGGGCCCTCCCTCGTCTCCTGGGCCCGCGGCTGGCTCACCGGGCAGAAGCTGGTCGAGGCGGATCCCGCTGCCGCGGCTCGCTCCGTGGGCAGCACCCAGGGCGCCCCGGGGCCCTTGCCCCTGCTCAAGGGCATGGGTGAGATTCAACCCTCCTCGCTGGCGGACGGGGTCCGTGCGGCGGGGCTCTCGGGGCGGAACGCGATCACGCTGGAGGGGCTCTTTCAGCAGAGCTGGCAGGTGTGGAAGCAGGCGGGTGTGGTCACGTCCCCCGCGCCGGACGCGGCGCCGATCGCGCCCGGGGTCCTGGCGGCGCTGGTCCGGAGCGAGGGGATGCCGCCGGCGCCCGGGGGGCCCACGCGTCTGGGGAGCGACAAGGGGAAGCCGCTGCTGGTGGTGCGCCACAAGGACGAGCCCGACGAGCGGGCGCTGGAGGCGCAGATCGGGCTGCTGGCGGGGGCCTTCGAGCGCTCGGCGGTGCGGGTGGCGCGGCGCGACGAGCGCAAGCTGAAGAAGCTGCTGGAGAGCGCGCAAGGCACCTACGACATCGCGCCGGGGCGGTTGCTCCCGGCCACGAAGGCGCCCGAGAAGGGCAGCGTGCTCATCGAGGTTTTCCCCGCGCCATGACCATGACCCCGGATCGCCGCCAGCGGCTGAAGCAGGGGGCCTTGCTGGGCGCCCTGCTGGGCCTGCTGATCTCCCAGTACCAGCCGCTCTGGGGGGAGCCCGCGCAGCTCCGCGCGGCCCCCTGGACGATGACCCGCAAGACCCTCGCAGGCACCCACGTCCCGGTCTTTGTCGCCGTGGGTCTGGGGCTCAGCCTGCTGATCGCTCATGTGCGCAACGAGTGAACCAGGTGGGCTTCCCCGGGCGAGGGCATGGCGACCGAGCCTCGACGGAGGCATGTGGACGGCCCCCGAAGTGGCTCGCTGGATCGAGCTGCAAACGGGTCACGTGCGCGACCTCCCCAGCCTTGCTCTTGGAGCTCACAACATCGAGATGGGGTCGACGTCGACGACGACGCGGAGGCCCTGGGGGAGCTTGTGTTCGGCGTCCAGGATCACCTGGGCGACGTAGCGCAGGGGGCGGCGCTCGCGGCTCTTGAGCAGGATCTGGAAGCGGTAGCGGGCGCGGAGGCGGGCGATGGGGGCGGGGGCCGGGCCGAGGACCTCGACCTCCCCGATGTGCACCGGGGTCGAAGCCCGGGCGGCGGCGGCGAGCTGGGTGGCGGCGTGGCGGCAGCGAGGCTCGTCGGGGGCGTCGATGCGGACCATCACCATGCGCGAGAACGGGGGGTACGCCAGCTCGGAGCGGGCCATCAGCTCACGCTCCAGGAAGCCGTCGACGTCGTGGCGCGTGGCGGAGACAATGGCGGGGTTGGAAGGGTCCCGGGTCTGGAGCAGGACGCGCCCCTGAACCTCGCCTCGCCCCGCGCGACCGGCCACCTGCACCAGGAGCTGGAAGGTGCGCTCGGTGGCGCGCAGGTCCGGCATCGAGAGGGCGCCGTCGGCGTTGATGACGCCGACCAGGGTCACCCGGGGGATGTCGTGCCCCTTGGCCACCATCTGGGTGCCGATCAGGATGTCGACCTCGTGGGCGCGCACCTGGTCCAGGATCGCCTCGGCCTTGCTGCCGGAGGCCACGTCCCGGTCCAGCCGGGCCACCCGCGCCGCGGGGAACACCTGCTGGATGGTGTCCTCCAGGCGCTCGGTGCCGAGGCCCTCCAGCGAGAGCTGGGTGCTGCGGCAGCGGCGGCATTTCCCGTCAAAACGCCGCTGGTGGTCGCAGTAATGGCAGCGTACCAGGCCCGTGGTCCGGTGGTAGGTGAGAGGCACGGAGCAGAGCGGGCACATGGAGATGGTCCCGCAGGATTCGCAGACGACGCTCGGGGCAAAGCCCCGTCGGTTCAGGAACAGGATGACCTGCTCGCGGCGGGCGAGGGTCTCCTCGATGGCCTGGTGGAGCGGGAGGGAGAGGCGCGGATCGCCGCAGGGGCTTCGCTCGGCCTTGCGCATGTCGATCACCTCGACCCGGGGCAAGATCGAGGCGGCGCGGGCGCGCCCCGGGAGGCGCAGCCGGGTGATCCGGCGCTCGCGGACCAGGTGTTCGGTCTCCAGGGAGGGGGTCGCGCTGCCCAGCACGCAGACCGCCCCGGCGCGGTGACCCCGCAGGATCGCCATGTCGCGTGCGTTGTACCGGACCCCTTCTTCCTGCTTGAACGACGAGTCATGCTCCTCGTCCACGATGAGGAGGCCGAGGTCCGGGACCGGGGCGAAGAGGGCCGAGCGAGCCCCGATGGCCACGCGCACCTGGCGCTGCCAGAGGAGGTCCCACATCATCCGGCGGTCCCCCTGGGAGAGGCCCGAGTGGAGGACCGCGAGGCCGTCGCCGAAGCGAGCGCGGAAGCGGGCCACGAGCTGCGGTGTCAGGGCGATCTCGGGCACCAGCACCAGGGCGCCGCGCTCCAGGGCGAGGGCCTCGGCGATGGCGTTGAGGTAGACCTCGGTCTTGCCCGAGCCGGTGACGCCGTGGAGCAGGAACCCGGAGGGGCCCGGGGTGCGGAGGGCCGCGGCGATGGTGTCCATCGCGGCGCGCTGGGGCTCGGTGGGCGGCGGCGCCTGGTCGCGGGGGATGGGCTCGCGGAAGAAGGGATCGCGCGGGAGCTCCCGGTCCTCGACCCGCACCAGCCCGAGCTGCCGCAGCCTCGACACCGCCGGGCGCGCGTTCTTCCACTGCTCCTCCAGCCTGGCGACGGGCATCGCCCCGCGCTCCCGCAGGTGGGACAGGATCTCCGAGGCCTGCCCCTTCAGCTCCGGCGTCTCGGCCTCGGGGATGACCTCGACGTACTGGACCCGCTTGCCCACGGATTTGAGCTGGAGCCTGGGCTCCTGCTCGGTCACCCGCGCCGCCTCCCCCTTGCTGAGCACCGGGAGCGCGAGCTTCATCACCTCGCCCATCGGCGCCAGGTAGTACCCGGAGAGCTCGACCAGGAAGCGGAGCAGCTCCGGCGGGACGATGGGCTCGGCGTCGAGCACGTCCACGATGTCCTTGATGCGCTCGACGCCGGCGGGGGCCCGCTCGGTGAGCTGGAGCGCCAGGCCCAGCACCTTGCGCCGCCCCAGCTCGACCAGCACCCTGCTCCCCGGGACCGGCTTCACCCCCAGGAGCGGCGGGACGCTGTAGGTCAGCGCATGGGTCAGCGGCGCCGGGACAGCGACCTCGATGAACATCAGCCCTGGCGATACGCGATCAGGGCCGCCAGGAGCAACAACGCGACCACCGCGGCCGCGATCCCGAGGGGGCCGGGGCCCGCGGTGGCGCGAGGCGCGGGGCCCGGAGGCACCGACACCGCCGGGACGACGGCGGGAGGCTCGGCGGATGCAGGCTCGACCGACGGGGCGATCGGGGTCAGGACCACCGGAGGCCCCGCGTCGAGGGCGCGGAGGGCGCGCTCCCGGGAGCGTCGGCGCTCCAGCGTCTCGGCGGCGAAGTGCTCGCGCATCCAGGCGCCCAGGCGCAGCGGGCTGGCCACCAGCCCCGCGTCGGCGCAGTAGACCTCCAGGGCGCGAAGGAGGTCCTGGGCGGAGGGCGTGCGGGCCTCGCGCTCGGGGGCCAGCGCGCGGGCGAGCAGCTGGCGCAGCTCCTCCTCCCGGGGGAGCCCGGAGGGCGGTAGCGGCTGCGCGGGGGCCTCCCGGGCGAGGTCCAGGAGCGTCTTCCCCTCGGTTGCGCGGTAGTAACGGCGGCCCGCCAGCAGCTCCCAGAGGACGATGCCGGCGGCGAAGACATCGGAGCGCGCATCCAGGGGGGCCCCCCGCGCATGCTCGGGGCTCATGTAACCGGCCTTGCCCTGGATCACCGGCTGCGCGTCGCCCGCCACGGCGTCGTTGGCGTGGGCGATGCCGAAGTCGCACAGCTTGATCTCGCCCTCGAAGCTCACCAGCACGTTGGACGGCGAGACATCCCGGTGCACCAGGCCGAGGGGCGCCCCGTCGTCGCCGGCGCGGCGGTGCGCGTAGTCGAGGGCGCGCAGGGTCTCGACGGCGATCAGCAGGGCGAACTCGACGGGCAGGGGGATCTTCCCCCGGGAGCAGCGGCGCAGCAGCTCGCTCAGGTCAAAGCCCTCGACGTACTCCATGGCGATGAAGAGCTGCCCCTCGTGGCGCCCCAGGTCGGTCACCTGCACGACGTTGGCGTGGGTGAGCCGCGCCGCCAGCTTGGCCTCGCTGATGAGCAGCTCGGAGAACGACGGATTGCCGGCCAGCTCCGGCAGGATCTGCTTGAGCACCACGAGCCGGGTGGCGCCCAGCTCGGTGCGGGCGCGGGCGAGGTAGATCTCGGCCATGCCTCCGCGCCCGATGGTGTCGAAGAGCGTGTACGGACCGAAGCTCCGGGGGAGCGGTGCGGTCGAGGTTGCCCCGGTGGCGCCTGGCCCTTGCATCGACGTCTCTCTAGATCATCTGCGCACCAAAGGCACCGGCGAAGCCAGGCGCCCACGCCCCGGGCCTGCTGCGCTAAGGTCGGCCCCGTGGATCCCGCCAACCTGCTCATCCTGGCGCTGCTCGTCGTTGCCCTCGTGGTGCCCTTCCTCGCGCTGGTGCGCCGGGCCAATGAACTTTTTGTCCTCGACGTGCAGGGGGGCAAGGTCGAGGTCCTCCGGGGCCGCCTGCCTCCGGCGTTGCTCCGCGATCTCCGCGACGTGCTCCGGGACGTCCCCCGCGCCACCGTCACCGCCCGCGTCGAGGGAGGGCGCCCCATGGTGCGCGCCGAGGGGCTCTCCGAGCCGGTGCTCCAGCGTGTTCGCAACGTCGTCGGTCGGTTCCAGAAGGGCCAGCTCAAGGGGCGTTGAGGCCATGTTCCGCTCCACCTGCGGGGCGCCGCGCTGCTACGGTGGAGGGCCATGCGCTACCTCTCGACGCGCGGCCAGGCGCCGCCGGTCTCGTTCCTGGATGCCATGCTGGGGGGCCTCGCCCCCGACGGCGGGCTCTACGTGCCAGAGACCTGGCCCCGGCTGTTCCAGAGCGAGGCGGCGCGCCGCAACGTGGCCCTCGGCCACTACGCCCACACCGCGGCCCGCATGCTGCTGGCCTTCTCCGGCGGCGAGCTGGAGGGAGACGACGACGGGGACGGCGCCGCGGCGCTCTGCCGCCAGGCGTACCTCGACGGCCCCTGGCCCGAGGCGGTCGCTCCGCTGCGTCAGATCGGCGGCAACGACTGGCTCCTCGAGCTCTGCCGGGGGCCCTCCCTCTCGTTCAAGGACATCGCCCTGCAGCTGCTGGGGCCTCTCTATGACCTGGCCCTCAGGCGGCGGGACGAGCGTCTCTCGGTGCTCTGCGCCACCTCCGGCGACACCGGGGGCGCCGCCGTCGAGGCCCTCAAGCACCGCGAGCGCATCGACCTCTTCGTGCTGACCCCGCGGGGCCGGGTCTCCGCGGTGCAGCGGCGCTTCATGACCACCTCGGGGGCCCCCAACATCCATGTGCTGGAGGTCGACGGCGATTTTGACGTCTGCCAGGCCCTCGTCAAACAGCTCTTCGCCGACGCCCCCTTCGCCGCCCGCGCTCGCCTCTCCGGGGTCAACTCGATCAACTGGGGCCGCATCGCCGCCCAGTCCGTCTACTTCGCCCGGGTCGCCCACACGCTGGGCCACCTGGGCCCGGTCCACTTCGTCGTCCCCACCGGCAACTTCGGTGACGCCTACTCCGGCTGGGTCGCGCTCCAGACCGGGGCCCCCGTCGGGCGCATTGTTTTGGCCACCAACGAGAACGATGTCCTCGTGCGCGCCCTCGAGACGGGCATCTACCGCCGCGGCCCCTCCCGCGCCACCCTCTCCCCGGCCATGGATATCCAGCTCGCCTCCAACTTCGAGCGGATCCTCTTCGAGGCCCTCGACCGCGACGCCGACGCGCTCTCCGCGCTCCAGCTCCAGCTCACCCGCGACGGCGCCTGCTCCCTCCCGGACCACGCCCTCGACCGCCTCCGCTCCTGGTTCTCCGCGGCCTCCGTCTCCGATCCGGAGACCCTCCAGCAGCTCCGTCTCCAGGCCCTCGACGGCGACCTGGTCTGCCCCCACACCGCCGTCGGTCTCCACGCCCGCGCTCGCTGCGAGGAGTCAGGGTATTTTGTGACTCTTGCCACCGCACACCCGGCCAAATTCCCGGAAACGGTCGAGAGCGCGACGGGGGAGCAGGCGCAGCTCCCGCCAGCGAGCCGGGATCTGTTCGATCGCCCAGAGCGCTTCG
>JALOQB010000128.1 GCA_025453595.1 Polyangiaceae bacterium
CTCTCGGCGAAGGCGCGGATCGCCAGGATCCGCTTGGGCAGCCAGGGGTGCGACGAGGTGATCTCCTTGTACTTCCCCGGGCCGTCCTGGCTCTCCTCGAACTGCTTGACGAACTCTTCGAGGTCGAGCTGCTCGTAGAGCTTCTGCGAGCCCAGCGCCAGCTTGGCGAAGCTCTTGGTGGCCACGTTCAGGTCCTTGCAGCAGAGCAGGCCCGCCCGGTCGCAGGTGATCTCGGCGCGGCGGCTCCAGGCGCGGAGCGCGATGGTGGCCGGGTAGACCAGCCACTGGGTGAAGATCGTCGTCACCTGCTGCAGCAGGAACAGCGTCGTCAGGTAGACCACGTGGTTGTTGTGGATGTGGCCGCACTCGTGGCCGATCACGTGCATCAGCTCGGCGTCGTTGAGGTGGTCGATGAGCGCCGAGTGCACCAGGATGAACGAGTCGTCGTTGGTGCCGTAGGTCATCGCGTTCAGCGTGGGCTGGTTCACGATGTACACCGTCGGCGCCACGATCCCCAGGGTGTCGGCGCAGTGCCTGGTCAGCTCGTGCACCCGGGGGAACTGCTTGGGGCTCACCCGCACCGCATGCCCCAGCAGCTGGTTCTTCTCGAAGGACTTGAACGAACGTACCGCCGAGGCGACCGCCAGCTCGACGGGCTTGAGCCGCTCGAAGGTGGCCCGGGTGTTCCGGTCGGAGATGTACGCGTACGAGTGGGAATCGCCCCCCTCCTGCGCTCCCGCTTGCTGCGACTGACGCCGCTTCACGAAGGCTTCGAAATCGAGATCGCCTACCTGGGCCATGGATCCTCTTCCGTGTTGGGAACGTGGAGACTACCGCGCCCCCGCCCTTGTGCAACGCCGCCGCGCCCCTACGCGCCACGCCTCCGCTGTGCTACCGCTGGCGGGTCATGTCCTCCCAGCCCGGTCTGTTGCGCCGCCTCTTCGGGCCCACCAGCAGCCCGGGCGCGCCCTCCAGCCCCGCCCTCTCCCCCACCGAGGGCGCCCTCGCCGACCCCTCCGGCCAGCAATTCGCCGCCCTCCTCCACGCCGTCTGGCTCGTCTTCGCCGCCGACGACGCCCTCGGCGACCACGAGCTCGACCACCTCCTCCAGATCGTCGACGACCTCACCGACGGCGAGGCCCCCCTCGAGGCCGTCGAGGAGCTCTTCGACGCCTACGCCACCCTCTACGCCGAGATCGGTGTCCCCGGCAGCGTCGCCCTCATCGCCGACATCCTCCGCGAACCCGAGCTCCGCGAGGGCGCCCTCCGCCTCGCCATCGGTGCCGCCTCGATGGATCAAAAAATGTCCGAGCACGAGGAGCGGGTGCTGATGCTGCTGGCCAGCGGTTTTGGCTACACGGCGCGGCAGACCCAGGAGCTCTTCAACGAGGTGGAGGGGCGGCTGAGCCCCCGGTGAAGGGGGGCCCCGAGGGGGGGTGACTGCTGAAAAGTTGTTCGTTGTCGAGGGGGCGGGCTACGAGGGGCCACTATGGCGAACGAGCGGCAAGAGGGGCGGTTCAAGGTGAACGCGATGCGCACCGGCGCGCGGTTTGACCCGACCGCCGCGTCCCGGCCGATCCTGGTGTTCGAGAACGTGTTCAAGGCGTACCGTGCGGACCAGCCGGTGCTGCGCGGCACCAACCTGACCATCGGGCGTGGGGAGTTCGTCTTCATCACGGGGCCGTCCGGCTCGGGCAAGAGCACGCTGCTGCGGCTGCTGTACCGGGCCGAGACGGTGGACGAGGGGCGGATCCTGTTCCTGGGGCGTGACATCGCGCGGCTCACGGACGACTCGGTGCCGATGCTGCGGCGCAACATCGGCATCGTGTTCCAGGATTTCAAGCTGGTGCCCCACTGGACGGTGTTCGACAACGTGGCGGTCACGCTGGAGGTGCTGGGGCTGCCGGCGCGGCTGGTGCGGTCGCGGGTGGGGGAGGCGCTGGAGCGGGTGGGACTGGGGGGCCGAGGCGGGGATCCGGCGCGGGTGCTGTCGGGCGGGGAGCAGCAGCGGGTCGCCATCGCCCGGGCCATCGTGGGGGAGCCGGCGATCCTGCTGGCGGACGAGCCGACCGGGAACCTGGATCCGCTGCTGGCGATCGACATCCTGGGCCTCTTCGAGGACATCCATGAGGCCGGGACCACGGTGCTCTTCGCCACCCACGACCGGACGCTGCTGGAGGTGAGGCCCCGGCGCGTGGTGGTGCTGGACGAGGGGAAGATCCTGGACGTGCAGGGCGGGTTCAGCGCGGAAGACTCGGCGCCGCGGCCCGCCGCGGGCCCCTGGCCCCACGAGGAGCCCATCGGTGATGACGCCTTCGAGGGGCTCGATCTCTACGAACCAAGCCACGCCGGCGCCGCCGAGTGACACGAGGAACCAACGGACCATGACTCGCACGACCACCCGGGCCTGGCGCAACGGCAAGGCCGACTGGAAGATGCATCTCCTCTCGATCTTCTCGCTGGCGGTGGCCTTCGTGTGCCTCGCCAGCGCGCTGCTCGTCGTGAGCAACCTGGACCGGGTGCGGCAGCGCTGGTCCCGCGTGGGGCGCACCACGGTCTACCTCCGCGAGGGGGCCGACGCGGCCCAGGTGCAGCAGCTGCGCGACGCGATCAACCGCACCAGCGGGGTGCGCACGGTGCGCTACGTCTCCCCGGATGACGCGCGGCGGGAGCTGGTGAGCGAGTCCTCCGACGGGGCCCTGGCGGCGCTGCCGGCGCAGGCGTTCTCCGCCTCCCTCGAGGTCGACTTCCGCGACGATCTGCCGGACGCCGAGGTGGGGGCCATCGCCGGCAAGCTCAAGGGGATCCCGGTGGTGGACGGGGTCGAGACCTACGCCCGCTGGTCCGAGCGCCTCGGTCGGCTCCTCGACGGGGGCATGGCGGCCAGCCTCCTGCTCTCCCTCGTGGTCTCCGGCGCGGTCGTGTCGGTCGTCGCCTCCACGATGCGCATGGCCCTGGAGCGCCGCCGCGTCGAGGTCGAGGTGCTGCGGCTGGTCGGCGCCACCAACCACTACGTCCGCGCCCCCTTCCTGGTCGAGGGGGCGGCCCAGGGCGGCCTCGGGGCCACCGCCGCGGTCGCCCTCCTCGCGGTGCTCTACGGCATCGTCCGCGGCCGCTTCGACGGGGAGCTGGCCGCGCTCCTGGGCGTCGAGCTCGCCTTCCTCCCCTGGCACCTGATCCTCTCCATGATCCTGGGCGGCGCCCTCCTCGGCGCCCTGTCCTCGGCCTTCAGCCTCCGCCGCCTCTCCGTCGCATGAGCACCGCACGCCCCCTCCTGCTCGCGGCCCTCCTCGCCCTGGGCACGCTCTCGGCCCACGCCCAGGCCCCCTCCCCTGCCCCGGTGCCCACCAACCTCCGCGACGCCGAGCGCGAGCTGGCCGAGCTCGACCGCCAGAACGCCGAGGTCGAGGGGCGCTCCACGGCCCTGCGCGCCCAGCTCTCCCTCCGGGAACGCCGCGCCCTCGCCCGCTCCCGCGCGTACGCTCGCCTCTCCCGCGCCGGGCTCCTCCCCATCGCCGGGGGCTTCGACGCCTTCGTGGCCCACGCCATGAAGGTCGAGGGCGCCCGCCGCGCCATCCTCCTCGACCTCGACGAGCTGAAGAAGCTCCAGCACGAATTCGCCGGCCTCGGCGCCGCCCGCGAGTCCATCGCCGCCCGCCGCGCCGTCGTCGCTGCCCAGCGCGACGCCTTGCACCAGGCCCAGGCCCTCGTCGAGGAGGCCGACGAGCGCCGCCGCGCCTTCGAGCGCGCCTTCCTCAGCCCCGGGGGCTCCTCCGACCACGCCGCGGTCTACGGCGCGGCCCCCTCCATCTCCGTGCGCCCCTCGGCCCCCGAGGCCACCTTCGAGGCCGCCCGCGGGCGCCTCCCCCTCCCCCTCACCGGACGCGCCGAGATCCGCACCGGACGCCGCGCCTCCGGGGGGCCCACCCTCGAGCTCCTCACCTCCCCGGGCGCCGCCGTCCGCTCCGTCCACCCGGGCCGCGTCGCCTTCTCCGGCGCCTACGCCGACTACGGGCGCCTCGTCCTCCTCGACCACGGCGCCGGCTACTTCACGGTGTATGGAAATCTTGGACAGATCGACGTGAAGGTCGGCGAGAGCATCGAGGGGGGCGGCCGCCTCGGCACCGTGGCCGGCGACGGCAAGGAGGCCGCGCTGCTCTTCGAGGTCCGCCACCGCGACGAGACCGTCGACCCGCGCCCCTGGCTCGGCCTCTGACCGCCCCGGCTACTTCTCGGCCTTCTCCCGCGACCGGATCGCCCCGATGGCGTCGCTGAGCAGGCTGTCCCCACGCAGGCAGGCGTAGCAATCCTGCTTCTTCAGGCCCCCCCACGAGCTGCACCCGCCGGAGCCTTGCATCGGCAGCAGGTAGGGCAGCGCACGGCCGTCCCCCTTGCTCTTGGCCTCCGCCAGCAGCGCCTTCAGCCGCCCCGCCTGGCCGCAGACCGCCTTGGGCCCCACGCTCGTCACGTCCCGTAGCTGCAGCACCAGCGCCAGCTCCGGGGAGGCCCCCTCCTTGCCTTTCAACAGCGCCCCCAGCGCCTTCGTCCGCACCGCCGCCGGCACCTTCGGGTTCCTCGAAAATTCATAGAGAACATCCATACCCCCGGCGCCCGCCTTGCCGAGGGACTCCAGGATCGGCTCTGGCTTCTTCTCGCCCTGGACGAGCTGCACCAGCGACTGCAGGGCCTCGGGGCTGGCCCCCTGGGTGACCTCGAACAGCGCGCCGAAGGCGGCGAGGGCCTCCTCGACCTTGCGCTGCTGCGCGTGGAAGCGCGCCACCGCCAGCAGCACCCGGGGGTCCTTCGGGGCGCGCTCGCGGAGGGCGACGAGCGCCTCCAACCCCTGCCCGCTCGCCCGCTGGATCTCCTCGTCGGAGAGCGGCGGAGGCGGGGGCGGGGGCTCGCTGGAGAGGGCGACCGAGGCGCTCGCGGAGGCCACCTGGGCCCCGGACGGCTGCTCCCCGCGCCCCCCCAGCCCCACCGCCACCACCGCCACCAGGGCCAGCACCCCGGCCCCCAGCCCGGCCAGGACGCGCCGGTCCTGCAGCGGCGCCCAGTGCCGCAGAGGGGGGGGGCTGGGCTCCGTCCCGAGCGCCGAGGAGGCGGTGGTGGGCAACGGCTGGGACGGCACGATCGATCCGGAGGGCAACGCCCCGGGGGCCCCTGGCACGCTGTCGCTCCGGTACGCCGCGTCCAGCGCCGCCAGCGCCGCCCGCGCGTCCGGGAACCGATCCGACGGCACCTTGGCCAGCAACACACGGGCGACCTCCTCGACCTCCGGGGGGACCTGGTGCGACGGGTGCACCTGGGCCAGCGGCGGCACCGGCATCGACACCACCTGCCCCAGGATCTGCACCGGGTTGTCCGCCACAAAGGGCCTGCGCCCCGCCAGCATCTCGAACAGCAGGACCCCCAGCGCGTACAGGTCGGCGCGGTGATCGACCTCCTGCCCCAGCGCCTGCTCCGGCGCCATGTATTCAGGAGTTCCATACACCATGCCCATGCGCGTGAGGGCGGTGGTGGAGCCCTTGCCCGAGAGGGGGCCTCGATCGCTGGGCGCCATCTTGGCGATGCCGAAGTCGAGCATCTTGACCTGATCGGGCCCGTCATCCCCCTGGACCAGCATCACGTTCTCGGGCTTGAGATCCCGGTGCACGATCCCCAGGCCATGGGCGCGCATCAGGCCCAGGAGGATCTGGCGCGCGACCCGGACCGCGCGGGCGACCGGGAAGGGACCGCAGCGATCGATCTGCTCCCGCAGGCTGGTGCCCTCGATGAAGTCGAGCACCAGGAAGAACGCACCGTCCGGCAGCTTGCCGAAGTCGCGGGCTGCGACGACGTTGGGGTGCTCGATGTGGCCCGCGGCGATGGCCTCCCGCTCGAACCGCTGGACGGCCTCCGGGAGCTGGGTCATCTCCCGGTGCAGGACCTTGATGGCCACCCGCTTGTGCATCAGCAGGTGCTCGGCCTGGTACACCGCCCCCATGCCCCCAACCCCGAGCACGCTCTCCACGAGGTACCTGTCCGAGAGGGTCTGTCCGACAAGCCCCTCGGCCTCCCGCCGTAGCCGCGCGTTCTCCTCGGATTCGGTCTGGTTCTCCTGGGGCATGGTCATGAGCGCCGGTATCTTCCATCAGGGGGGCCCCACCGTCATCCCCGGAGTCACCTCTTGAACGGCTGGCCTGCCCGCATCACCCGGGCCCTCGCGGCCCTCTCCTCCGTTTCCCCACAGGAAACCGGGGCCCCCGCGGCAGTGCTTGTCCCGCTGGTCCTCGCCGAGCACGGACCGCTGCTCTGGCTGGTTCGTCGCAGCAGCAACCTGCGCCACCACCCGGGTCAGATCGCGCTACCGGGGGGGAAGCACGACCCGGCCGACGCAGGCCCGCACGAGACCGCTCTGCGCGAGGCCCACGAGGAGATCCACCTGCCCCCGGCCCAGGTGCAGGTGCTGGGGCAGCTCCCGCCGCGGCTGACGTCCTCGCGCTTCCTGGTGGTCCCGGTCGTGGGCCTGGTGCCCGCCTGGTTCACCCCGGTGCCGCAGCCCGGCGAGGTCGACCGGGTGTTCCTGGCTCCCCTGCGCGATTTCGAGGGCCCCGGCGAGCTGCATGTCCCCCCCTCGATGCCGGAGCGCGGCCCCGTCCCCTCTTACTTTACCCAGGGTGAAGTCGTCTGGGGCGCGACCGCGGCCATCCTGGCCACGCTGGCTCGCGCCTGTCGCGACGTTCAGTAAGGGTTGTCGTCGCCGCCCTTGGGCGCCGGAGCCGGCTTCGGCTTTGGCTTGTCCTCCACGGGCTTGGTCTCTGCAGGCTTGGTCTCTGCAGGCTTGGTCTCCGCGGGCTTCTTCTCGTCGACCTTCTTCTCGTCGACCTTCTTCTCATCGACCTTCTTGTCAGCAGCGCCCGCGCTGGGGGCCGCCGAGGCAGGGGCAGCAGCGGAGGCCGAGGCCGAGGCGGAGGCGGAGGCGGAGGCCGACGCCGAAGCAGCAGCGGAGGCCGAGGGAGCGGCGGAGACGGCAGGTTCCGCGGACGCGGTGGCGGACGCGGTGGCGGACGCGGTCGCGGTGGTCGTGGCGGTCACGGTGGGGGTCGGCGCGGGCGTCGGGGTGGGAGGGCTCTGGTTGAGGTACCAGAAGCCAACGGCCCCGACCGCAGCCAGGCCGAGCACAACGAGCACGGCGCCGTTGCCCTTCTTGGGCTCGGGCTCGGGCTCCGGCGGCGGCACCGAGCGAGCGCGCTTGCTCTCCGGCTTCTTCTCCGGCTCCGGGGCTGGCTTTGCCTCGGCCACGGGCTTCTTCTCGGGCTTGGGCTCGGACCTGGGGGCAGGCTCGGGCTCGGGCTCGGCCTTGGCCTTGGGTTCGGCTTCCGGCTCGGGCTTGGGCTCGGGCTTGGCTTCGACCTTGGGCTCGGCCTTGGGTTCGCTGGGGGACAGCAGGGGGTTGTTGGACACATCGACGCCGGCCTCGTCGCCCATCGAGTCCTTGAGGGCTTCCTGGAGGAGCTCGGCGGCCTGGCGCATGACGGTGCGCTCGGCAGGAGGAGGCAGATCGGCGGGGGTCGCCCCGGCCGCGCCAAAGAAGGAATCAGGCTGCTTGGCGGCCTGCTGGGCCATCTGCTGGGCGGCCTGGAGCTCCGGGGGAACCATGGCACCGAGGCCCACGATGGTCGCCTTGCGGGTGAAACCGCCGGCCGCAGGGGCGGCCGCGGGGGCGGGGGCAGCGACCTCGGGGGCGGGCTGCTCCTGCTCGAAGGCGGAGCCCTCTTCCGCGCCGCCGCGGGCGGCGATCAGCTTGTCGATGGTCTGGCGCGAGGCCTCATCGAGCTTGATGAACTTGACGCCCATGCCGGCGGGGCGCTCGGCGGTGGACTGGGCGGTTTCGCGCTTCCAGACGACGCGGCCGACCCCCTGGAGGACCGGGTTGTCGTCGGCGATGTTGATCTCGAATTTGAGGAGGGTCCCGGGCGGGAAGGGGGTGGGGTTTTTGATGAAGATGCCGCCGCGACTGATGTCGTGGGAGTGGTGCTCGATGAATTCGTCGACGGTTGCGCTCTTGTAGCGCACCTTCATCATCGTCAGCACCTTGGCGCGCGGATCCTTGCGGGTTTCTTGCATCGAGGTTCTCCGGAGGGCCCTTGGGGCCGACATTCCGCTGAGCTAGCGTGGGGATGCTACTAAAAAGCTGAAGAAAACCCCAAGTCTTGTTCACCATGATAGCCTGCCTGAGCCTGTCATGGCCGAACAACCGCACTTCCGAACCCACGAGCGTCGCCCGGTCCGGCTGCCGGCGTCCTTCCGCCGCGACGACGGGGCGTTGCTGCGGGGGTTGGTGGTGAACCTCAGCCTGGCGGGTGCGGGCATCGAGCTGACCGAAGAGCTCCCCCCCGGGGCCCCTCTCCTGGTCGAGATCACCTCCCCCACGCTCTGGGACCCACTCCCGGTCCGGGGCCGCGTGGTGTGGTTCCAGCCTGGCCCCCCCCGCAAGCCCGGTCGAGCGGGGATCCAGTTTGAACCGGACGACCCCCCCCAGCTCTTCGCCCTCTTCGAGGTGCTGGCCGCTCACGCCTACGAGTGAGCTAAACCAGCGACAAAGCCACGCCAGCGGCGCATGTACTCGACGAAGGTCGGGCTGAGATCGCGGGCCAGCAGCTCCTCGACGGTCAGCGGCGGGCGCCGGGGCTCCCAGGAAGGATCCGCGGCCTGCTGGGGCCACTCCGGGTTGGTGATCCCGGCGCGCCCCAGCGCCACCACGTCGGCGCCTCGACCCACCACCGCCTCCGCCTCCGCCCTCGTCCAGATCGACCCCGCCGCCAGGATCCGCACCTCCGCGCTCACCACCTCGCGGAACAGCGGGATCGGGTGCTGCTCCGGGCGCTTCTTGGTCGGCGCTGCCGCATCCCAAAGCGACAGGTGCAGGAAATCGATCCCGTCGTCGCAGAGCCAGCGCGCCAGCTCCAGGTTCTCGTCCAGATCCAGCCCCTTGGCGTAGCCGTAATCCTCCGGGGAGAGCCGCACCCCCACCAGGAACGACGCCGGCACCGCCCCCCTCACCGCACGCGTCACCTCGCGCATCAGCCGCGCCCGGTTCTCCAGCGATCCGCCCCAGCGATCTTGCCGCTGGTTCATCGTGGCGCTCAGGAACTGGCTCAGCAGGTAGCCGTGGGCCCCGTGGATCTCCACCCCGTCAAAGCCCGCCTCCGCCGCTCGCCGGGCAGCATGCTGGAACTGACCGATGGCCCGCTCGATGTCCTCGTCCGTGGCCGGGCGCGGCGGCTCGAAGCTCGCCCCGGGCTCGGAGAACGTGCTCGCGCTCCAGGGCTGCTGCCCCGTCACCTTCGACGGCGCACGGACACCCCCATGGAAGATCTGGACAATCCCCAGCGCCCCCCGCTCCCGCAGCCCGCTCGCCAGCTCCCGCAGCCGCGGCACCTGCCCGTCAGCGAAGATCCCGAGCTCCCCCGCCCACCCCTGCCCATCCAGCCCCACGTGCGCCGCGCAGGTGGTCACCATCCCGAACCCACCCTCCGCACGCCGCAGCAACCACCGCAGTTCAGCGTCGCTCAGCGAGCCATCCTCGTGGCTCTGGAGGTTGGTCAGCGGCGCCAGGGACACCCGGTTGCGCGCCCGGACCCCACCGCGAAACTCGATCGGCTCAAAGAGGCTCATGCCCTCCCGGTTAGCGCGTCGGCGCGGCCGGGGAAACCTGGTAAGCGAGCATGTATTGACGAGGGAGTGTGGTCAGATCCGACCTTACCCGGACCAGCCCCGCCGGCCCGAGCTCCTGGTCGATCTGCTCGGGAGCGATCCGGGCCTCCGGCGGCGGACCTTCCGGAGCGTCCTTCTTGAAATCGACCAGGACCAGCTGCCCTCCCGGCTTCAAGCTCGCCACAGCCTTCTTGAAGTACGCCGTGCGGTTGTCGATGTGATGGTAGGTGTCGCAGACAAAGAGGACATCCACTGGCTCCGGGAGGTTGACCCCATCGAGCGGCGCCAGCACCGCCTTCATGTTGCCGAGCTGCTCGCGCTGGGCGCGTTCCCCGAGGAACTTGACCATGGATGGCTCGATATCGACGGCAAACACCTTGCCCGAGGGGTTCTGCCGGGCAAAACGCACGGCGAAGTAACCTGTACCAGCGCCCACGTCGGCCAGGCTCTGGCCGGGCTTCAGCTCGACAAAGGAGAGAACCCGCTCCGGGAGCTGCCAGGCGTCGCGCTCGGGGCCCTCGAACCGCTTGAACCAGTGCTCGGGATCATCAAAGCGGTGCCCGTGGTAGCCCGGCTGGTGCCCCCCCCCAGACGCGTGGTGGTGCGCGTGGGGTTCATGCCCCGGAGGGTGCGGGTGGGGAGGCGAAGGAGAGGAGCAGGAGGCCAGGAGCAGGAAGGGGAACGGGAGGAGGTAAGAACGCACCCGGCCGGTTTTAACCAGTAGACCGTGAGGCCGCCACGGAAAAGGCCACCACCGGAGGTGTTGGTGGTGCGGCCGGTGGCGGGGTCAAAGAACTCGGGTTCAAAGGCGGCCTGGCGGTCGGTGCGCCCGCGAACGAAACCGATGAGGTCGAGGTTGAGGGCGAGGTGCCTGGTGGCGCGGTACTCGACGCCCACGCCGGTCTGGAAGCCGAAGTAGCTGTAGTTGGCGATGGTGCTGTCGGCGCGCTCGACATGGGCGGAGGACCAGCCCAGACCGCCGAGGAAGTAGAGCTGGGCGCGATCTCTGGGGTTCACGAACAGCATCGCGTTGACGGTGAACGGGATCTCGCTGCGGCGGTTGCCGTGGAAGTCGCGGCCCCCGATGAAGTCGAGGCCGAAGTCGAGGGCGAAGTGCCCGGTGGGTCGGGCGCGGAGGCTGAAGCCCAGGCCGCCCATGCCAGCGCCCTCGGCGGAGGGGTGTTTCTCGCTGTTGAGCATGGCGGTCTGGAGGCGCATGTTGAAGCCCCACTCGTTGCGGGGGCGGCGCTTGGGGGGCACCACGTACTTGCGGGGAGGCGGGGGCGCGTAGGCGCGGGCCGGGGCCGCGGGGGCCGCAGCCGGGGGAGGCGGAGCGGCCGGAGGCGGGGGCGCCGTCTGGACGATGACCGTGGTGCCGGCAGGGACCTGAGCACGCTCGCCCGGGCCCACCTTCACGACCTCCTTCGGCTCGTCTTTCTTCTCGTCGGCCTTCTTCTCGTCGGCCTTCTTCTCGTCGGCGGCCGCCTTCTTCTCGTCGACCCCCTTCTTCTCATCGACCCCCTTCTTGTCGTCTTTCTTGTCGTCCTCGTCAGGCACCACGTCGGCGCAGAACCACGCGCCGGGAGGGCACTCGGCCCGGGCTGCGGTGGTGGCGCTGGTGGTGACAAGCAGGGCGCCGAGGGCAAGAGCGATGTGCGGAAGCGTCGTGGGGAGCAGAGAAAGGCGAGGCATGGAAGTCCCTTCGCGGTACAGCCGCATCGGGAAGCGTAGCAACCCCGGTGCCACGCGCCAGACCCTCGTGAGCCGCCGGTAAACAAAGGGAAGCCCGGGAGGCTGTGACGGGAGGTTTACACTCGCCCCGTAACCCGGGCCCCGGCTCGACGGTCACGCCAGGCCGGAGCCGGGGCTCGCGGAGGAACGCCAGGAGCCCCCGCACCCAGGGGTCCTGGGGGTCGCTGGCGCCCAGCCGAGCCAGCGCCTCTGCGCGAGGTTCCTGGCCAAAAAACAGCCGCCGCACCGCCTGCTCCAGCGCCCGCACGGAGGCCTCCGGAACCCCGCGGCGCCGGAGCCCCACCTTGTTCAGCCCCCGCACCCGCGCCCGATCTCCGCCGGCGATGACGAAGGGCGGCACGTCGCGCTCGACCATCGCTCCCCCTGCCAGGAAGCAACCTTCCCCCAGCCTCACAAACGGCTGCACCGCCACCGCGCCGCCGGTCACCACGTGATCCCCGACCCACACGTGGCCCGCCAGCATCGTCCCGTTGGCCAGCGTCACCCCGTCCCCGACCTGCGCGTCGTGCGCCACGTGACACCCCACCATGAAGAGCCCCCCGGACCCGATGCGCGTCACCCCGCGATCCTTGCGTGTGCCCCGGTGCACCGTCACCTGCTCCCGGAACACGTTGCGGGCCCCCACCTCCAGCGTCGTCGGCTCCCCCTGGTGGCTCCGGTCCTGGGGCGCCCCGCCCAGCACCGCGAACGGGAACACCTCGTTCCCGGGGCCCAGCCTCGCCGGCCCTTCCACCACCGCATGCGCATGCAGCCGGGTCCCTGCCCCGAGGTGCACCCCGGGGCCCACCCAGCACCAGGGCCCCACCTCCACCCCGTCCTCCAGCGTCGCGTCCGCGCTCACCTGCGCCGTCGGATGCACCCGCGTCGTCACGGCGTCCGGTCGATGATGGATGCCAGCAGCTCGCCCTGCGCGCAGAGCGTCCCGTCCACGCTCGCCTCCCCATGGAGCTTCCATATGTTGGTCTTGTGGTGCATCACCACGCAGTGCAGATCGAGCCTGTCCCCCGGGACCACGGTCTTGCGGAATTTCACCTTGTCCAGGCCGAGGAAATACATCTGATTCTGGTTCGGGTCGAAGGGTTCGGAGGCGTAGGCCAGGATGCAGCCGATCTGGGAGAGCGCCTCCAGGATGAGCATCCCCGGGAGCACGGGCCTGTTCTGCCCCTGGAACCAGGGCTCGCAGTACGACACGCTCTTGTGCCCCCGGATGAACTGGGAAGGCACGACCTCGGTGACCCGATCGACCAGCACCATGGGGTGCCGGAAGGGGAAGACCTGGAGGATGCGGTGGATGTCGAGCTGCGGAGGGCGGGGAGGGTTCACGGTGGTCACGGGGATCCAGGGCGCGAGCGGAAGAGGCGGGCGAGAGCCCGGAGCCAGCGGCCTCGCTCGATCGCAGGGTAGCCTGCCACGGTCATCCCAGCAGGGATATCTCCGATCACGCCGGACCGGGCCGCGAGGCGGGCGCCGCGGCCGACGGTGACGTGATCCGCGACCCCCACCTGGCCCCCGATCATCGCCCCGTCCTCGACGCGGACCGAACCCGCAAAGCCGCTCTGCGCCGCCACGTGCACGTCCGCGCCGATCTGCGCGTTGTGGCCCACGTGGACGTGGCTATCGAGGCGCGCCCGGGGGCCGATGCGCGTCGGCGTCAGCACCCCCGCGTCCACCGTGCACAGCGCCCCGAGGTCGGCAAACTCCTCGACCAGGACGCCGCCCCGGTGGGGCATCCGGGTCGTCCCCCTCGCGCCAGGGACCCAGCCAAACCCCGGTCGCCCCAGGACCGATCCGGCCCCCACCCGCACCCCCCGACACAGCACCACGCCAGGGAAAAGCACCACCCGGGGCTCGACCACCACCCCCTCCTCGATCACCACCCCGGCCCGCACCACCGCCCCCGCCCCCACGCAGGCCGAGGACGCCACCCGCGCCCCCGGGTCGAGGAACGCTTGCTCCCGCTCGTCCGTCGGCGCCCCCTCCCCGCTCGCGAGCAGGGACGCCAGCACGAGCTGCGGCTCCGGGTGCAGCCAGCGGCGCCCGGGAGGCACGCGGGCGGCCAGCGCCTCCGCCAGCAACAGCACCCCGGAGGGCGCCAGCGCGTCAAGGTACCGCGCGCGAAACACCGGGCGCAGCGCGCTATCCGGGCCCGCCTCGTCCGGGGCCAGGAGGGCGGAGATTTCCCGGTCTTCCAGCCCCGCATCGAGGGCCCCCCCCAGCGCATCGACGAGCGCTCCCAGGCGCAGCGGGGTCGCCAGGGCAACCGGCACGGGTCACTTCTTCGAAGCCGCCGGCGGGGCGCTGGCGGGGGGCGCCGCCGGGGCCGCGGAGGCCGAGGGGGCGCCGGAGGCCGCGGCAGCGGGCTCCTCGTTGTTGTTGTACATCAGGATCAGCTGGTCGGTGAGGTCGAGGTCGCTCTTGGCATAAGGGACCACCTGGCGATCCAGGATCATGTCGTACCCCTCGCGCTGAGCCAGCTTCCGGAGCAGCCCGGTGACGCGCCCGTAGATCGGAGCGGTGACCTCGTTCTGGCGCCGCCCCCGGTCCCGCTCGTACTCGGCGTAGGCCGCCTGGAGGCCGTCGTACTGACCTTGCCACTCCTCGAGGGCGCGCTGGATCGCCTCCTTGGAGAGGAGCTTGGACTGCTTCTCGATGTCTTCCTTCTTCTTGACCAGCTCTTCCTGGCGCATGTTCATCTCGAGCTGGCGGCGCTCGAAGAACTTGCGCAGGGTCGACTGGGCACGGAGACCGTCCTCGGTCTCCATCACCGCGCGCTGCAGATCGACGACGGCGATGCGAGGGGCCTTGGGGGCCGGGTCGGCGGCGTGGACAGCGGCGGGGATGGCGGCGGCGGCGAGGCCCGCGGCGGCCAGGGCGACGGCGATGTGGGCGCGGAGGGAGGCCATGGTGCTCACTTCTTCGCGGGCTTCTTGCCCTTGTTGGCGTCGCCCTTCGGCGCCTCCGGCGGCAGCGGGGCGACGTTGGACTCGGAGTTGTAGATCTTGATCGCCTGGTCGGTGATGTCACCGGCCGGCACCGTGAAGTGCACCGCCGCCCGATCCACCACCAGGTCGTAGCTGTTCTGCTGGGCCAGCCGGCTGATGATCGTCAGCATCTTCGTCAGGATGGGCTGGGTCGCCTCGGTCTGCTTCTTCTGGATGTCCTGCTGGTACTGCATCATCAGGTTCTGCAGCTCCATGAGCTTCTTCTGCAGCTCCTCCATGCCGGACTGGCACTGGGCCTGGGACGGCGTGGCGCGGCAGCGCTTCTCGAGCTGGGTCTTCTCCTTGAGCAGGTTCTCCTGGATGCCGTTGAGCTCGACCTGGCGCTTATCGAAGAGCTTCTTGAGCGTATCGTTGGCCCGCGCCCCCTCGTTCGTCTCGTTGATGGCCTTCTGCATATCGATGACGGCCACCTTGGTCTGGGCGCTCGCCTCGCCCGCGACCAGCAGCGCGGCCCCCACGACGGCCGGGAGCGCCAGGTTCTTGAAAGACAGCATGGCGCAGATGCCTAGCGCCGCCCCTCCGGGCGGTCAATTGCGCCGCTGCCCCCCGCCGCTCTTCCAGGTCGCCCCGGGATATGTCACCCTCGGGGCCTTACCAGGAGAAACACCATGGGTTGCTCTGGCTGCAACTGTGAACCCCCCGATCCCATGACCGGCACCCGCGAACGGTGGCGCTCGCTGCTCTTTCTGCTCGCCCTCGGCGGCGCCCTGCTGGCCGTCGCCTCCCGCTGAGGTTCAGCCCGCGACCGGCAGCTTGCCCCCGCCGCCGGTGAGCGAGGCGAAGAAGTCGTTCCCCTTGTCGTCGACCACGATGAACGCGGGGAAGTCGACCACCTCGATCTTCCATACAGCCTCCATGCCCAGCTCCGGGTAGTCGAGCACCTCGACCTTCTTGATGCAGTCCTGGGCCAGGCGCGCAGCGGGGCCGCCGATGCTCCCGAGGTAGAAGCCCCCGTGGGCCTTGCACGCCTCGGTGACCGCCCGCGAGCGGTTGCCCTTGGCCAGCATCACGAAGCTGCCCCCGGCGGCCATGAACTGGTCGACGTAGCTGTCCATGCGGCCCGCGGTCGTCGGCCCGAAGGAGCCGGAGGGCATCCCCTCCGGGGTCTTCGCCGGGCCCGCGTAGTACACCGCGTGATTCCTCAGATAATCGGGCATCCCCTCGCCTCGATCGAGGCGCTCCTTGATCTTGGCGTGGGCGATGTCCCGGGCGACCACGAGGGTGCCGGTGAGCGCCAGGCGCGTCCTGATCGGGTAGCCGGCGAGCTGCTGGCGGATCTCGCTCATGGGCCGGTTGAGATCCACCTGCACCGCCTCGTCCGAGAGCTGGCTCGCCGTCGTGTCCGGGAGGTACCTCGCCGGGTCGGTCTCGAGCTGCTCCAGGAAGACCCCGTCCTTCGTGATCTTCCCCAGCGCCTGCCGGTCCGCCGAGCAGGACACCGCGATGCCCACCGGGCACGAGGCCCCGTGCCGCGGCAGCCGGATCACCCGCACGTCGTGGCAGAAGTACTTGCCGCCGAACTGGGCGCCGATGCCGGTGCGCCGGGTCAGCTCCAGGATCTTGAGCTCCAGCTCCCGATCGCGGAAGCCCCGCCCCAGCTCGTTGCCGTCCGGCGGCAGCGTGTCGAGGTAGCGCGCCGACGCCAGCTTCGCCGCCTTGAGCGTGTACTCGGCGGACGTCCCCCCGATCACGATGGCCAGGTGGTACGGCGGGCAGGCGGCGGTGCCCAGGGACTTCAGCTTCTCCTCGACGAAGCGCAGCAGGCTCTCCGGGTTCAGCAGCGCCTTGGTCTCCTGGTACAGGTAGCTCTTGTTGGCCGAACCGCCCCCCTTGGCCATGAACAGGAACTTGTAGGCGTCCCCGTCGGTGGCGAAGATCTCGATCTGCGCCGGCAGGTTGTTGCCGGTGTTCTTCTCCCGGTACATGTCGAGCGGCGCAAGCTGGGAGTAGCGCAAATTCGCCGTCAGGTAGGTATCGAAGACGCCGCGAGCGATGGCCGCCTCGTCGCCGCCGCCGGTGAACACGAGCTGCCCCTTCTTGCCCATCACGATGGCGGTGCCCGTGTCCTGGCACATGGGGAGCACGCCGCCGGCCGCGATGCTGGCGTTCTTCAGCAGGTCGAGGGCCACGAAGCGATCGTTGGGGGAGGCCTCCGGGTCCTCGAGGATCCGCGCGAGCTGCGCCAGGTGGCCGGGCCGGAGGTAGTGGGCGATGTCGCGCATCGCCTCCCGGGTCAGCAGCGTCAGGGCCTCCGGGGCGACCCGGAGAAAGGTGTGTCCCGCCGCCTCGAAGGTCTCGACGTGATCCCGGGTCAGCAGCCGGTAGGGGGTGTCATCGTGGCCAAGAGGCAGCAGGTCCTGGTAGGCGAAGGTGCTCATCGTGGGGGTCTCCAGAGAAGCGCACGGCGCGCTGGCGCCGACCTTAGCGCAGAACCGCCGCCGCCGCGTGGTACCTTGCCTCCCGGTCTGCCATGGCCTCACGTCGACGCTCCCTGCTCCTGGTGCTCCTGGGGGCCTGCTCGCCCCCGCCCTCCCCTCCCCCCGCCTCGCCTCCCCTCCCGCCCCCCTCCGCTCCTCCCCTCGCCTCCTCCGCCTTCTCCCCGGTCCCTCCCCCGCCGGCGCCCCCTCGCTTCCAGACCCCACCCCCCTTCTCGCTCGTCGCTCGCGGCCCCGCGCCCGTTGAATTTCGCATCTTCCAGGCCCCCGACGGCGCCCTCCTCGCGGCCATCCCGCCGCCCCCTGCCTCCCCTCGCTTCGCCCTCGTCGAGGGCCCACGCGCTCGCCTCCTCGAAGCCATGAGCGCCTCCTTCCCCGCGCTGCAGCCGGGGGAGAATATGGAGCTTCTGGACATGCAGCGCGGCGACAAGACCTGGTGGGCCCAGCTGCGGCGAGACGGCCCCGAGGGGAGCCAGCACGAGTTCTGGCGGCTGGACCCGGGCTGGTCCCTGGTCGACACGCTGCAGACGGGGGAGACCGGGCTCGGCTTCCAGCTCCTCCCCTGGGGCGAGCAGTCGCTCGCCGTGGGGCACGGCGCCGCGGACGTCACGCCTTTTTTTCACCTCCTCGGCGCCCCTGGCAAGGCCGCCCCCTGGCGCTTCACCGAGACCCGGCGCCACCCCCACCGCTGCCGCAGCCACATGACCTCGGTGTATGCGGCACGGGCCTGGCCGGGCGGCGAGGCCCTCGCCATCGGAACCTCTTGCTGGATCCCCTTGCTCCAGATCGAGCGGTGGGCCCAGGGCAAGGCCGAGGCCCGGGAGCTACCGGGCGTCACCCTCCAGCAACCCTCCCGGATACACATCGTCTCCCCGGATGAGGTCCTGCTGCGCCACGTCACCCTCGCGAGCGACGCGCACGGCCAGCTTTATCGGGCCCGTCTGGTGCGCGCATCGGGAGTATGGAAGCTCCGTGATGCCAGGGCAGAGGAAGAGCACCCGGGCATGGAGGCGGCGCTGGGGGCGGCGAGGAAGGCGGCGAAGGAAGGGGGCGGGCTGGTGGTCCAGAGCGTGATCGTGGGGGAGACGTGGTACCACGAGGTGGTCTACCCGGAGCAAGGGGCGCCGCTGGAGCGGGTGGTGATCAGGAGCGAGCGGGTGGAGGAGGCGGCGGAGTTCTGAAGGTGAACCTCCCCTCCGTGAACGGAGGGGCTTCTCAGAAGCCTCACGGCTGCTGAGCTACTTGCCGGGGTTCCGCCGGAACTACCTGGCTTCGGCCAGG
>JALOQB010000429.1 GCA_025453595.1 Polyangiaceae bacterium
ATCGTGCCCCTCAAGCTCCCCCCCCACTCCCCGGTCCACACCAAGGCCCACTGCTACACCGTCCTCACCCAGGAGCAGAAGATCCAGTTCGAGAAGAACAACGCCATCGACCTCTCCTTTGGCGTCAAGAACCTCTCCCGCTTCCGCGCCAACATCTACATGCAGCGCGGCGCCGTCTCCGGGGCCTTCCGCGCCATCCCCTTCAAGATCCTCTCCTTTGAAGAGCTGGGCCTGCCCCCCATCGCCGCCGAGCTCGCCTTCAAGCCCCGGGGCCTCGTCCTCGTCACCGGCCCCACCGGCTCCGGCAAGTCAACCACGCTCGCCGCCATCATCGACAAGATCAACACCGAGACTCGTCAGCACATCATGACGATCGAGGACCCGATCGAGTACCTCCACCCCCACAAAGCCTGCGTCGTCAACCAGCGCGAGGTCGGAACGGACACCCCCGGCTTCCAGTACGCCCTGCGCCACGTTCTACGCCAGGACCCGGACGTGGTCCTGGTCGGCGAGATGCGCGACCTCGAGACCATCGAGGCCGCCCTCACCATCGCCGAGACCGGTCACCTCGTCTTCGCCACCCTCCACACCAACTCCTGCGCCCAGACCATCAACCGCATCGTCGACGTCTTCCCCACCCACCAGCAGCAGCAGATCCGCGCCCAGCTCAGCTTCACCCTCTCCGGCGTCATGACCCAGCTCCTGCTGCCGCGGCACAACGCCCCGGGGCGGGTCCTTGCCCTCGAGATCATGGTCCCCAACCCGGCCATCCGGAACCTGATCCGCGAGAACAAGATCCAGCAGATCTACAGCCAGATGCAGGTTGGCCAGGAGAAGTACGGCATGCAGACCCTCAACCAGTCGCTCTACTCTCTCTACACCCGCCGCCTGATCTCCCTCGAAGAGGCCATCGGCCGCTCCAGCGACCCGGACGAGCTGCGCACCATGATCGACGGCAAGGTCCCGGGCCCCCGCCTGGCCTGAGCCCGCCTCGCCCCGCCGCGTGGTACCGTGCACTCCGAACCCCACGGAGCGCACCATGGCCAAGCACTGCTACCTCTTCGGCGGCGACCGCAACGACGGCGACGCCTCCATGAAGCCCCTCCTCGGAGGCAAGGGCGCCAACCTCGCCGAGATGGCTCGCCTCGGCATCCCGGTGCCGCCTGGCTTCACCCTCACCACGGGGGTATGCATCGACACCCTCCGGCTCGGCGCCTTGCCTCCGGGCATCGAGACCGAGGTCCACGAGGCCCTCGCTCACATCGAGGCACACACGGGCCGGCGCTTCGGGGACGCAGAGCGGCCCCTGCTGGTCAGCGTGCGCTCCGGGGCACGGGCCTCGATGCCGGGCATGATGGACACGATCCTGAACCTGGGGCTCAACGACGCGATCGCGGAGGGGCTGGCGAGGGCCTCGGGCAGCGGGCGCTTTGCCTACGACGCGTACCGGCGCTTTCTGGCCATGTTCAGCGGCGTGGTGCTCGACCTCCCCAAGGAGCCCTTCGACCACCTGCTCGACGAGCCACGACGCCGCGTCGCCGAGGAGCTGGGCCTCTCGCTGCGCCTGCTCAACGCCGAGCAGCTCAAGCAGAAGATCCCCGACGCGATGATCCCGGAAGAGGATCTGCGGGCCGTGGTCCAGCGGTCCAAGGAGCTGGTGCTGCGCGAGACCGGCAAGCCCTTCCCGGAGGACCCGCGAGACCAGCTACGGGCCGCCATCCAGGCGGTCTTCCGTAGCTGGAACAACGACCGCGCACGCACCTACCGGGCCATGAACCGGATCCCGGACGACTGGGGCACCGCCTGCACCGTCCAGGCGATGGTCTTCGGCAACCTGAGCGACGCCTCCGCCACCGGTGTCGCCTTCACCCGCGACCCCCGGAGCGGCGAGCGACGCTTCTTCGGCGAGTGGCTGCCCAACGCGCAGGGCGAGGACGTGGTGGCGGGCATCCGGACCCCCCTCGGGGTCACCCGCCAGGACGGCGGAGACGAGAGCCTGGAGGCCTGTTTCCCCGAGGTATTTGCCGATCTCGAGCGCACCTACAAGACCCTGGAGCGCCACTACCGGGACATGCTCGACATCGAGTTCACGATCCAGGACGGCAAGCTCTACATGCTCCAGTGCCGCGTCGGCGGGCGCAGCGGGCGGGCCCAGGTCCGCATCGCCGTGGAGATGGCCCGTGAGGGCCTGATCTCCCGGGAAGAAGCGCTGCTGCGGGTCGAACCCTCGAAGCTCAACGAGCTGCTGCACCCCACCCTCGACCCGGACGCTCCGCGCAAGCTGCTCGCCACCGGCCTGCCCGCCGGCCCCGGCGCGGCCTCGGGCAAGATCGCCTTCGACGCCGAGGCGGCGGAGCGCCTGGCGGCGCGGGGGGAGAGCGTGATCCTGGTGCGCCGCGAGACCTCCCCGGAGGACATCCACGGCATGAAGGCCGCCAGCGGCATCCTCACCTCCCGCGGGGGGGCCACCAGCCACGCCGCCGTGGTCGCCCGCATCATGGGCAAATGCTGCGTCGCCGGCTGCTCCGCGCTCCACATCGACTACCAGACCCAGACCCTCTCGGTGACCCTCCCTCGCGACGACGGGCGCCCCGGCGAGACCATCACCCTCCACGCCGGCGACACCATCACCCTCTGCGTCGAGCAGACCGGTCAGGTGCTGCTGGGCCAGCTCCCCATGGTGCCCGCCCAGACCACCCCCGAGTACGACGAGCTGATGCGGTGGGCCGACGAGGTGCGCACGCTCCGGGTCCGGGCCAACGCGGACAAGGAGATCGAGGCCCGCAGCGCCCGGAATTTCGGCGCCGAGGGCGTGGGCCTCTGCCGCACCGAGCACATGTTCTTCGAGCCCAGCCGCATCCACCTGATGCGCCGGATGATCGTGGCCGAGACCATCCCCGAACGAGAGGACGCCCTCGCCTCCCTGCTGCCCTTCCAGCGCGCCGATTTCCTCGGGATCTTCCGCGCCATGGCCGGGCTCCCGGTGACCATCCGCCTCCTCGACCCGCCGCTCCACGAGTTCTTGCCCACCGACGCCCAGCAGTTCGACCAGCTCGCCAGCCTCACGGGCCTCTCGGTCCCCGAGCTCCGGCGCCGTGCCTCCGCGCGCCACGAGGCCAACCCCATGCTGGGGCACCGCGGCGTTCGCCTGGCGATCACCTACCCGGAGATCTACCGCATGCAGGCCCGCGCCATCTTCGAGGCCGCCGCGGACGCCCTCGCCGAGGGGCTCCAGGTGCACCCCGAGATCATGATCCCCCTGGCCATCGGCCGCCCCGAGCTCGACCACTGCAAGCAGATCGTCGACGCCGTCGCCGCCGAGGTCTCCTCGACCCGTGGCCTCCCTCTCCCCTTCCACTACGGCACCATGATCGAGCTCCCCCGCGCCGCCCTTCGCGCCGGGGAGCTGGCCGGGGTCGCCGAGTTCTTCAGCTTCGGCACCAACGATCTCACCCAGACCACCCTGGGCCTCTCCCGCGATGACTCCGGCGCCTTCCTGCCCGCTTACCAGGAGGCACGCCTCCTCGCCACCGACCCCTTCCAGACCCTCGACACCGAGGGCGTCGGAGAGCTGATCCGCCTCGCCTGCGAGCGAGGGCGCGCCGAACGCCCCCAGATCAAGCTCGGTATCTGCGGCGAGCACGGCGGTGACCCCGCCAGCATCGAGTTCTGCCACCGCATCGGCCTTCACTACGTCTCCTGTTCCCCCCTCCGGGTCCCCATCGCCCGCCTCGCCGCCGCCCACGCAGCCCTCCAGGCTCGCCGCATCGACGCCGGGGAACACGACGCCCGTTGACCCCGACCCTGAAGGAGAATTCATGACCATCCTCGCCGTTGGTTGCTACACCGAAGGTCATGCGCAAGCTCCTTCTCCTCGGCCCCCTGGGCCTGCTGGTGGGTGCAGGGTGCGCCCCCTCCCGGGTCGATCCGGTCGACCCTGAAGCAACGACCACGCTGCTTCGTGTCCCCGAGCGCGCGTCCGCCGAGAACGCCTCCCGCGATAGCGACTGCGATGGCCTCTCCGACGAGGAAGAATTCGCCAGGGGCACCGATCCCGCCCGCAAGGATACAGACCTCGACGGCATCCCCGATGGCGTCGAGACCGGCACCGCCCGCAACATCGAGCCCAGCTGCCCGGTGGTCCCCCTCACCCTCGCCACCCGCTCCGGCAGCAACCCCAGCCTCCGCGACACCGACCTCGATGGAATCCCCGATGGCGTCGAGGACTCCAACCGCAACGGCATCCAGGACCCAGGCGAGACCGACCCCCGTAACCCCGACAGCGACGACGACGGCGTGAAGGACGCCGAGGAGATCCGCCGCGGCTCCAACCCCCTCGCCGCCTGGAGCCGCCCCGAGATCCCTGAACCCATGGTCTTCGACCTCGTTCGCCCCCTCGGCGCACGACGCGGTGAATTCGAGTTCAACACCCTCAAGCTCTGGTCCTGGCGTGGTGGCCTCGAACTGGCCCCCGAGATCGAGTACGCCTTCGCCGATAACCACGCGGTCGAGCTCGAGGTCCCCATCCATCGCGAGGTGCCGGTCGCCGTCAAGGTCGCCTACCAGCCAACCCTCGGCGCCTTCGCCGCCAACAAGGGCGTCCACGGCCTCCAGTTCATCTCCCAGGGCGGCTTCCAGGGCAGGCCCTCCCAGGGGACCGCCCTCTACCTCCTCGGCTACCGCTGGTCCCCCTCCTTCTCCGCCCTCTTCATGGGCGGCGCCCAGAAATCCATCGGCGGAGAGCACGAGTGCTCCAGCGGCTGCGCCCTCCTCAACGGTAGCCTCTTCGCTGAACCTTCGCGTCGCCTCCAATTCGGCCTCGAAACCAACCTCCGCACCGGCCCCGAAGGCTCCCGCTGGATGGTCATGCCGCAGCTCCGTGTCCACGCCAGCAAGAACTTCAACCTCCAGGCCGGGCTAGGCGCCGAGCGCCCTCCCTCCGAGCGCCCTGCCCTCCTCGGTGGGCTCCGGTTGGTGGTGGAACTCTGATTCGGTGGGCCTTCGCGGCCCACGCCCGGGCAAGGACTTGAGGGGCTGCGCCCCGGGGCTTTGTGGAAACGGTGGGCTGCCCGCCCACACCCGGGCAAGGACTTGAGGGAGGGGCTGCGCCCCGGGGGCTTCGCGGGAACGGTGGGCTTGCGCAGCCCACACCCGCGGCAAGGACTTGAGGGTGGGGCTGCGCCCCGGGGCTTTGTGGA
>JALOQB010000129.1 GCA_025453595.1 Polyangiaceae bacterium
TGCACCGCGCGTTCCTGATGGTCGATATGCTCGATGACCTCAGTGCATAGCACGGCGTCGAACTGCTGCTGCACGGGGGCTTCCACCAGGTTGATGGTATCAAACGTGGCGAAGGGGAGTCGCTTCTGGTTGGAAGACACGGTCTCGCTGGAAAGGTCTACCCCGTGGAACTTTACATGGGTCGGCAGGATACTGCGGAGCCACAGGATGTTTTCTCCGTCCCCGCAGCCCACGTCCAGGAGCGTGTCGAAGTGGACGGAGCGAAGGAGCCTGGAGATCTGCCTGCGACGATGGAGGACGCCCGGATTGTACTTGCTGAAGTCGGGGCAGGACTGCCAGAATTCGTCGTGAAATTTTCGGTTGAAGTCGGTTGTGTCAGACAAGTCGAGGCCTCGTAGGTTTCATGTTATCCCATACCTGGCTCATCGTACGCCAGCCCAGATCCGCGTAAAATCGGTGCCCTTCGGGGCCCACCACCAGGGGGCAGGCGTCCGGGGCCCCTGCGGCGCGGTAGATGCGCTTGAGCTTCCGGTGAGCCGCCAGGACGCCAGGGAGGGGGAAGATCAGGTCGCCCTTGCCGGCGACGATCACGGCGGGGCGAGGGGCGACGAGGCCGACGACGTCGGACAGGTCGGCCTGGGCTGCCAGGCCCGGGACGTAGTTGTCGGCGCAGTGGTGAATGGCGAGGAGGGAGGCGGCATAGGTGCAGAAGCTGCAGGATGCCACCAGGAGACGGAGGCGAGGGTCAAGGGCGGCCGCGTAGCTGGCCACGCTGCCCCCGCCGGAGTTGCCCAGGGCGCCGATGCGCCGGGGATCGACGTCGCTGCGGGTGGCCAGGTAGTCGAGGGCGCGGGATACATCGTAGACGCGCTCTCCGAGCAAGGTGCGCCCGAGCATCAACGCTCGCATGGCGGCGTCGTGGCAGGGGTTATGGTAGCTGATGCGCTGCTGCTTCTTCTCGCTGCGCTGGCCGAGGGAGCGCTGCTCGATGGCCAGCGCGGCGACGCCGCGAGCCATGCACCCGAGGGCGAAGTCCCGATCTCCCTCGACCTCGATGGGGTGCTCTTCGTCGGGGTCGAGGCCGATGGAGTTGTGCATCCCGGTGGAGTGACCCTGGAGACAGATCATCCAGGGGAGACGGCCGCTGGCGCCCCGGGGGACGCAGGCGTAAGCGAGGACATCGGCGCCGGGTTCGGAGCGAAAGACGATCTTCTCGACGGTGCCTCCGGCGAGCTCGCGGCGCCAGAGGCTCCGGACCCGGAGGGGGCCGGGGGGCGGCATCCGGTCGAGCCCCAGACGGCGCCGGAGGTCAGCGCGGAGGGACCTGCGCCAGGGGCCCAGAGGCTGCCCTCGGAAGGCGAGAGGGCCAGGGCGTGCGAGGAGCCTGGCATGGCACTCGGAGGGCGACAGGGCGAGCAGGGCCACGAGGCGGTGTCTTGCGGCGCCAGGTTGCTGCGGTCAAGAGACATCGCGAGGAGAGAAGGGGGATGCAGGGGCTGGATCCGGACCGAGTTGGTCCGGGGTGGGCTGTGGCGGAGGGTCTCTTTCCCTGGTATAGACGGCGCCGAAGGCTTTTCACCTATGAGCGAACCTACCTCTCCCCTGATTCAACTGTCCGTGATTGCCCCTTGCTTCAACGAGGAGGCGAACATCCCTGAGCTGGTGGACCGCGTGCTGCGTGTCTTCGAGCTGGGCGAGATCCATGGCGAGCTGATCCTGGTCGATGATGCCTCCCAGGACGGGACGGCCCGGGTCATCCGCGAGAAGATGGCGGCGCACCCGGGGGTGGTGATGGGGCAATTTCACCGGAAAAACCAGGGAATTGCCGGGGGTTGGCGCACCGGTACGGAGGCCGCTCGGGGCGCCAACGTGGCGATCATCGACTCGGATCTGCAGTACCGTCCAGAGGATCTCCTGCGCCTCTACCGGGTGCTGATGGAGCAGAGCGTCGACGTGGTGCAGGGCTGGCGCAGCCCGGTCGGTCGCGAGAAGGGGACGCGCTACAACCTGAGCCGCGGCTTCAATACGCTGCTCAACAAGTCCTTTGGCATGAACCTCCAGGACAACAAGTCGGGCTTTGTCTGCTGCGCCAGGGAGGTGATGCAAGATCTGCTGACGTACCGGGGTGAATACTTCTACTGGCAGTCGTTCATCATGGTGGCGGCTCACACGAAGGGGTACACCTACCGGGAGGTCGAGACCCTGTTCGAGAACCGGAAACAGGGAAAGAGCTTCCTGGATAACCAGGCGTACCGTGCCGCTGCCCGCAGCATCGTTGATCTCGGCAAGGCTGTCTGGGAGTACCGGATCAACACCGAGCCCCACGATGTGGCCCGTCACATCCTGGAGAAGAACGGCATCGAGATGACCGACCCGCCTTCGAGGGCGGCCTACCCGGTGCGCTGGCGGGCGTACATGAACACGTTCGAGCAGACCCACTGGATGATCACGAAGGACGTGGAGCGTTATTACGAGACGCTCAACGCGACCCAGTGGATGAGCCCGTCGCAGATCCGGGATCTGCAGGACGAGAAGCTGCGGCGCCTGGTGCGCCACGTCTACCGTTCGGTCCCTTATTACCGGCGCCGGATGCAGGAGGCCAAGGTGAGGCCAGAGGACATCCGCTCGCAGGAGGATCTGCACAAGCTGCCTTATCTGACCAAGGACGACGTGCGGAAGCACCTGCACTTTGACATCATGGCGGAGGGGGTTGATCACAGGAACATCCTCAAGATCTCGACGTCGGGGAGCACCGGTGAGCCCTTTGTCTGCTACGCGGATCGAGCCCAGCTCGAGTTTCGCTGGGCAGCGACGCTGCGGTCGCAGGAGTGGACCGGGTACCGCTTCGGGGATCCGACGGTGCGTCTGTGGCACCAGACCCTGGGGATGTCGAAGTCGCAGGCGTTCAAGGAGCATGCGGACGCGATGTTCGCCAACCGGACGTACGTCCCGATCTTCGACATGACCAACGAGAAGCTGGAGGAGATGATCCAGCTGCTGAACTCGAAGCGCCCGGTGTTGATCGATGGTTACGCGGAGGCCTTCGACTACATCGCCCAGTACCTCCAGTCTCGCGGGGGGCTTCCCTTCCGTCCGAAGGCGCTGATGAGCAGCGCACAGACGCTGCCGCGCAAGAGCCGGGAGCTGATCGAGGGGGCCTTCGGGTGCAAGGTCTACGACAAGTACGGTAGCCGGGAGTTCTCGGGCATTGCGTACGAGAGCGACGCCCACAACGGTCACCTGATCGTGGCCGAGGGGTACATCGTCGAGGTGCTGGTGGATGGTCGCCCGGCGGGCCCCGACGAGGTTGGCGAGGTGGTGATCACCGATCTCAACAACTTCTGCCTGCCCTTCGTGCGTTACCGCATCGGGGATCTGGCCCAGGGCGTCTCGTGGGAGCCCTCGACCTGTGGCCGGGGGCTGCCCCGGATCGGGGAGATCCAGGGGCGAGTGCAGTCGATCATCCAGGGGACGGACAACCGCTGGGTCCCCGGGACCTTCTTCGCGCATGCGCTGAAGGAGTACGATTTTGCGATCCGTCAGTTCCAGATTGTCCAGGAAGAGATTGGCTCCATCCGCTTCCGGGTGGCCAAGGGGAGCCGCTATTCCGACGATGTGCTGGACGAGTGCAAAGACCTCATCCGCAAGCACCTGGGCCATGATCTGAAGATCGAGGTCGAGTTCGTGGATGGGATCGAGATGGTCCGGACCGGAAAGCGGCTGGCGAGCCTGTCCAAGGTGAAGATCGACTTCCAGAAAGAGGTCGGCAAGCCGAGCGCTCTCCAGGGGGGATCGAGGTCCTGATGGCACGGGTCCTTGTCACAGGTTCCCAGGGGTTTGTGGGGAAGCACCTGCGAGCGGCCCTGGTCGCTCGTCGCTGCGAGGTGATCGGGGTGGATCGGCCAGGGACCGGTGCGGAGGTGCAGGTCGATCTGTCCGCGCCGGAGCTGGATACAGGGGCCATCGCCCGGGCGACCGGTCGCGTGGATGCCATCATCTACATGGCAGCGACGATCACGCGAGGGTCCAGCGTGGATGCGCTTGCCCGGGGGAACCTGAGGGCGATCGCGGAGGCCCCGCTGCGCCTCTGGGAGTCCTTCGCCGAGCTGGGCACGACCCCGCATCAGGTCTACTGCTCCACGTACAAGACCTACGGCCCACCGGCCTCGCTGCCGATCGATCCGCTGCTGCCGCCGCAGCGCCCCGATCCTCACTCGTACGGGTCGGCCAAATCGCTCGCCGAGCGCCTGCTGGCGCTGTCGGCGGCCCGGCTGGGGGCGCCCTTTGCGGTGGTGCGGCCCACCTGCATCTACGGTCCAGGCCAGCACCTGCACAACGCCATCCCCCTGTTTCTCAAGGCGGGGCTCGCCGGGAAGAACCCCCAGGTGAACGGCGCTGGCCAGAGCCTGCGGGATGACGTGCTCGCCTACGACCTCTCGTTCTGCATGGCAGAGGCGGCGCTGCGGCGCGCGGAGGGGCCGTTTCACGCGGCCGGCGAGAAGGCTCGGACCATCCTGGAGACGGCTCAGATCTGCGGAGAAGTGGCGTCGCAGCTCACCGGCGGTGGTCCGCTCGCCGTCGAGCTGGACCGGTCTCGCCCTGAAAAGTGGTGGATCGATCAGTCCTTCGACCTTGCCCGCTCGCGGGAGCTGCTGGGCTACGAGCCCACCCCCCTGCGGGACGGCATCACCTGGGAAGCCCGCTGGATCCAGGCTGGCGCTCACCCGGAACAAACCCCGAGCTTTTGCCCGGCCCCTCGTGTCCTCACCTCGGCCTGAAACACCATGAAAATTGTCGTCACAGGGGCCACCGGTCACCTCGGTCGCCAGGTTGTCGCCCTGCTCTCCTCGTCAGGGCATACCGTCATCGCCGCATCGCGCAGCGGTGGGTCGCCGGAGGTAGCTCCGGGGGCCACTCCGGTCGAAGGGCTCGCCATCGATCTGTCCGATGACGCGTCGGTCGACGCCCTCGCGTCTTGCCTTGCTGGGGCTGCGCTCGTCCACCTCGCCGCGTGGCATCCGCCGGCCACGGCGTCGACTTCGCTGGAGGATCGCCGTCGTCTCATCGAGGTCAACGTTCTGGGGACGATGCGGGCCTACGAGGCAGCCCGCAGGGCGAAGGCCGTTGCGGTTGTGTATGCCTCTTCCTTCGAGGTCTACGGGGATACGCAGGACTCTCCTCTCACCGAGACCTCCCGCGTGAAGCCGATCACCGATTACGGGGCGACCAAGCTCGCCGGCGAGGACCATCTCTGCTCGCTCACCGCGGAGGACGGGATCCGCGGCGTATCGCTGCGCATGCCGGCCATCTACGGGCCCGGAGAGCTCACCCCGCGTGCCTTGCCCAACTTCTTGCGTGCGGTCGCGAGGGGGGAACGGCCCGTGATCGCGGGGGATGGCGCGGATCTGCGCGACCTCCTCCATGTCCGCGATGCGGCCCTCGCCGTGAAGCTCGCCCTGGAGTATGGAAGCTCTGGGATTTTCAACATCGCAGATGGCGAGGCCCACTCGATCCGCGAGCTGGCCGAGGGGGCGATGCGGGTGGCGGGGATGGAAGGGGGGCCATCCTTCGGTGCCCGGCAGAAGCCGCGGCGGGACTACCACATGAGCATCGAGCTCGCGCGCCGCGAGCTAGGGTTTGTGCCGCAGGTGGGCCTGCTCGATGGGATGAAGGCCCAGCTTGCGTGGCTGAAAGAATCTGCGCGCTGAGGTCTGCAGGGTGGATGGCGCTTGCTGGAGCGCCCGCGCGAGCGCATCCTTGAGAGGGAGGGATTCAGGTATGGAGATCGCCACACCCGAGCGGGTTTCACCCATGATCTGGGCGAGCTTCCAGCAAGGCGCGCTGGACCGGGTGCCGCCCCTCCTGGCGACACGGTGGGGGCGCGCCAGACAGCTGGGGGCGCCGACGGAAGGGCCTCATTTCGAGCGGGGGTTGCTCCAGGGGGGGCCGCTTCGAGAGCGCTCCGAGGCCATGGGGGCCCTGCGCTCCCTGGGCGCCGTGCACTTCGAGCGCGGGGCTGGCTGGCTGGCGAGCCGGGGGTACGTGCTGCTGCTGGCGGATCGGGACGGGGTGGTGGTCCACGGCGCCGGGGGGGGCGTCTTCCAGGAGGACGCGCGGCGCCTGCGCCTGGTGCCCGGCGTCGACTGGAGCGAGGCGACGCGGGGGACCAACGCCATCGGCACCGCCCTCGCCGAGCGGCGCCCCGTGGTGGTGGCCGGCGCGGCGCACTACAGCCGCTCGTTCCATCACCTGATCTGCTACGCGGCGCCGGTGCGAGCCCCGGATGGCGAGATCCTGGGCGTGGTCGACGCGACCTCCGAGCTGGACCGCGCTGACCCAGCCGTGGCGCTGGCGGTCTCTGCGCTGGCGCATGCCCTGGAAGAGTCGCTCCGGGCGCAGGCGCTGGTGCAGGCCGGCGCCTCGGCCACGCGCGCCCTTCTCTGGGCCCTCGACCAGTCGCGCACGCCCTCCCTGGTCATCGATGCCCCCGGGCGCGTCGCCCGCTGCAACGCCCCGGCCCAGGCGCTCCTCGGCAACCTCACGGGCAGGAGCCCCGAGGCGGCCCTCGGGTTGAACTGGGGGGCCCTCGTCGATCTCGCCTCTCATCCGCCCGCGGGGGGCCTCGCCATCGAGATCGATGGCGTCTCCGTGCGGCTCAAGGCCGAGCCGATCCTTGGCCTCACGGGCGTCATCTCCGTCGTGGTCATCCTGGAATCACGCTGAACGCCCCAGGGCAGCCCGCAGCCGCTGGTGGGCCTTCACGTACTTCTCCATGCGGGCCGCCTCCCGGGGGCCGAAGGCGGCCAGACGCGAGCCATCGAGGTTGTCTTCCAGATCCAGGAGCTTCACCCGGATCGCCAGCGGGCAGCGCAGCACCCGGTCCAGGAACGTGTCGTAGGGCTCTCCCTCGCGCCGGGTCAGCGCGTCCAGGGCCTCCAGCACGACCGGGGAGAAGCCCTCCTCGGCGAGCTGCTCCAGGGTCCAGGGGGTGTCTTCCAGCACGTCGTGGAGCACGGCCACCGTGCGCTCCTCGTCGGTGGTCGCCCGGGCCATCAGCCGCAGCGGGTGGAGGATGTAGGGCCTGCCACCCTGGTCAAACTGGCCCACGTGGGCGCTCGCGGCGATGGCCACCGCTCGCCCCGGGAGCCACCGCACCAGCATCTCCTCGAAATCGGCGACCGCCGCGTCGTACGCCTCCAGGAGGGGCCCCATCGGGTGCCGCCCGTAGAGGGCCCGCAGGCTGGCGAAGCGGCGCCGGTACTGCCCCGGCCGGGTCGAGAGCTGGGCCAGCAGCGCGGGGCCCCCCTGGCCCTCGTCCAGCAGGCTCCGGGTGTTGTCGATCTTGTCGGCGCAGCTCACGAGGGCCGCGAAATGGTGGGCCTCGGAGTGGCCATCGAGGCCCGCCAGGTAGCGCTCGAAGCGCACGGTCTTGGGCAATTTTCCCCCCCGGTCGTCGAGCTTGGGCGCGGTCACCAGCTCGACGACCGCGACCACCTCGGCAGGGAAGGTGCGGCGCAGCGCCTCCGCGTGGGCCGGTTGATCCTCCAGCACATCGTGCAGGTACGCCGCCGCGAGGGGCACCGGGTGGGCGACCCCGGCCTGGCGCAGGCGCTCGGCCACGGAGGCGAGGTGGCGAAAATAAGGGATCTGCTTGCCGCCCTTGCGGAACTGGGAGGCATGGGCCTCGCGGGCGAAGCGTTCGGCCTGTTCAACCAGGGACATGGCAGGCAGCGTAGCAGCGCGGCGGCTCAGCCCCCACCCTCGTGAAACTCGTGGAGGATCTCGCGGAGCCGCTGGAGCGCCCGGGCGAGGCGGCTCTTGATGGTGCCCAGCGGCGCCCCTTGCTGCGCGGCGATCTCGGAGAGGGAGAGCCCCTCGAAGTAGGCCTGCTCCAGCACGATCCGCTGGTCGGCGGGGAGCTGCTGGAGCGCGTCCCGCACCTGCTGGTGGTCGAGGTGCGCCGCGGTCTCGGGCTGGGTGGTCGGCTCGGGCAGATCGACGGTCTCCAGGGAGACAACCCGGGTGTGGGTCACCGACTTGAGACGATCGAGGGCGCGGCTCCGGAGGCGCATCACCACCCAGCTCCGCACGGACCCGCGGGCAGGGTCGTAGTCCGCCGCGTGGCGCCAGACCTCGAGGAAGACGTCGTGCAGCAGGTCTTCCGCCTCCCGTTCGCTCCGCAGCAGCCGCTGGCCGATGGCCATCAACGCGCCGCTGTACCGGTCGTAGAGCTCGGCCATGGCCCCCCGATCGCCTTCGGCCATGGCAGCCACCAGCGTCTCGTCCGGGACGCGCGCTGGCTCTGCTTCTTGCACCTCGGGATCCCTGGGCACCGGCGGAAGGGAGTATCAGCCCGCCCCTCGTCTCGTCAAACCCCCTTGCCGGTTTCCCCTCACTGGGCCGAGGCGACCCGGGTGAATTTCACACTACGGTCGTTGCCGATGTCCCACTTGAACGCGTTCTCGTTCACCATCGTGAGGGTCGCCTCGTCCGTCTCCCCGTTCCCTCGGTCGATCTTCAGCGTCACCTTGTTGCCGCTGGAGCGCTCCACCTTGTAGTCCCCGGTCCGCGACTCCCCCGCCGGCAGCGCCACCGTCATCTTGTTCCCCTCGAACAAAAAGCTCGTGTGCCGCGCCCACCCGGTCGCCCTCGCCTCCTGCTCCGGCGGGATGTTGTTGATCGAATCCCCCACCCACTTCCCCTGCAACCGCTCCTGCGGGCCCTTCGAGCAACCCACCAGGGAGATCATCGCCAGACCCACCACCAGCCACCCTGCCGCTCGCTTCGAATCGCTCATGGTGGCCATTGTATGTTGATGTAGGATACATGGCCAATCTTCGGCGATTCATCCGGGGCTGATCACCGATGCGCTTGCTTGCCGCGGGGGGGTTGGGGGGAGGGGAGGAGCTGCCAGAGGGGGTCCTCCGGCGGGGGGTCACGGCGGAGCGCGGCGAGCTGATCGAGGGCCAGCGCGACGCTCTCGCGGTCGTGGACCAGGGCGCTGGCGATGGCGAGGCTGCGGGTGTGGGCGGCGAGGACCTCGAGGGTCGCCTCGTCATGCGGATCCTGGCGGCGGGCGGCGGCGACCACGCGGTAGAAGGCGGTGGTGGCGGCGTTGCGCCCGGCGCGGCGATCGGAGCTACCGTAGGGCTGGGGAGCGAAGCGCAGCCAGAGGGCCTCGGAGGTGGTGTGGGAGGCGAGGCGGCGGTCGCTGCGGGTGTCCAGCTCGAGGAAGAGCGGGCGCACGTCGGCGACCGTGGAGAGGCCGAACTCGGAGGGCTCGCCGGTGGCGGAGACGTCGCGGAGCAAGGTGGCGAGGGCTGGCTCCTCGTGGAGCAGGGCGCCCGCGACCTTGCCGCGCCCCAGCAGCGGCACCGGGACCACGGTGATGTCAGGGCGCATGCCGGAGCCGAGGCGCGCGGCCCAGAGGCGCCACAGCAGCGCCTCGGAGCGGACCAGCAGGAGCGAGGAGGCGGGCAGCAGCTCGATCGCCTGGTCCGTCCAGACCTCGGCGCCCAGGTTGCGGTTGCGATCGGCCTGGGGGATCGCCTCCTCGGCGACCAGCGTGACGAGGGCCGCGTGGGAGGCCAGCGCCAGGACCCCCGCCGGGCGAGCCATCGGCAGCCGGCTGGAGAGCAGGAAGAGCACGATCTGCTGGAGACCCAGCGCGGACAGGGCCGCGGCGGAGCAGAGGGCGAGCTGGCGGAGCGGCGCCAGCGGGTCGGCGGTGAGCAGGCCCGAGGAGGTCGCCGGCACCAGCAGATCCAGGCCCAGCGGGACCAGCAGCGCCAGCGCCCACCCGCGGGAAGCTCCGCGGAGCAGCCCCAGGGCCAGCCCCAGGGCGCTGAGGCCGCCGGCGGCCAGGCCCACCTGGGAGATCCAGGCCCCCAGGCCCCGGTTGCGGAGCGACTGGATGTCCAGGTGCTTCAGGTCCCCGAAGCCGTGGGCCAGCCCCACGCCCAGCCACGAGCTCGGCGCCAGGGGCCGCACCAGCACCGGCACCAGCACCAGCAAGGCCACGCCCGCGAAGCCCGCGGCCGCGAACGAGAACCCTCGCTCCACGGTCCGGGGCCGGAGCACCAGGGTGCGCACCAGCAGCGCCGCCGCCACCACCACCGCCAGCACCGCGTTCTCTGCCAGCAACAGGCCGAGCCCGGCGCCCAGCCCTGCCCATCGCCGCGCCGTCAAGGAGCCGGTCGACCCCAGCAGCAGGGCCAGCCCCAGCGCCAGCGCCACCGAGGCCCCTCCGCCCACGCTGCCCTCCCGCAGCAACGACGGCGACAGCACCGCCGTGCAGGTCGCCAGCAGCGCCACCAGCGGGTTCAGCGGCGAGGGCTCCCGCCCGGCGAGGGCCCGCTCGATGCCCCGGAACAGCAAGAACCCCGCGAGCGCCAGCCCCAGCGACGCCACCAGGCTCGCCCGGAACGCCATGTTGCCCAGCGGCAGCAGCCGCAGCGCGAGGAACCCGAAGGTCGAGGTCGCTCCGGCGCCCGGCGCCAGGGAAAGGCCCAGTCCCCGGACCACCGCCGCGTCGTCGCGCCACTGTGGGCTCGACGCCGCCAGCGAGAGCGCAAAACCGAGCGGGAGGAGCGCCGCGAGGAGGGCCGCTGCCCCTTCCATCCAGGGGCGAAGGCGCGTGACCAGGGACACCCCGGGCCGATGCCATGGCCCCGGCGCCCGGGCCAACTAAGCGGCGGCGGCGCAGCCCCCCGAGCGCCAGCGCCACCACCGACACCACCGCGAGGGACGAGGGGGTGCTTGGGGACCCTGGCACCTGGCACCCGCAACCTCCTTGCTTGGGCTTGACCTCGGGCGGAGGCTGGGCCGCCGCGCTGTCCTTCTTGTCGGCTGGCGGGGGAGGAGGCGGGGCGTCGTCCTTCTTCGGGGCGGGGGCCCCGTCGTCCTTCTTCTCCTCGGGCTTTTCCTTCTTTTTCTTGGAGTCATTGCCGGCGAAGACCATGGCGCGGCGGTCGATGACGGTGTTCTTTCCGGCGAGCTTGAGCTTGAAGGAGGACCCGATGGCCTTGTCCTCGTCGTCGCGGAGCTCGACCTTGTACTCGCCCGCCTCGAAGCCGCGGGCCCGCTTGATCACGAAGTCGAACTTGGTGGTATCCCAGAGGTTGCCCTGCACATCGCCGAAGCTGACGTCGAGGGTCTCGACGAGGGGGGCGACGTCCTTGCCCTGGGGGATGGAGCGGGTCTGCTCGCCGGGCTTGGTGTCATCGAGGAAGGTCTCGTAGATCGCCAGGGGGGTGAAGATGAAGCGGACCGGCCGGTGGGCGGTGGCGGGCTTCTTGCCGAGCTTGATGGTGATGAGCAGCTTCCAGCTCCCCTCGCCCAGGTCTTCGAGCTCGGTCTTGGCGGGGGTCACGGTGCCGGCGGCGAGGGCCGGCTGCACCACGAGCAAGGGGGCAAGGAGGGCCAGGGTGGCGAACATCCCGGCGAGGCGCGAGCGGCGACGGACGATCATGGCGACGCACGATAGCCGCCGCGCCACCCCGGCGGGAATCAGGATCTGAAGGCGATCCAGCCGGGCCCCGGCGCGTGGAGGAAGGAGGCCAGGTCCAGCGCCCAGCGCTCCAGCCCCACCAGCCAGGCCCCGGGCCAGAACCCCAGCGCCACGATCACCCCCAGCAGCGCCAGCTCCTGCGCCGGGACCCCCTCCGCGGGCTTCTCCCCCTCGCCTGCCCCCCTCAGCGCCGCGCCCACCCCCAGCGCCCACCCCACCGCCGCCGCCATCGCCGCCACCGGAAGCCGCGGCAGCGCCCCCAGCACCACCAGCGCTGGCCCCCAGAAACCCAGGGTGCCAGGTGACCCGGATGCGATCAGCCCCCCGAGCCTGTGCATCCAGGGCCCTCTGGCCTGCTGCAGCGCCCACCCCAGGGCCACGCTCGCCGCCGCGGCCAGGGCCCCCGCGAGCCCCTGGGGCGTCCCCGAGGCCAGCCCCAGCAGCACCAGCCCCACCTGCACGTTCCACCACCAGCCGCCGCGCCCCCGCGGGGACGCCTCGCCCAGCGCCCCCAGCCCGCCCACCAGCGCCAGCGCCGCCCCACCCCAGCCCAGCGACGCCGCGCCCCAGACCACCCCCTCCGGCAGCACCAGGGCGCCGAGCCGGACCAGTGTATGGAGAATCCCCAGGGCCAGGGGCGCCGCGATCCAGGGGAAGGCGGGGCGGTCCTGGGCGCCGCGCAGCCAGCCGCCGCCGGGCCATGCGCCGGCGAGCGGCAGGGCGCCGGCGCAGAGGAGGGCGAAGGCGGAGGCGGCGAGGGGGAGCCCGAGGAGCGTGCGCCCGGGGGCCAGGTGATCGGAGCGCAGCAGGGCAGGGATGGCGCCGCTGCGGAGGAGGGGCTCGCCGGCCGCCGAGAGGGCTCCATCGACCGCGCCGGAGAGGCGCTCGAAGCAGAGGGCGAGGGCCCCGAGGGAGAGGCCGCCGAGGGCCGCGACGGGGCCCAGCCGGGGCTGCCCCCGGAGGCCGCCGAGGGCCGCACCGAAGCCGACGGCGAGGCCCAGCCAGAGCAGGGCGACGTTCTGGCTGAAGGCGCCCAGGGTGACGCCGCCGATGGCCAGGGGGACAAGGGCGCCGAGGCCAGGATGCAGCAGCACGCCCAGGGCCCAGGAGGCCGCCGCGAACCAGGCCACCAGGGCCGCCGCGCCGTCGGCGCCGATGTACACATCGAGGGGGCCCAGCGTGGCGCGCTCGATGAACTGGAGGCCCTCGTTGCCGTCGGTGCGGCCGAGGTTGGTGTCGAGGCTGTACAGCAGCCAGCTGGCCAGGGCGAGCTGGAGCGCCGACAGCCCCCGCTCGGCGCGCCGGAGCTGCTCCGGGGCCCGCTTGCCGAGCCAGCCGGCGAGGGCGCCGAGCAGCGGCAGCGCGAGGAGCAGCGAGAGGAGCCGGGGCGCCAGCGGCGTCTTCAGCTCGCCGTGGAGGCCCACGTACCGGGTGCCCCCCTGGACATCGAGCGCCACGTGGCCGTACACCTCCCGGAGCTTGCCCTGGGAAGGGGCCCAGCGAAGGTGGATTTCCCGTTTCTCCCCCGGCGCCAGGTTGGCGCTCAGCGCCTGGTTGTCGAAGGCCACGGTGACCCCGGGAGGCAGCCTCGGGTCGCTGTCCCGGGTCTCGAGGCGCACCCGCACCGGCACCGGCTGGGGGCCCGTGTTCTGGACCTGGAAGTCCCCCTCCAGCCCCCCCTTGCCCACCACCAGCTCGACCACCCCCCCGGGCGCCCCCAGGACGCTCAGCGAGGGGGTCTGCGCCGCGGCCGTCGGCGGCGCCAGCCACCCGAGGCCCAGGGCAAACAGCGCGAGCGCGAGGCGGGGCAGGGAGATCCCGGGACGAGGCATGGATGCGCTTTTGTGCTCAGCCCCGGCCCCGACGCAACACGCTCGTCACTTGTAGGAGGCCAGCTTGCCTTCCTGCTGCAGCTTCTCGAGCTCGGCCTGACCCCCGATCAGCGTCCCCTCCAGGAACACCATCGGGAAGGTGGGGAAGCCCGCCCACATCTTCAGCGCCAGCCGCTGCTTCCAGCCGGATAGATAATTTCCATACTCCAGGTAGGTGAAGCGGATCTGCTCTCGATCGAGCAGCTGGCGCGCCTTCTTGACAAAGGGGTTCTGGGCCATGCCCACGACCACGACCCGGTCGCGCTGCACGGTGGTGGCCACCTCCTCGACCGTGGCGCGGTGGAAGGCACCGACCATCTCGTGAACAGCGGGGGCGATCTTCTCGGGGGCGAGCTTGAGGGGTGTCATCTCGGCCGCCTTGTAGCATGCGTCCCGCCGATGCCACCGGCGGGGCCAGCCTGGCTCAGCGGCAGAGCGGCAGCGGGAGGCGGTGGGTGACCTCCATGAGGTCAATGTTTACCCACAGTAGCTCTGGTGGGGACGTGCGGGCAAAGACCCAGGTCGGGTCCTTCCAGGGGTGGCCGTCGATCTCGCGGGCTTCGGGCTCCGGGTGGGGGGGGATGGCGAGGGAGAGCGGGGGGCGTCGCGGGCGTCCGAGGTCGAGGCGAAAGAGGTCGAGGGACGTGGAGGCCGGGTCGCCGCGAAAGCCCTTGGTGTCAGCGCGGACAGCGAGCCACAGGTCTTCTTTTACCCTCTTGAAGAGCGAGGGATTCCCGAGAAATTCAAAGGATCGTTGCGACAGGTCGAGGAGGAGGTTGGAGCCATCGGGTCCGCAGCAGCGGTGGCCGGAGAGGAGGAGAAACCGGGGGGTGAGCCAGCGGAGGGTCCAGAGGTCGGAGATGTCCTGGAAGACGGGGGGGCGCTGGTCGAAGAGGGGCTGGGTGTGGCGGGCGATGCGTTTCTGGGAGGCGATGTCGAAGAGGTCGAGGTGGACGATGCCGCGCTCCGGGTTCTGGGGGACAAGGACGGCGACGCGGGTGTGATCCGGGGAGAGGGAGGCGATGAGGACATCGGAGGCCTCGGAGCCGTGGCCCGCGGAGGGGTACTGGGCGTCCCGGACGCGGAGGACCTTGCAGCCGGAGAAGTCGGTCGCGCACACCTCGATGCGGTCGCTGGAAGGGTTGAGGACCCAGGGGATCGGCGGGGGCGAGGGGTCGGGAGGAGGGGAAAGATCGGAGCGAACGAGGCGACGCCGCGGCTGGCGCGCCAGCAGGTCGACCTCGAGGCAGGGGGTGCCGGGGCCTCCCTCCGCGGTGCCCTGGTAGCAGACCGTGAGCTGATCGCCCTGGACCTCGGAGAAGGCGATCTGGGCCTTGAGCGCCGAGGTGGGGAGGCACTCCGAGGGGGCAGGGCGCGGAGGCGGGAACGAGGCGGCAGGGGAGGGCGCCTCGGCGGCGGGGGTGGGCAAGGCCGGGGCCGCGGAGGGGGCGGCCGCAGGGGCGCACCCGGCGAGGAGCAGGAAGAGGGGCCAGCGGCGCATCGGTCAGGGCGCGGGGTGCTCGAGGGCCTCGATGCGGGCGAGGAAATCGCTCTCGGAGACGATCTTGAGGGCAGCCCCGGCGGCGATGAGCTTTTCGGCGGTCTTCTCCTTGGTGCTCTTTTTCCCGTCGGATTTGTCGTCGCCGACGACGAGGTAGGTGGTGTTTTTCGACACGGCGTCGGGGGCGGTCCCGCCGAGGGCCTCGACCTTCTGCTGGGCGGCCTTGCGCTCGAGCTTGGCCATCTTGCCGGTGAAGACGAAGGACTCGCCGGACAGGGGGCCGCCCTGGGCGGAGCGAGCGGACTCCTGGGCCTCCGCGACGGGCTGGAGGGTGACGAAGCGCAGGAGCTCGTCGATGAGGGGGCGAGCGCCCTGGAGCCCCTCGGTGACCGACCGGGCGATGACCTCGCCGATGGAGTGGATGGAGGCGAGCTCGGCGGCGGAGAGGTTCAGGATGGCGTCGAGGGTGCGGTACTCGGAGGCGAGGATCTTGGAGACGTGCTTGCCCAGCTCGTCGATGCCGAGGGATCGGAGGAAGACCTCGAGGGGCAAGGAGCGGTGGGCCTCGACCTCGTTGATCAGCTTGGAGGCGAGGCGGTCGCCGACGCGCTCGATGGCGAGGAGGTCCTGGGGGAGGAGCTTGTAGAGATCCGCGGGGCTGCGGGCCAGGCCGCGGTCGTAGAGCTCGCCGAGCATGCGGTCGCCGAAGCCCTGGATATCGGCGACGGAGACGAAGTGGGCCAGCTGGCCCAGGCGAGCGGCGCGGCACCGGGAGGGGTCGGCGCAGAAGAGAAAATCGTCCTTGGGGCGGACCTCGTTGCCGCAGGAGGGGCACCGGGAGGGGAGCTCGATGGGCTCGGCGCCGGGCTTGACGACGTGCTCGACGTTGGGGATGACGCCGCCCCGGCGGGTGACCAGCACCTCGGCGTCGCGGGTGAGGCCGAGCTTGGTGATGTAGCCCGGGTGGTGGAGGGAGGCGCGGCTGACGAGGGCGCCGGAGAGCATCACCGGGTCGATGAGGGCGACGGGGGTGATGGCGCCGGTGCGGGCGACGCTCCACTCGACGGAGCGGAGCTTGGTGGTGCCGCTGTCACCCTGGAACTTGTAGGCGATGGCGTAGCGCGGGTGGTGGGCGGTGAGGCCGAGGCGCTCCTGCTCGGCGACGCGGTCGACCTTGAGGACCACGCCGTCGATCTCGAAGTCGAAGGTGGGTCGTTTCTCGGCGAACTCGCGGTACGTATCGACGGCCTTTTCCCGGGGGACGACGCGGCGTTCGTAGGTCTGAAAGCCGACCCGGTGGAGCAGGTCGAGCTTCTCTTGCTCGGTGCGAGCCTCGGTGCCGAGCAGATCGTAGGCGGCGAAGCTGAGGCGGTAGGCGGCGCACTTCTTCGGGTCCTTCTGCTTGATGGCGCCGGCGGTGAGGTTCCGGGGGTTGGCGAATTTTTCCTTGAAGGCGCTGAAGGTGGAGAGGCGCATGAAGACCTCGCCCCGGATCTCGACCTCGCGGGGGCCCAGGTCGATCTTCAAGGGAATGTCGGTGACGGTGCGGACGTTGGCCGTGATGTCGTCGCCTTCCAGGCCGTCGCCGCGGGTCGCCCCCAGGTACAGCTCGCCCTGCTCGTTGAACCAGAGCGAGCAGGCGAGCCCGTCGAACTTGGGCGAGACCACCACGTCGCCGGTGAAGGTGGCGGTCCACTCGCGGAGCTCATCGTCGCCGTAGCACTTGTCCAGGGACAGCATGGGCCGCTTGTGCCGCACCGGGGCGCCGTAGCGGTCCTGGGGGGCCTTGCCGGGGCCCAGCTCCTGGAGGAGGGTCGAGGTCGGGTCGAGCTCCTGGAGGCGGCGCACCAGCCGGTCGTAGTCGGTGTCCGAGATCTCGGGGGCATGCCGGTCCCAGTACAGGTGGTTGTGATGGCGAATCAGGGCCTCGAGCGCGGGGGCGTCGAGGGCGGCTGGGTCGAGATCGAGGGGAGCAGGCATGGTCGGTTAACCTCGCACAGAGGGCGGGGCCGGGGCGAGTGTTCTAGGGGGAACGAGGCGGCCCCGGGGCGCGTAGCACGGAGAACGAGGGGTTATCCCTTTGCCTCGGGTCGCCCGGATGTGCGACGCTGGCGCCCAACTCTGGCCGTGAGCTCCCCATGATCTGCCCCAATTGCTCCGCTGAAAACATCGAAAATGCTCGGTTCTGCGCCAAGTGCGGCACCCTGCTGCCGGTCCACGAGGAGGCAGAGCACGACGCGCTCATCGGCCAGACCGTGGGCGGTCGCTACCGTATCCTGCGCATGCTCGGCGAGGGCGGCATGGGTCGCGTCTACGAGGCCGAGCGGGCCATCGCCGGGGTGACCCAGCGCATCGCGATCAAGACCCTGCACCCGCACCTGTCGAAGGATCAGCAGGTGGTGGCGCGGTTCAACCGCGAGTGCGCCACGGTGGCCCAGCTGAACCACCCGAACACGATCAAGATCCAGGATTTCGGCCAGACCGACGACGGTACGCTCTACATCGCGATGGAGTTCGTCGATGGCACCAGCATCGCGAAGGAGATCGAGACGAAGGGGGCGATGCCCCCGGAGCGCGTCGAGCGCATCATCGAGCAGGTCTGCGGCGCCCTGGCGGAGGCCCACAAGCAGGGCATTGTCCACCGCGACCTCAAGCCCGAGAACGTCGTGCTGATGAACGTCGGCGAGGACACCGACGTCGTGAAGGTGCTCGACTTCGGCATCGCCGCGCGCAAAGAGTCGACGGACGCGAAGCGGGAGCAGAAGTTGACCCAGCAGGGCATGGTGCTGGGGACGCCGCCTTACATGAGCCCCGAGCAGTTCATGGGCAAGGAGCTCGACCTGCGCAGCGACATCTACTCGCTCGGCGTGATGACCTACGAGATGCTGACCGGCAAGCTGCCCTTCGACGCCAACACCCCCTGGGAGTGGGCGACGAAGCACATGACGGCGCAGCCCTTCCCCTTCGAAGACATGCCCACCACCAGCGACATCTCCGGGAAGATGAAGAACGCGATCTTCCGCGCGCTGGCGAAGAACCCTGCCGAGCGCCAGGACAGCGCCAAGGCGTTCTTTGAAGAGCTCCGCACCGGGGGCGACGGGGCCCGGCTGTCGATGGTGTCCAGGCCCAACGCCACCGCGGCCATGGCGGCCCACGAGGCCGCGGCCAGCCGCAGCGGCACCCAGCTCGGCATGCCCCTCCAGGACTTCTCCGCGCCTTCGATGCCCGGCC
>JALOQB010000430.1 GCA_025453595.1 Polyangiaceae bacterium
CGCCCTCGACGCGCTCCTCGGCTCCCTCGCCGGGCCTGACCCCCTCGCCGCCTACCTGCGCTCCCTGGCCACCAGCTACCGCGACGCCAACGAGATGCTCCTCGCGGTGGGCACCCGGCGCTTCTACGAGCTCTCCCTGGTGCAGTACGGCGGCGCCCTGTCCCGCACCTTCGACGAGCACGCCACCAACCTCGATCTGGCCCTCCACCTCGGCTCTCGCCTCGGGCACACGCTGCGCAAGAGCCCCGGCGCCGAGCTCCCTGCGGAGGCCTTCGTCCAGGCCATCGAGCAGCGCCTCGCCGAGATCCAGCCGGGCCTCGACGTCAAGGTCGTCCTCGACGAGAGCATCGCCCCCAAGGTCATCGCCGGGGCCCGGCGCGTCCGCGTCCGCACCGGCGCCCTCTTCTCTCCCCTCGAGGTCGAGAGCCTCTTCGCCCACGAGATCGAGACCCACGCCCTCACCGCGCAGAACGGCATGCTCCAGCGCCACCTGCCCTTCCTCCGCGCCGGCGGCCCCCGCACCACCCGCACCCAGGAGGGCCTCGCCGTCTTCGCCGAGCTGTTCGATCGCTCCCTCTCCGTCGATCGCCTCCGTCGCCTCGTCGAGCGGGTCCGCATGGTCGCCATGGCCGAGGATGGCGCCTCCTTCCTCGACGTCTACCGGCACCTCCTCGACCTCGGCGCCGACCCCCGCGAGGCCTACCTCGATACCGTCCGCATCTTCCGCGGCGGGCTCGTCGAGGGCGCCGCCCCCTTCACCAAGGACGCCGCTTACCTCGCGGGCCTCGCCGAGGTGTACAACTTCCTCCGCCTCTCCCTCGTCGCCGGCTCCTACCACGTCGCCGAGACCCTCATCTCCGGTCGCCTCGCCCTCGACGATATCCCCCTGCTCGTCGCTCTCCGTGAGGAGGGTCTCGTTGAACCCCCTCGCCACCTGCCCCGGTGGCTGGCCCGCTGGGAGGCGCTTCTCCCTTATTTTGCCTTCACCTCCTTCCTCAACGACCTCGACTTCCGACCCGCCAACGAGCGCTACGAGCGCCTCAGCCACCTGCCCCCCGCGCCCCCCAGCCAGCTCCTGGACGACCCTGCTCCCGAGGCTTCCCCGGGCTGAACCCGCGCCTACAGGCTATCGTCGCCGCTCATGCACGCCGCCTTGCCCCCCGGCGCCGTCCCTGCCTTCCACCTGGCCCAGGCCAACGTCGCCTACGCCCTGGCCCCCATCGACGATCCGCGCATGGCTGACTACGTCGCGCGCCTCGACGAGCTCAACCTCCTCGCCGACGCGAGCCCGGGCTTTGTATGGCGCTTCCTCACCGACTCGCGCGACCCCGCGGATCGCCTCTTTGACGATCCGAACATCCTGTTCAACCTGTCGGTCTGGGCGTCCTTCGAGGCGCTGCATGCCTACACCTACCGGACCGCCCACGCCGCGCTGTACGCCGCTCGCAAGCGCTGGTTCGCCGACTGGAGGCAGCGCGCGAGCTCCCCCGCGGTGGTGCTCTGGTGGGTGCCCCGAGGCCACCTGCCGACGCCCGCCGAGGCCATGGAGCGCATGGCCCTCCTCGAGCGCCTGGGCCCCACGCCCGGGGCTTTCTCCCTGAAGCAACGCTTCGAGCCGCCCACCGGCTGACGCGGTCCCTCGGCTGCAGGTCAGGGGCGGGCTACGCTGGCGTCCGTGACCCGGATGAGCCCTGCCCTGCCCCTCGATCACGCCGCCCGTCTGCAACGCGTCCGCCTCTCCCTGGATGGCCTGTCCGTCGGTGACGCCCTCGGTCAGCGCTTCTTCGGAAAGGAGACCCTGGTGGTGTCTGCCATCGAGCGCCGTGTCCTCCCGGAGCCCCCATGGACGTACACCGATGACACCGAGATGGCCCTCGCCCTCGTCGAGGTCCTGTCCTTGCACGGTCACCTGGACCAGGATGCGCTGGCGGCCTCCTTCGCCCGTCGTTACCGGGCCAACCCGTCGCGCGGCTACGGCGGCGGCGCCCACACGCTGCTCCGCCAGCTCACCCTGGGGGAGCGCTGGCAGGACGCTGCCCCGGCGCTCTTCGAGGGGCAGGGGTCCTTCGGCAACGGGGGGGCCATGCGCGTGGCCCCGCTGGGCGCTTATTTTTCTGATGATACCCCCACCCTGGTCGCGCAGGCGCGGGCCTCTGCCCAGGTCACCCACGCGCACCCGGACGGGCAGGCCGGCGCCGTCGCCATCGCCCTCGCCGCCGCCTTTTTTTGGAATCACCGCGACCGGCCCGCCTCCTCGCTCGGCGAGCCCCTGCTGCGCTTTGTCCTCGACCACACCCCGCCGTCCGCCACCCGGGATGGGATCGAGCGGGCGCTCTCCCTCCATGTGTCCGGAGGTTCTCTCCAGCAAGCGATCGAGACGCTGGGGACGGGGTACCAGGTCAGCTCCGCCGACACGGTGCCCTTCTGCCTCTTCTGCATCGCTCGCCACCCGGGGTCCTTCGAGGACGCCTTCTGGTCCACCGTGTCTGGCCTCGGGGATCGGGACACGACCTGCGCGATCGTGGGGGGCGTGGTGGCCCTCCACGGGGAGGCTCGGATCCCTCCGGGTTGGCTGGCTTCGCGTGAGCCGCTGTCCTACCTCGACCTGCATCGCCCCGGGCTGTTACGGTCATAGGTCAGGTCTATTGGTGAGAAGACCCGAGCAGACCCAGGGTGAAGGACATGAGGCAGTTCTTGAAGGCTTGCTGGATGGTTGGGGCGCTCGGGCTCGCGGCTTGCGGCGATCAGAACGCGACCAGCGTGGTGGTGGCGATCTCCAGCGAGGTGCCCACCCCCGACGAGGTCGATGAGCTGGTCATCGAGGTGAAGTCCGAGGAGAACGGGTTTCGCGAGGTGTACGCCCTGGTGCCGCCGGACCAGGTCAACGGCGACCCCCGTCGCACCGCGCTCCCCGGGACGCTCACGCTGCGGCCGAAGGAGGAGGCCGGGTCGGGGCCCCTGACGGTGACGATCCAGGCCCGGCTGAAGGACAACCCGGGGCAACTTCGCTTCGTGCGCACCGCCCGGATGAGCTTCGTGGAGACCAAGCAGAAGCTGCTCCGGATGCCGCTGCGCTTTGCCTGCATGGATTTCCCCTCGGTCTGCGGCGAGGGACAGACCTGCAAGGCGGGGGCCTGCGTGTCGGAGGTCGTGGAGCTGGAGAAGGAGCCCGATTTCGAGGATACCCAGGTCTTCAGCCGGGCAGGGGCCTGCTTTGACCGGACCGGCTGCGGTGTCCAGGCGAAGACCATCCCGGTGCTGGCGGCCTTCGAGACCTCGTCCACCGACAACTGCACCCTGCCGGTGGAGGCGATGATCCCGATGATCCCGGCGGACAAGGACGAGGCGACCCGCAGCGAGATGGGCGAGGCGATCCGCCAGGGGCGCTTCAATTTCGGCTTTGTCTGGGCGGCGAACAAGGCCAAGAAGTGGACGGTGGTCGATCAGGATCCGGAAGAAGGCTGGGTGTTCGCCGATGCAGGGCGGACCCAGGTGCGCCTGTCCCGGGGGCTGTGCGACGTGGTGAAGAAGCGGGTGGTGCGCAAGGAAGACGGGGCCGCCCTCTTCAACAGCGTCATCATCAACACCGCCTGCGAGCCCAAGCCAGCGCTGATGCCCGAGTGCTCCCCCGCGCCCCCCGCCTCCGGCGCCCCGGCAGCCCCGGCGGCCCCCTGAACAGGAGCATTCGCCGTGCCCCCGGGGACGGGCTAAGATGGGCTCATGGGCATCTTTGATCGCATGGGCCGGGTCATCTCGAGCAACGTCAACGCGCTGCTGGACAAGGCAGAAGACCCGAAGAAGAGCATCGAATTTCTGATCACCGAGATGCGCGAGCAGATCGCCCTGGCGCGCAAGGAGATCGCCAGCAGCCTCGCCACCGAGAAGCAGCTCGAAAAGAAGGTGCAAGAGATGGACGGCGACGCCGAGCGCTGGGCCAAGCGCGCCGAGCTGGCGCTCAAGGCCGACGACGAGGCCCTCGCCAGGGAGGCCCTCGTCCAGAAGAAGCGGGTCGTCGGCGATCGAGACCGCGCCGAGGCCATGCTGGCCGAGGCCAAATCCAACACCATCAAGCTCAAGGCCGAGCTCCAGCGCATGGAGCAGCGTCTCGCCGAGGTCGAGGCCCGCAAGGGGGTCATGGCGGCCCAGGTCCAGCAGGCCCGGAACAACGTGGCCGGCGTCGAGTCCTCGGGGGGCGGGGGCGCCTTTGACGAGCTGCGTCGTCTGGAGGCCAAGCTCGATCGCACCGAGGCTGAAATCTCGGCCAGCCGCGAGATCGATGACGCGCTGGGGGGCTCCCGCGGGGCCCCCCGCGAGGACCTCGAAACCCGCTTCGCCGCCCTGGAGCGCGGGGGCGGCAGCCGCAAGGGGGGGGGCGAGATCGACGACGAGCTGGCCGCCCTCAAGCAGCGGGTCCGTCTCAAATAAATCACCGTTTCCTCGCTGGAGGGCGCACGCCAATCCGCATACGATGCCCCGTATGCGCCTTCTTTCCGGATCCTGGCTTCTCCTCTGTGCCTCGCTGATCCTCGCCTGCGGCGGCGACGACGGAGGCTCGAACAACCCCGCCGGCGGCGTCGGCGGCACCAGCGCCGGCGGCGCCAGCGGCGGCTCCGCGGGCTCCGGGCCGGTGCTCAACTGCGGCCCTCGTTGCGAGGCCCGGGCCGTGAACTGTGGCCTCCCCACCGGCGATGCCTCCAAGCTCTGCACCACGCTCTGCGCCTCCCTCACCGACGTCCAGCTCTTCTGCCTCGAGACCTCCTCCTGTGAGTCGCTGAACAACGGTCAGGCCCTCTCCGCCTGCGGCATCTCGGCCCAGGGCGGCGCCGGGGGCATCGGCGGCGGCGGCGCCGGGGGCGAGGCCGGGGCCAGCGGCGCCGGGGTATCCGGAAGTTCCGGACAGGGTGGGGCCGCGGGCGCGGGCGCGGGCGGCGCGGGCGGCGCCGGGGCGGGAGGCACCGGAGGCGCGGGCGCGGCCGGCGTCGGCGGTGCGGGCGGGGGCGGCACGGAAGACACGGCGGCGCTGTGCCAGGACGGGGTGGACAACGACGGGGACAAGTTCGTCGACTGCAACGATTTCAACTGCTGCGATGTCGTCGATTGCAAGGCGCTGGCGCCGGATTCCTCCTGCGCGAAGCAAGGGGGCGGCGCGGGCGGCGTGGCGGGGGC
>JALOQB010000130.1 GCA_025453595.1 Polyangiaceae bacterium
TGAGGGACACGACCCGGACCAGCGAGGTGTCCTCGATCCGGAAGCGCTGCTGCTCGGTGTAATAGCGCAGCCGGGTCGGCAAGAATTCGAGCTGAGAGAACTCTGGATACCCCCGAGGGGCGTCCGAGAGATCGTGGAGAGCGAGGCGGTAGTCGAGCTGGACAAAGGGGGAGGAGGGCCGGCCGCCGCGCGCCAGATCCATGCCTCCGAGCCCCACGCCGAGGCGCGAGGAGCCATGCCCCTTGTGGGGCATCTCGTCCGCGGGAGGGTCGACCACCAGATCCGGCGTCTCGGCCTCCATCTCGGCCCGGCGCTCCAGCAGCTTCTGCTTGAGCCCGGCCCCCTTGCTGGCCCGCTCGTCCGCCAGGATCTCCCTGGCATGCACCATCTCGACGTAGTCGATCGCCGCGTCCAGGGCCTGGGCCACCTCGTCCTGGGAGAACGAGGCGGGGAGCTGGGCGTCGGGGGCCTCGCCCAGCTTCGCGATCCAGGGCAACAGCTTCCCCGAGACGGTCTTGAGGCGGGCGCGGAACGTGGAGGTCGCCGAGGGGCGGAACTGCACGCGCGAGACGAGCCCGGGTTCGAGCATCATCGCCTTCACCGTGTCCGCCGGGATGACCGGCCAGCCGACGCGGTCCAGCAGGTGAAAGCGAGGGTTGGCGACCTCGATGGCGGCGAGCACGTGGTACGAGCAGTTCTCGGACAGGTAGTAGTAATCAAAGAACGAGTGGCCCAGCTCCCAGATGTGGGTCACCACCAGGGCCACCTCCTCCTCGCCCAGCGCCAGGTCGTATTCCCAGAGGTCGCGTGACTCGAAATCGTTGTACTCACGCACCTTGTAATAATAGGGCAGCATCCGGAAAATGCCCGGGTACATGCCGGCGAGACCCTTGAACGAGTAGACGATCTGGTTCTCGTTCTCCGGTACCGCTGCGGAGTAATCGATCCCCTGCTCCAGGAGCTTCCTGTTCTCCTCGGGCCCATCCGCGTTCCGGTTGAAGCGCAGGAAGGTATGGCCAAACATCGAGGCCGGGTTGTTCAGGTAGTACGAGGAGAAGATGACGGTCAGGCTGCGGGTGCTGGCGCGCTCCAGGTAGGTGGCCAGCGCAGGGCAGTCCGCCGGCGGGAGCGCGTCGTTGCTCAGCCCCAGCTGCTTCCGTAGCCAGAGCCAGCGGGCCGGGAAGCGACAGAGCGGGTGATCCACCCCCGCCGCAGGGGCCTGGTAAAACCCCTGGATCGTCGCCTCGAGCTCCGCCGCAGGGTCCGAGCGCCCCGCCGGGGAGAGGAAGAACGCGGGGCCATCGACCTGGCTGTCGGACCCGTAGAAGACGCCGGGTCGGTGGTGCACAAGCCGCTGCCAGGTAGGGTCGAGGTGGAGCCGATGGCGCCGCGCTCGCTCCAGGATCTGCGCAACGAGACCGGTATCGGGTTGATACCCTTCCGCGGGCGACGTTGCGGGACGGAACCCGGCGGCAGGTTGCCCGGTGATCGAGGCGGAGCGCTGCGGCAAGGACGCGCCGCCGCAGGCCAGCAGCAGCGTGGCGAGGAGAAGAAAGAGGAAGATGGCACGCATGGAGGAAAAGAAAAGGGGCCATGGAAGGCCCCTTGTTCGGTTCAAGATGTGGGGTAAGCAGGGATCAGCCGGCCAGCTTGCTGCAGGAGAGCGCCTCGTTGCCCTGCAGGGTCTGGATGATGCTGCCGCTCACGTCCGAGGCCGAGGCGTTCTGGTTGGGGAAGATCTGCTTGAAGTTCTTCTTCAGGTGGGTACCGACCGCGGCGCTGTTGCCGCAGCCCGCGATGGTGGCCAGGTTCTTGATGGATTCCCCCTTGCCACGGGCGATCTCCTTGGCGAGAGCCTCGCGATTCGCCTCGATAAACGCCTTCGCGCTGGCCTTGCCGCCGCCGGTATCCTTGCAGTTGCTGGTGCCGGAGGTGATGCCGAAGGTCTGGCTCGCCGAGGTGCCGTTGGTGGTGGCGGCGAAGATCTGCACGATGCCCGACTTGTTGCCGAACACGATGGAACCGAGGCCGCAGCCCGCGGTGCCGTAGCCGTCGGCCATGGCAACGCTGGAGGTAAAGACCGCGGCGAGGAACATGAGAACGGGTGTTTTCTTCATGAGGGCGCCGATACTAGGGAGATGAACCTGCAAGAGCAACAAAAAGAGGACGCAATTGCAGGAACAAAAAAGTCGCAACACGCACGCTTCTCGTTGAATAAATCGGCAGAAACCTCGTCATGCGGGGCCTCGTATTCTCTCATGCTCGCTCGTTGAATAGATACCCAGGTGCATCGTCCACCCTCAGGGCCCGGCCAGGCAGGATTGGGGCGGACGAGAAACACCTCTGTTCAAACGAGGAGCACTGCGTTACCAGGCGAGACCCATGCTGGTTGAGATCAACCCAGAGCACCCCGAACCCAGGAAGATCCAGCGAGCCGTCGATGCGCTGGAGCGAGGCGATGTCATCGCTTACCCGACCGACACGGTGTACGGGCTCGGCTGCGATCTGTTCAACAAGAAGGCCGTCGATCGCCTCTACCAGATCAAGGGGATGGACCGGGCCCGCCAGCTCGCCTTCATCTGCCCCGACCTGAGCGACATCGCCCGCTACGCCATCGTCGAGAACCCCGCCTACCGGATCCTCAAGCGCATGCTGCCGGGGCCCTACTGCTTCATCCTCGAGGCGACCCGCGAGGTGCCGCGGCTGGTGCAGAGCAAGCGCAAGACCGTGGGCATCCGTATCCCGAACCACGAGGTCATCCTGGCGGTGACCCGCGCCCTCGGGCGCCCGGTGATCAGCACCACCGCCAACCTCCCGGGGGAAGAAGACGCGCTGATCGATCCAGATGAGATCGACGATCGTTTCCCGGGCCTCGCGCTGGTGCTGGACGCCGGCGCGGGCGGTAAGATCCCCACCACCGTGGTCGATCTCACGTCCACCCCTCCCACCATCGTCCGCGAAGGCGCTGGCGCCGTCGACAAACTCTGACCACCTCCTGGGTTCCATGTTCGCACCCCGCACGACCCTCCTCCTCCTGTCCCTCTCTGCGTTGCTCTCCTCGGGCTGTGCCACGATCTTCAACGGCACCTCCACCGAGGTATCCATCGCCTCCGAGCCGACCAACGCGAAGTTTCGCGTGGTGAGCACCGGCGGTGGCATCACCTCGACCAAGGGGGTCGAGTACGCCAGCGGGGCGACCCCTGCCCGCATCACGCTTTCCAACAAGAGCGAGTACGTCGTCTACGTGAAGGCCGACGGGTACGAGGAGGCCAAGGTCCCGGTGCAGCAGACCCTCAACGGCTGGCTCATCTGCAGCGGGCTCTGCGGCCTCGTCCCTGCCGGGATCGACGTCCTCACCGGCGGCATGTGGGATCTGGCGCCGGAGCAGCTCTCCATCACCCTCGTCCCGCTCCGTGGCGCGGCCCCGCCGGCTGCTCCAGCCCCGGTCGCCCCCGCCTCCCCTGACCCCGCCGCAGGGGCCTCCCTCGATGGGCCTGGATCCTCTCTCTACGTGATCCTCCGGGCCCGGGGGGAGGACGGTCAGCTGCGCTACACCGCGATCCCTCTCGTGCCGGAAATCTCTTGAAGACCCGGCGCTTCCTCCTGGCGCTCTCCCTGCTCCTCTCCGCCGCCCCGGCGGCCGCCGAGCCCCCGCCGGATCTTCCGTTTGAGCCAGCGCCCCCCCCCGCCTTCGCGCCTCCGCCGTCGGGCTTCGCCCCGCTCCGCGAGGTCTCGGTGGCCCTCGTCGAGCGCTACCAGGAGACCGCTGCGCCGGTGTCCGTCGCCCGATGCCCTTACGCCCTGTCCTGCTCTGCCCTCGCCCTCCGATCGCTCCGTCAGGACGCCTTTGTCGTCGCCCTGGTGCGCTTCGTCGATCGCTTCTTCTTCCGGGAGAACAGCGAGGCACCGGCCCACTACCACCTCCGCTACCAGCCTGGCGGCAGGCTGCTCCTGGACGATGAGCTGCGCTTACCTCCGGGCAGCGCTCGTGGCATGGCTCTCGCTGTCGAGCGGCACCGCCGCGGCCCAGAACCAGGAAGATTTTGCCCGGAATCTCCTGCGGGAGGGGGACTATTACCGGGCCATCACGGTCTACAAGGAGCTGGCCTTCTTCGCGCCAACCCCGGAGGAACAGGACCGCCACCGCTACACCATCGGGAAGGCGTACCGCCTGGCGCAGCGCCATGACCTCGCCATCGCCACCCTCGCCCCCCTGCTGGCGCGCCAGCAGCTCCCACCGACGCTCCGCGCAAGCGCTCACCTCCAGCTTGCCCTCGGCTACCTGGGCAACCAGGTGCCGGCGCTCGCCGAGCTCGAGCTCCAGCAGGCCGCGGCCCTCGGCGAGCAGGCCCGGGCATCCCTCTTCCTCGGGGTCCTTCGCCTGGAGGCCAGCAAGGACGCGGAGGCCGCGGCGTTCTTTGCCGCAGCGGCGCGCGAGGGGGACGAGCCCACCCGGTACCTCGCGCTGCAGCTCGAGCAGCGGGCGCGCCTGGCCGCCGATCTCCCCCACCGCAGCCCGCCGCTCGCCGCGATCTTCTCCGCCCTGCTGCCGGGGGCAGGGCAGGTCTACGTCGGCCACACGGCGGATGCGCTCCAGGCCTTTGGCTTCACCGGGGCCTTCGGCTTTGCCACGTACCTCGCCTACGAGCGCGATCGAGAGCGCGGCGGCAGCTACCTCCTCACCGGGATCGCCGGGAGCATCACCGCGATCTTCTACGCCGCCAACGTCTACGGAGCCGCCCGCACGGCCCGCTACTTCAACGAACGACAGCGCGAGCTGTTTCTGGGCGACCTGCGCCGACGCTCCCTCGCCATCGACTTCTAGGGCGGGTTCGCCGGCTGCCGCGTGATCCAGGTGGGGGCGAGGGTCGGGGCGTGAAAAAATGACACCCCCTCTTATTTTTTGAATCGAACTAGCTGAAATTCGTCGTGGGCCAGGGTGCGACAAAAATCTTGACGACCCTACATCGTTGCAATGTAACTTCCGGCGCAACGATGAAGAGGGCTCCAGCGAGCCTTCTGAATTGCGTTACCAACCCGAGAGACAAGTTATGAACAAGACTTTCGCTACGATGATGCTCGTTGGTGTGATGGGTTCCCTCCTCGGCGGCTGCGCCTACGGCGGCGTCGCGGCCGTCGGCACCGACAAGGTTGTTATCGCCAAGAACAACGCCTTCCTGTTCGGCATTCTGAACAAGGTCTACGTCTGCAAGGTCGCGGACACCGGCGTCAGCGCCTGCGCCTCGGCCGAAGCCCCCTGAGGTCCCGCGTGCATCAACGAAGCGCGTCTTACCAGGTAACACGCCGCTTCCAGGGTGCAAAATACCAGGGCCCAACGGTGGGGCCCTGGTATTTTTTGTGGACCCTGGCCCTGCTGGCATGTCGCTCGGAGGCCTCCACCTCGGTGCAATACGGAGAGCCGGTGGGGGTCAAGCTCGCGGGGGGGCAGCGGCCGATTGAGCTGGCCATTGCGCTCAGCAAGGGGAAAGATCCGCAGCCCCTCCTGGGGGCGCTCGTGGATATGACCCGGGCGGGTCTGGATGCTTGCCCGGGGTACCTGTCGGCCACACCCCAGGACCCATCCCCCCCCGTCGCGATCAGGCTGAGCGCGGGCAAGGTGACCGGCGCCCCGGAGGAGAATACCTCCCCGGAGGCCCGTTGCATGGTGAAAGCCCTCACCGAGCGGCCCTTGCCCCCGCCGCTCCGCACAGAAACAGACCTCCATGTACTCGTGCAAGCACGGATTCTTTCCCCATGAGTTACCCCAGAAAGACCCTCCGTGTGGCGATGGCGCTCGGGCTCGCCGCCATGCCAGCGCGCGCGCAGACCGCGCCAGAACCACCACCGGCCCAGCCGCCGCCAGAGCCACCAGCCAGGCCAGCCGCCCCTGCTCCGGTCTTCATGGGCCAGCCCCCGGGGGTCTTGCAGCGCGCCAACACCTGGGACCTCAACCTGGAAGGTGGCTACGGCAAGGAGCTCAACGACGGGGGGAAGTGGCTGGGGTGGGGGCGCCTGCGGGCAGGGCTGTTGCTGGTGAGAGAGCCCCGTTACCTCATGCTCGGCGCGACCGCCGAGCTGGCGTCCAGGCAGCGGGTGACGCTGGGGTTGCAGGGCGAGCTGGCCGACGCCACCTCGGGGCTCTGGTTGCAGGCCGGGCCGACGCTGGATGTACGAGGAAATTTCGGCGGGATGCTCGCGGTGGGCCTCAGCTTTCTGGGGGTCGAGATCCAGCGGCGCCCGGTCGATGGGCTGGGAGATTCGACGATTCTGCTCGGAAAACTCCGCCTCCCGCTGGGGGTCATCTACCACGTGGCGACGCACTGAGGCGCCACGCTCGGCTCAGAACGTGGGCAGCTTGCCGAAGTTGAAGCCCAGGCCGGCCATGTAGAACGTCACCGAGTTCTCGTCCGAGAACCTGCGCATCGCCGTCACCTCGGGTTGCAGCGCGAACGACTTCGAGACCCGGATGTTCACGCCAAGCCCCAGCCTCCCCAGGAGCCCCGAGGACGAGGTCGCGCTGTCCCGGCCCGAGCTGCTGCTGGTGCTCCCGGAGGCCGCCACCACCACGGCGCCCGGGGTCAGCACCAGGCTGAGCGACTCGCTCAGGTTGAGCCCGAGCAGCAGCGGCAGGTGGATGTAGGCGATGTTGATCGAGGCCGACGAGCCGGAGGACGAGGTGCTCGAGATCCGGAAGAGCTGCGCCCCTGGATCGATCGCCAGATCGAACGACTTGCTCTTGACCGGGTTGTACTTGAAATCGACCCCCAGCGACGACCCGTTCTTCAGCGAGAACCCCAGGTCGGCCTGCTCGGCCACGCCGTACCGGAGCTGGTAGGTCGGGAACGTCGGCAACGTCACCGAGACGTTCTCCTTGGTCTTCACCTCCTCGATCTGACCCGACGCGCCGGAGCGCAGGCTTGTCGTCGTCGTCTCGCCCGAGATCGAGATCGCCTCGGCCGCGATCGTGTGAGAAAACTCGCCCTTGGGGGTCGTACGAGGGGTCCCGTACACGTTGGGGTTGGGGCACCCGGTCAGCAGCGTCGTCAGGCCCCCCAGGAGCCCCAGCACGCGCCCATCGCTCAAGCTAAATTTCATGGTTTTTCTCGGAAAACGCCCGTGGCGTTGGAGGAACAGCAACACCTCTTCAGGAGGCTTGTCGTTGGACCAGCAAGCAACGGGAACATTCACAGAAAAAAACAATTTTTCGGACGCCGGCCCTCCCCCTCAGCGGGCCGCGCAGCGGGGCGAATCGGCGACGACGGTGACGCCCTTGTTGCTGGGGACAAGCTGGTTCCAGAGCCGGGTCGTGCGCTCCAGGCCCGTGAAGAGATCGAGGTGCTGCCCCTGCACCCGGATGCCTCGATCCTCGGCGAGGAAGCAGCCGTCGTGGGTCTCCCCTCCCCCTTCGGTCAGCGGGAGCCCGTCGTAGTCAGGCAGGTAGAGCCGGGTGCCCAGGGGGATCGTCGCCGGATCGACGGCCACGGTGAACAGCGGCGTGATCGCCTTGCCCGTGGCCCCTCGCCCCCAGGGGAACTGGGCCTTGCTCAGGGCGTCAAAGCAGATCTTCTGGTTGCTCCGGGGGCAGAGCTGGGCGCACTCGCAGTCGCGCCGGGCAAAGCTCACGGTGGTGCCGTCCTTGAGCCGACCGCTCCCCTGGACGCAGAGCGTGTCGTGGAACGACCGAGGCACCGTGGCGATGGGGCTGCAGGTCGCCGAGAAGACCTGGGTGGGCTCGCCGTCCCGGTAATCGCCCTCGCTGGGGAAGTTGTAATACGTGTTGCGGAACACCCCCAGCACCTTGCCCCCCAGCGATCGGGAAGGGGCCGAGCCCGGCGGGCCAGGGGTCACGGCGGCCGGAGCGCTCCCCGGGGCCGAGGGCGGCGGTGGTGGCGCCGAGGACGAGCCCGGTACCCCCTCGGACCAGCCCGGCTCGTCGCCGCCCAGCGGCTGCGCCATCCAGGCGCTCCCGGTGGTGATGCAGCCCAGCAAGAAGAGGGAGAGCCCGGCGAGGCGGGGCGGACGCGGGGAGAGGTGGCGCGAGGGCATTTGAAACCGGGAGCAGCCTACTCTAAAGGACCTCATGAGCGACGACTGGAGCGAAGGCTACGTCACCGAGATCGACTACACCTGGGGCTTCCACAAGGAGCTGAGCCCGACCAACCTGGCCTGGACCGCCGGGCTCCGCGGCCACACGGCCCCCGCCGCCGACGATGCGTTCACCTACTGCGAGCTGGGCTGCGGCAACGGGCTCTCGCTCAACATCTTCGCCGCGGCGCACCCGAAGGCCTCGTTTTACGGCCTCGATTTCAACCCGAGCCACGTCGCCAACGGGCGCCGGACCGCGGAGCAAGGTGGTATCCCCAACGCCACCTTCCTGGAGCGCTCCTTCGCCGACCTGGCCGGCGAGAAGGATCTCCCCGCGTTCGATTACATCGTGCTCCACGGCATCTGGTCCTGGGTCAGCGCCGAGAACCGCCAGCACATCGTGGCGTTCATCCGGGAAAAGCTGAAGCCCGGCGGGATGGTCTACGTCAGCTACAACACCCTCCCCGGCTGGTCCGAGATGGTGACCGTGCGGCGGCTGATGCTCGACGTCGCCGGGCGCACCCAGGGCGACCTCGAGACCAAGATCAAGACCGCCCTCGACTGGCTCCGCAAGTACTGGGACACGCAGAACAAGGAGGCGGCCTCCCGCAGCTACCGCAACCGCATCGAGCGCATCCTCAAGAGCGACGTGGCGTACCTCGCCCACGAGTACTTCAACAAGGACTGGACGCTCTTCTTCTTCCAGGACGTCGTCCAGGAGCTACGCGCCGCCAAGCTCACCTGGCTGACCACCGCCACCCTGGAGCACACCGAGCCCTCGTTCTTCCTCAACCGCGCCCGGCTCGCCCTCGTCCGCGAGATCGCTGACCCCATCGACCGGGAGCAGATGCGCGACTTCCTCGGCAACGCCTCCTTCCGCCGCGACGTCTTCCTCAAGGGGACCCCGGACGCCGCCCTCGCCCGCGAGCCCTTCTCCAGCCCCGCCCTCCAGGCCCGCCAGATCGGCCCTCGCCGCAGCACCCACCTGTTCCAGCCCGAGGTCCGCGTCTCCGCCGGCACCCTCACCCTCAAGGAGGATCACGAGCGCGCCCTCTTTGAACTGTTCAAGGACGGTACAAGGACCGTCGGCGAGGTCTTCGATCCCCTCTGGGCCATGGGCCGCAACAACGCCGCCGCCTTCACCACCCTGCGCCAGATGGTCGCCTCCGACCTCCTCCGCCCCTGGGCTCACCCCGCCGCCCCCGTGACCCTCAGCGAGCGCGGTCGCTACCGCTTCCCCCTGCCCTTCAACGAGCTGGCGGTCGCCGATATCGTCCACAACCGCGCCAAGCGTCAGCTCGTCGCGAGCCCCCGCACCGGCTCCGGCATCGGCATCAACGTCCGCGAGGCTTACCTGCTCCACGCCATCACCACCGCCGGCCTCAAGGACGCCGTCAGCCACGCGGTCTCGACCCTCGAGAGCGCCGGACGACGCCTCCTCATCGATGGCCGACCGCTCCAGGGCCGCAAGGCCCACGAGGAAGAGCTAGACCGCGAGCTCGATCGCTTCCAGCGCCACAAGCTGGCCCACTTCCTCCGCACCGGCGTCATCGAGCCAGGCTGAGGCCCGGCCCGCGGCTCACTGGCACTTGCCCAGGGTGTAGTCTGCCTCGCACTCGCAGCGGCAGCGCGCCGGCTCCTCGGTCAGCTCGTCGCAGGCCGGCCGGACCAGCAAGGTGGCGCTCCCGCGGCGAGGGGGGCTCACGTACAGCTCGTCCACCCGCACCTCGAGGCGGTACGTGCGGTCGACCACCGGGGTGGGCTCGTAGTTGGGGCACAGCGGGATGTGGGTCACCTGGCTGCGGGTCCGGATGTCCGTCTGCTTCCGGGTCGAATCGCCCGGCACCGGCTTGACCAGCACCGTCCGCGACTCTTCTGCGAGCAGCGCGCCGGTCTCCGGATCCGAGATCCGTGCTCGTAGCTCGATGGTGTCACCGTCGACCCCTTCGATCTGGGCGCCGATGAGGGCCACGTGGCCGCCCTGGGTGGCGTTCCAGAGCTGCACCGGGTCGCTGTCCTGGAGCAGCCGCAGGGGCTCGTCTTCGCGGATAAAAAGGGCGGGGTAGACCACGAGGGGGAGCGGCTCCGAGGGGGGCGGAGGCGGCAGGGGTGCGGGCTCAGGCTCGGAGCAGGCGAGGAGCAGGGAGAGGGCAGCGAGCAGGGGGCGAGGCGCCATGGTTCAGAAGCAGTTGACGTCGGTGTCGGGGCGCCTGGGGTAGTAATACAGGAAGGCGTTGCAGTGCTCGTTCTGCTCGACCTTGGGGCCGAAGGTGAAGCAACACTCCTTCTCGGGGTCGCCGCAGGAGCTGGGGGGGACGGTGTACTCGCAGGCGTAGCTGACGCCGCCGCCCGGGGGGACGACCACGCTGAGGTCGCGGAGGAAGGGGGGCTCGTTCCAGGCCTTGCTCTCGTAGAACATGCTCTCGGAGGCGCCCTGGAACGGGTCCCAGACGGCCATGGTGAAGCGGCGGCCGCGGCTGTGGAAGTGTCCGTTGGCGGCGACGATGGTGATGGGCGTGTCGCGGGCGATCTTGCAGCTGGTCTCGAAGCGTTTGTCCTTCTGGCCGGGGCAGATCTCGATGCTCTGGTTGGTGGCGAAGGCGGTGCCCAGCTCGTGCTTCACCTGGTCATCGGCGATGCGCTCGAAGTTGATGGTGGCCTTGCCGCCGAGGGGGGTAACCTGGCTGGTGGCGTTGACGAAGTGGGTCTGGACCATCAGCAACTCGCGGGGCTCGAAGCGGTGAGCGACCCCCTCGGGGAGCTGCCACGGGTTGACGCCCGCGGACTGCATGTTGGCCACCAGGGGCCAGTCGGCCCAGTTGATGGACTTCCAGCACTCGCCGCCGAGCACCCTGTCGCCGTGCTTGCCCCGGAGGTCTTTCTGGGTCTTCACCCGGAAGACGTTGAGGTGGTGTGACCCCTCGTTCTGGGCCAGCGTGATCTTGTGGACATAGGTGGGGACGTCGTAGGGGACCTCGAAGAAGTAACAGTCCTGGATCTCTTCCCCCAGCTTCACCTCGAAGGGCGGGACGTCGAACTGCCAGCCGACCTCGGGGCTCGCCGGGGGCTCGAGCATCACCGGACCGACGGGGCCCTTGCCCCCCTCGCCGCCGGGTGGGGCCTCTTCTTCTGCACAACCCAGGGCCCCCAGGAGCCCCACCCAGCCAACCACACCCAGCACACGAAGCAACAGCATCGGGCCCATGCTAGCAAAGCGTATGCCCGCGCGGGTGCGTCACCCGGGGCAAGTCACCCGAGGGCCCCGCGGATCTGGGCAGCCCGGTCGCGAACAACCGCGTGCACGGCGGCAAAGCGAGGCTCGGAGCGGAGGGGCGCGAGGAGCGGGCAGCCGTCCATCCAGAGCACATCGAAGAGCCCCTCTTGCAGGGACTGCTCGATGTACCCGAGCGCCGTCTCGCGCTGATCGATCAGCATGGAGCACTCGGCCGCCCCCTGGAGGAAGAGCGCCCGCCCCCGCCAGGTGGCGTGGGGCGAGGAGAAGGCGGGCAGGCTCGGCAGCGCGCGGGTGAAGGTCTCGGAAGGGGCGAGGATGAACTGGAGGAGCTGGCGGGAGAAGAGCGTCCCGACGATGCCCGGGTGATCAAGGAAGAGAGCGGCGCGCTCCCGGTCGTTGGTCCAGAGCAGGAGGCGCGCGAAGGTGACCCAGGGGCTGTTGTTGGGGAACGTTGAATCATTGATCAATCGATCAATGTATGCAAAGGCTTCCTGGAAGCGGCCTTCGAGGGCGATGGCGCGGGGGATGTTGCTTGCGTTGGCGCGGAAGGCGGGGTCGGCGAGGGCGGCGCGCTCGAGGTGGTCGATGGCGCGGCGTGTGGGGCCAGCTTCGAGGAGGATCTTGCCGAGGAGGTCGTGGGCGTCCGGCTGGTCAGGGAGGATCTGGAGGGCACGACGGAGCAGGGAGACGGCCTCGGGGACCTGGCGCGAGAAGAAGCGGCAGGAGGCGAGGGCGACGAGGGGTTCGGGGCGATGAGGGGCGAGGGAGACGGCGCGCTCGGCGGCCTCGACGGCCTGCTCGCCGCGGCCCGGGATGCCGAAGAACCAGTGGCGGGTGCAGGCGAGGGCGTAGCCGGCGAGGATCATCGGGTCCTCGGGGGCGAGGGCGTGGGCTTGCTCGAGGAAGGAGACGGCGCGGGTGAGGTTCTCGGGGGTGTACTGGTGGTACTCGAAGCGACCGCGGAAGTAGGCGTCGAGGGCCCGGGGGTCGGTGGGGGCAGAGCGCTCGGGCTGGGCCTGGGGCGCGACCGAGAGGGCCTGGGTGACGGCCTGGGCCAGCTCGTCGCTGAGGGCCAGCACCTCGGCGGCAGGGCGCTCCAGGCGCCGCGCCCAGAGCTGGAATCCATCGGCCACGCTGATCAGCCGGGCGTTGACGCGGAGCCGATCGCCGCCGCGGCGAAGCGTCCCCTCGACGACGACCTGGACCCCCAGCTCGCGCCCCAGCTCGCGGGCGTCGCGCCCGGAGGAGGCGAGCTGCATCACCGCGCCCCGCGGTCGCACCCGGAGCCCCTCGGTCATCGAGAGCTGGTCGATCAGATCCTCGACGAGGCCGTCGACCAGGTAGGCATCCTCGGCGGGCCCGGCGTTGCGGAAGGGCAGCACCGCCACCGCCTTGCCGGCGGGCTCTGGCAGCGAGGCAGGGGAGAGCGCGGTGGCGCGGAGCGAGGGGGCCGGCCCGGTCTGCAGCTCACCGAGGCCCAGCCCCAGCAGCGCGCGCTCGAATTCTTCTGCGGTCTGGAAGCGATCGGCGGCCCGGCGCGCCATCGCCTTCGCCAGGAAGCGCGACAGCGCCTCGGGCAGCTCGGGCCGCCGGGTGCGGGGGTCGGGCGGGGGCTGCTGGAGCCGGGCGACGGCGACCGCGAACACCGAGTCGCCCTTCCAGGGGAGCTCGCCGGTGAACAGCTCGAAGACCAGCACGCCGAGGGCGTACAGGTCGGCCGCGGGGGTCAGCTCGCGGAGGCCCTCGACCTGCTCGGGCGCCATGTACGCCGGCGTCCCCAGGACCGCCCCCATCGTCTTGCGCAACCCCGCGTCGAAGAGCCCGCGGGCGATGCCAAAGTCGGTGATGACGGCCCGCCCGTCCCGATCGATCAGGATGTTCTCGGGCTTGAGATCGCAGTGGATCACCCCGACCCCGTGGGCCGCCGTCAGCCCCTGGCAGACCCCCCGCAGGATCTCGATGGTACGCCGCGGTGACAGGCTCTGCTGCCGCAACAAGAGCTGGGCCAGCGACTCGCCGTCGATGAACTCCATCGTCAGGAACCGCTGCTCCTGGTCCTCGCCGATGTCGTGGGCGCGGGCCACGTTCCGGTGGGTCACGCGCCGCGCCAGCTTCAGCTCGCGGCGGAACCGGTCGAGCATGCCGGGGACCGAGACCACCTCGGCGCGGAGCACCTTGAGCGCCACCTCGTCGTCGAGCTCCCGATCCCGGGCCCGGTACACCGTGCCCATGCCGCCCACGCCCAGCAGCGCCAGCAGCTCGTAGCGGCCCGCCAGCACCTGCGGCGCGGCCTGCGGCGGCGAGAGCGGCGGTAGCGAGGAGGAGGCCCCCGAGTCGGCCAGCAGCGTGTCCTGGTTCGGCGGCAAGGGGCGCGAGCTCATGCGGCGGTGAGCTTGGGTCGTCCCGGGGCCAGGAGCAACCCCGCCGCGTCTTTCTTCACCGGACCGGTCAGAGCCGGCGGTGCTGCAGGCACGGAAGGCTCGCCCGGACCCGCCGCAGGCGCCCCCGGTCCACCGTCGCGGTGACCAGCCCCACCCCCTCGCTCGCCTGCGCGATCACGTCGCCCCAGGGGTCGACCACCAGGCTCTTGCCGAAGGTCATGCGCCCCTTCGGATGCGAGCCCCACTGGGCTGCCGCCACCACGTAGCACTGATCCTCGATGGCCCGCGCGCGGAGCAGCGTGTGCCAGTGATCCTTGCCCGTCATCAGCGTGAAGGCCGCCGGCACCAGCAGCACCTCGGCCCCCTTCTCGACCAGCCGCCGGTACAGCTCGGGGAAGCGCAGGTCGTAGCAGATCGAGAGCCCCACCGGCACCCCCTCCACCTCGACCACCACCGCCTCGCTCCCCGGCGTCACCGCCGCGCTCTCCCGGTAGGTTTGACCATCCCCCACCTCGACATCGAACAGGTGAATCTTCCGGTAAAATGCCTGTACCTGCCCGAGCGGGTCAACAACGACCGCGGTGTTGTGGGGTCGATCCGGATCGTGGGTGCGCTCGGGGAAGCCACCGCCGACGAGGGTGAGCCGGTGGGCGCGGGCCAGGCGACGCAGCGAGGCGAGGATGGGGCCGTCGCCGTCGAGGGCCTCGGCGACGGCGCGACGCTGCTCGTCGGAGCCCCCCATGAAGGCGAAATTTTCGGGGAGCACCAGGAGCTGAGCCCCCTGGGCGTGGGCCTCGGCGGCGAGCCGCTCGACGACGGCGAGGTTGGAGGGGACGTCGTCCTGGCTGTTGAGCTGAGCGGCGGCGATGCGGAGCAGGTCGGCCATGGTTCACACCGGGGGGATGAGGTGCTTGCGGGGAGGGCGAGGCTCGCTCTTGCGAGCGTAGCGGGCGAAGCGGGCGGCGACGTGGCGGCGCAGCTCGGAGGGCTGGACCACGTCGTCGATGACAAGCTCGCTGGCCAGCTTGGCGAGGTCGATGTCCTGGCGGTACTCGTCGCGGAGCCTGGCGACCATGGCGTCCCGCTCGGCCCCCTCGGGGACCTCCTGGATCTTGTTGTAATAGACGGCGTTCACCGCGGCCTGGGGCCCCATGACGGCGATGCTGGCGGAGGGGAGCGCGAGGCAGCAGTCGGGCTCGAAGGCCGGGCCGCACATGGCGTAGAGGCCGGCGCCGTAGGCCTTGCGGATCACGACCGAGACCTTGGGCACCGTGGCCTCGCTGACCGCCGCGATCATCTTGGCGCCAGCGCGGATGATGCCCTGACGCTCGACCTTGGTGCCGATCATGAAGCCCGGCACGTCGGCCAGGTACAGCAGCGGGATGTTGAAGGCGTCGCAGAGCCAGATGAAGCGAGCGGCCTTGTCGGCGCTGTCCACGAAGAGGACACCGCCGAGCCACTTGGGCTGGTTGGCCACGATGCCGACGACGCGGCCCTCGATGCGGGCAAAGCCGGTGAGGATCTCCCGGGCGAAGAGCTTCTTGAGCTCGCAGAACGAGCCTTCGTCCACCAGGTGCTCGATCACGTGGATCATGTCGAAGGACTTGTTCTCGTCCGGCGGGACGATCTCCTCGATGGGCTTGAGGCCAGCCCTGGGGGCGGCGGGCTCGACGGCCGGGGGCTGCTGCTCCCAGTTCGAGGGGAAATAACCGAGGTAACGCCGCGCGAAGGCGATGGCCTCCTCCTCGGTCTTGACCAGCACGTCGCCGCAGCCGCTCACCGAGCAGTGCATCTTGGCGCCGCCCATCTCTTCCAGGGTGACCTTCTCGCCGATGACCATCTCGGCCATGCGGGGCGAGCCCAGGTACATGCTCGCGTTGCCGTCGACCATGACCACGATGTCGCAGAAGGCGGGGATGTAGGCGCCCCCCGCGGCGGACGGACCGAACAGCAGGCAGACCTGGGGGATCCGGCCGCTCAGGTTCACCTGGTTGTAGAAGATCCGGCCCGCCCCGCGGCGCCCGGGGAACATCTCGACCTGGTCGGTGATCCGGGCCCCCGCCGAGTCGACCAGGTACAGCAGCGGGCACTGGAGGCGCGCCGCGGTCTCCTGGATCCGCAGGATTTTCTCCACCGTCCGGGCCCCCCAGGACCCGGCCTTGATCGTCGAGTCGTTGGCCATCACCGCCACCGTCCGCCCCCCGATCTCGCCGGTCCCGATGATCACGCCGTCCGCCGCCAGCTCCGGGTTCAGGTTGTTCGCCAGCGCCGCGTCCTCGACGAAGGTGCCAGGGTCGAGCAGCAGCTCGATCCGCTTCCGGGCGAAGAGCTTCTTCTGCTCGGCGTTCTTCTGGTGGTTCTTGGGCGCGCCCCCCTGCTCGACGCGGGCCCGGATCTCGGCGAATCGCTTGCTCACGGACATGGTCCGTGGAGCCGTACCAGAACCCGCAAGCTGCGAGAACCTCCGTGACTCCTCGCCCCTGTGGTGACCTGGACCGGGCCCACGTGAACCCGATCACGCCCCCCTGGCCAGGCGCGCCTCCCGCCTCGCTTCGCCTCCCTCCTCGAAGCAAATCTCCACCGCCACCCCGCGCCGCCCCGCCTCCGCGCAGTACTCGTCCAGGATCTCCTCGATGTCATCGTCCACGTGGTCCACCACCCGCCGGTCGATGAGCAGTGGCCGATCCGTCGGCGTCGTCCGCAGGATCTCCTTGAGGCGCCCCTTCTGCAAGAACGTGACATCCTTCAGGAACCGCAGCACCCGCCTCCCCTCTCGCTCCTCCACCACGATCGCGTTCTCTTGCTGCCTGCGGATCATGAAAAAGAGGCCGACAAAGAGCCCCAGCACGGTGCCCTTCAGCAGATCTGTCAGCAGGATGGCCACGACGGTCGCCCCGAACGGTACGAACCGCGAGGCCCCCGCCTTCCACATCTGGCGCCACAAAACCCACGGCGTCAGCCTCAGACCGACGAAGATGAGCACCACCGCCAGCGACGCCAGCGGCACCCGGTTGAACAGCGGCGCCAGGAAGAGCAACCCCACCAGCAACAGCAACCCATGAAGAAAGGCCGCCAGCCGCGTCTGCCCCCCCGCCTGCACGTTGGCCGAGGAGCGCACGATCACCGACGTCACCGGTAGCCCCCCAAGCAACCCCGAGACCACGTTGCCGAGCCCCTGGGCCAGGAGCTCCCGGTTCGGCGGCGAGATCCGTCGGTACGGATCCAGCCGATCCACCGCCTCCAGCGACAGCAAGGTCTCCAGGCTCGCCACCAGGGCCAGGGTGACCGCCACTCGCCACACCGCCGGGTCCGCCACATGGGTAAAATCAGGCGAGATCACCGCCGCAAGCACCGCCATGGCGCTGTCAAAAAGTGGCAACCTCACGATGTGCCGCGAGGCAAGCAGGCCCGGCCACCAGCCATTCAACAGCGTGGCCACCACCCCCCCCCCGACAACCACCAGCAAGGCCGGCGGCACAAGCCGGGTCATCGCGCCCCTCTGCAGCAACGGCCAGACCAGCATGATGCCCGTGCACAGCAGCGAGATCAGCATCGCCCCCGGCGAGAGGTGATCGATCATGTCCAGCAGCGCGCCGAACGTGGTGCTCCCGTCTGGCTGCACAAGAGCCAGATTCCCCTCCGGCGTGGCGTCGTACCCCACCGCATGGGGCACCTGCTTCAGCACGATCAACATGCCGATCGCGGCAAGCATCCCCTTGATGACCGGCGAGGGGAAAAAATGCGCGATCCCCCCGAGACGCAGGAGCCCCATGACCACCTGCAACCCCCCTGCCAGGACCACGGACATCAAAAAAGGACGCAGCCCGAGCTCCTTGATCCCCGTCGCCACGATGACCGTCAGGCCAGCCGCCGGGCCGCTCACCGAGAGCGGTGACGCCGAGGCCAGGGTCACGACAAGGCCCGCCACGATCCCCGCGATGAGCCCCGACAGCAGCGGCGCCCCGGAGGCCTGCGCGATGCCCAGACAGAGCGGGACAGCGACCAGGAACACCACCAGACCCGCCGGTAGATCCGATTTCAGGCTCGCAAACAGGCTCCTGGAAACCACCGGCAGGCTCATGCCAAGAACCACCGTGCAGCGCAACGCTGTCGAGACGGTGGGCCCACGCCCCGGTGGGATGGAGGGGGGCTGCGCCCCGGGGCTTTGGGGGAACGGTGGGCCTTCGTGGCCCACGCCCGGGCAAGGGGGTGGAGGGGGCTGCGCCCCGGGGCTTCTTGGAAACGGTGGGCTTGCGCAGCCCACGCCCGCGGCAAGGGGGCCGATGGGGCTGGCGCCCCGCGCGGCCCCCTTGCATCCCCCGGCTCCCCCCACGGTG
>JALOQB010000431.1 GCA_025453595.1 Polyangiaceae bacterium
AGACCCGTGTCCGGTGTGGTCATCGCCCTCGTGCTCGGAGCAGGCTGCCCCGAGCACCAAACCCGCGACAAGCACCCATGAATGAAGTTGTTTCAGCGGCATCTCGATCACCTCGCAGTCGCCCACCGTGCTGGCGCTTGCCCTGGATGGTAGGACAGCCAGTACGGCGGAAGCAACGCGCGGTTTCGCCCTGTTCATGGCCCGGGGGGGTCATGCTAAGCCCTGGAGGATGAGCAAACGGATCGCCCCTTTCTTGCTGGCCATCGCCGGCGCTGCCTGCTCCAGCGAGCCGTCCGGTGCCATCAAGCAGCTGGAGGCCCAGGCCCGGGAAGAGGAGCAGAAGAAGCAGGCCCGCGCCGAGGCGGAGGCCGTCCGCAAGAAGGAGCAGGAGGCCCTGGTCGACAGGCTCCTCGAGGCCCGGCGCCCCCTCGATGCATCGTTCTCGAAGCTGTGGGACGCGCTACCGGACCCGAAGACGCTCTCGCGGAAGCCGTGCCCGGACAGGGAGATCCTGGCCGAGACCCCGGACGAGGCGGGGCGCTCGGTGCTCCTGTTCAACAAGGAGTCGCTCTACCTGCTCACCGGGCGCGCCGATGGCAAGGGCGGTGCGATAGATAACTTCCATACACCTGCGATGGATCACGGGCTGTCGCTCCGGAGGCCAGGAGGCAAGGAGACGCCGCTGCTGGAGCGGGCCGCGGGGGACACGGCGGAGAAGCTGCAGGCGCAGCTCGACGCGGTCGCCTACGTGGAGCGCTTCCGGTACGTCGGGGTGGGGGTCTTCACGGCCTATTTGCCTGCGGATCTGGCGGCGAAGCCGAGGCCCAAACCGACGCGGGTAGAGGGGTGGCTGGTGGTGATGGACAGGAAGACGAACAGGGCGCTGTGCCAGGTGGAGTCGGCGGGGGAAGGGCTGTTGCACCAGGGGACGGTGAACACGGACTCGGCCGGGGACGAGGAGGCCTGGGGGATGTTCGTGTACACCTCGGGGAAGAACATCGAGGCGATCAGCAAGGCGCTGCGGGTGGAGGGGGGCCCGAAGAAGCGGGGTGGCTAGAAGGCGACGCCGAGGGCGGAGGTGACGCCGACGCGGAGCCTGGCTGCGGTGTCAGCATCCGGCGGGTCCGGGGTGGAGAGCGCCGGTCGATGGAGCCGGAAGGGCAGGACGAACTGGAGGTCGAACTGGATGCTCCAGGGCAGGAGGTAGGTGCCCCCCAAAGAGGGGCCGAGGTGGAGCCCGGAGGCCAGGTTGAACAGGGGGGAGGTGATGAGCTGGTGGGTGTCAACGCGGGCATAGCTGAGGGCGAGGCCCGTGTAGAGCCCCCCCTGGATGTTCCCGATCGCGTAGTAACGCCCCTGGGCTTCTGCCTCGAAGTAGCCGCGGCGAACCTGCTCGCCGGCGTTGTTGCCAAGGAAAGTGACGCGACCGTAGCCGGCCTGAGCGAGGAGAGAGAACGAGGGGAGGACGCGCAGCTCGACGCCGCCAAGACCAACGCCGCCCAGGAGTCGGATAGGGAAGAACCGGAGCGCGAGGCGGGGGAGGTTGGAGCCTTCGGGGAGGATGTCATCGCCCTCGGTGCGGGGGGCCTCGGCCACCTCGACCCTGCGAACCGGGGGGGGCGGAGTGTCGGCCTTCGCCTGGAGGGGCGACAGCAGCAAGAGGGACCACAGGGCTCGCTTCATCGAGGTCTCCGGAGCTCGTTCGAGGGCGAGAACAGACGGCTCCAGCTCAGGGTACCCAGCAAAATCCCGACGAACACGATGGGGAAGCGCTGACGAAAGATGAGGCCTACGTTGGCCATGGTGGTGGCGTAAGCGATGGTGAGAGGGATGAGAAAGGAGAGGAACATCAGGAGCAAGGGGCGGTCTTTACGCCACAGCACGCGGCCGACCTTGGAGGCACGCCAGGCCATGTAATACCAGACCATGGTGTCGAGCTTGCCGAACTGGAGGCCAAAAGAGCCAAGCATCCAGGGGAATGGCGAGAAGAGGGTGTAGACCACCTTCAGGTGAATGGCTCCGAAGGCCTGCCCGCCGTCGTCAAAAGAGACGCCCGATCCGCCGCTGGCGTTGTACAGGATGGCGTTGTTGTTGGTGGCGCGCTCGAAGGTGTTCTGGGCGTTGGAGAACATGTCGGCCACGAAGCTCGATCTCGACAGGAGCACCGCGGCGAGGATCGCACCGGCCCCCATGATCAGCTGGCGAGCGACGGACCCCTTGCCGAGGCCGACGAGGCCCACCAGGATCGGCAACAGCACGATGAAGACCAGGTAGTGGCGGACGTACCAGAGCCCCCAGAGGGCGATGGCCGTGAAGAACATGGTGCCAGGGTTGAAGCGCGAGGCCAGGCGGAGCGCCGAGGTGAACGCGGCCACCACGAAGAACAGCACGATGCCGTCCTTGTACATGTCGGCGGTGTAAAACAGGTAACCCGGCAAGAAGAGCGTCAAGGCGAGAATTTTGCGGCACTTCTCCGGATCCACGTCGAGATCGACGGCAACCCGGTAGATCAGGTAACAGGCCAGGATGGCGCAGAGCGCCACCGCCGCGGTGCATCCGGCCCGTGTCTCTCCGCCGTTGAGGTAGATGATGAAGGCAAAAAGGTTGATGGGTAGCGCCGCGTTGCCGACCTCGGGCACCTGCTCGACCGTGTAGAACTCGACGCCGCTGTAGGACCAGAGGCGAGAGAAGCTGAGGGCCATGCGCTCGTAGAAGACGCAGTCTCCTCCGCCGCCGTGGGAGAAGAGAGGGAGGTCTCGCACGAAGAGCTGCAGGACCATCCTGGCGCCGTAGGCGGCCAGCATCAGGTTGACGATGGGCTGGGGCTCGCGGTTGCGGCGCGCGAGGGCGACAAGGAGGATCGGAACGAGGAGGACAAGAAGGAAGCCGAACATGGCTGTTCAGGCTTTGGGGGCCGCCTCGGAGTACTCGCCGTAACCGGAGTAATAGCGATAGTTGTAAGAATACTTGTACTCGAGGCGCTTGAGGTCAACCACGTTGAGGATGACGCCGAGGAGCTTGCCCTGGACGCTGCGGAGGGAGCGGATGCTGTGGCGCACCTGGTCGATGGTGGTGGAGTAGCTCCGGACGACGAAGATGGCGCCGTCGACCTTGGTGGAGAGGATGACCGAGTCGGTGACCGGGTTGGTGGGCGGCGAGTCGATGATGATGCGATCAAAACGATCGCGGAGCTGGGCGAAGAGCTCCATGAGGCGGTCGCTCATGAGCAGCTCGGCGGGGTTGGGGGGGATGCGACCCGCGGGGAGCACCGAGAGGTTGGGGACGCTGGTGGTCTGGATGGCCTCGTCGAGGGTCTCCTCGCCGAGCATGACGGAGGTGATGCCGTGCTCGGGGCCCACGTCGAAGACCTTGTGGAGGCGGGGCCGCCGCAGGTCGAGGTCGACGATCAGGGTGCGGGCGTTGGTCTGGGCGAAGGTGACGGCGAGGGTGGTGGCGGTGGTGGTCTTGCCTTCCCCGGCGCTGGCGCTCGTCACGAGGAGCATGCGCGGGGGCCGATCAGGGGACATGAAGGTGATGTTGGAGCGGATGGACCGGGCCGCCTCGGCGATGAGGGAGGTGGGGTCTCGGGCCACGAGCAGCTCGGGCTTGTCGGCGATGTCGCTGTTGACGCGGGTGCGGCGCTTCTTGCCGGAGGCCTCGGGGGGGTTGTTGAGGAAGGCGGGCAGCAGGCCGAGGCACGAGAGCCCGAGCTTTTGCTCCAGGTCGACGGGGGTACGGATGGTTCGATCCGCCAGCTCGCGCAGCACGGCGATCAGCAGGCCCACGAAGAACCCGAGGCCGGCGCCGATGGCGAGGATGTTCCCGACCACCGGGCGCACCGGGACCACCGGGAGCCTCGGCGCGTCCAGCAGCTTGATGTTCTTGGTGCTGATCATCCGCGAGAGGTCGACCTCTTTCATGCGCTCGAGCATGCTGGTGTAGAGCTTCTCGTTGGTGGAGGTGGCCCGCTGGAGCTGGTTGTACTTGATCTCTTCCATGTTGAGATCGAGCGCCCGCTTCTTCGCGTCGTTGAGCAGCCCCTGGAGCGCCGCGGCCTCCGCGGTCACCACGGCGGCCTCGCGGAGCGCGGACGCCTGGATGTTCCGGACCTGGCGGATGAAGGCATCGAGGGAGTTGTTGAGGGCCACCTGCGCCTGCTGCACCTCCGGGTGGTTCTCGAGCTTGCCGGCGGTGGTGAGCTGGGCCAGCTCGGCGCGGGCCTTCATGAACTCGCTGCGCAGCTGGGAGAGCATCGGGTCGGCCATCAGCTCGGAGGCCGGGAGCTCGTCCGGGTTGGCCCGGGTGATCTTGGCGAGGGCGCCGGCCCGCGAGACATGCTGGGCCCGGCGGATGTTGGCCTGCGTGGCCGCGTTCTGCACCGACTCGATCTCGCTGCGTAGCAGGTTGTTCTGGTCGTTGAGCGAGATGCTCAGCAGGTTACGATCCTTCTTGAACCGGTGAAGTTCGGTCTCGCTCCCCTCCAGATCAAGATGGAGCTTCTGGACCCGATCCCGCAGCCACTCGAGGGCGGTGCCGGTGGTGCCGACCATGTCCTCGTTGGAGACCCGGATGTAGGTCTCGATGATGGTGGTCACCAGGCGCTGGGCCTGGGCCGGGTCGGTGTCTTCGAAGGTGACGCGTGCGAGGGAGGTGCCCTTGACGCCGGCCACCTTGAGGCGGCTCCGCAGCAGGTCGGCGATCTGCTCTGGTTTGATCTGGCCGGGCTGCCCGCCAGGGAAGGATACCTGGAGAAACTTCTTGTCCAGGTCGAGCCCCGCGTCCGCGACCACCTGCTTCAGCACGCGCTGGGAGAGCAGGATGTGGAACTCGGTCTCCATGAGCTCTTGCTTGTTGAAGTACTCGGAATAAGGGTCGAACATGTCGACGCGGCGCCCCAGGGCGGCGGGCTGGCTCCAGTCAAAGACAAGGGTCGCCTCTGCCTGGTACCAGCGGGTCTGCCGGTTCACCCACAGGGACGCGAGGGCGGGCCCGATGAGCATGCAGAGGAGGATCCAGAAACCGTGGCGCAGCGCGAGGCGCAGCAGCACGTCAAGAGAGATCGAGGAAGAGCCGTCCTCGCTGCTGGGACCAGGGGGGCCGCCCAGGGACAGGGGGCCAGGGGGCTCGG
>JALOQB010000432.1 GCA_025453595.1 Polyangiaceae bacterium
TCGTCTTCTTCGGGCGCTTCATGAGCTACGCCCACGAGGCGCTGGAGCATTTTTTCTCCGGGCTGGAGGGCGGGTACGCGGGGCTCATCGTCGTACGGGGCGTGGGGGTCCCGGCGGTCAAGGTCGAGGCGCGCTACCTGGCGCCCCTGCGCTACGGCGACCGGGTCCGCATCGAGGTCGAGACCCTGCGCCTCGGCAACCGCAGCGCCTCGCTCCGTTATCGCTTTGTACGCGAGCGTGACGAGGCCCTCGCCGCCGAGATCGAGCACACCCTGGTCACCACCGACCTCCGGACCTTGCGCTCCTGCGAGATGCCTCCTGACGTGCGCGCCGCCCTCCTCGCTCACCTCGCCCCGGAAGCCGCCTGACCCCTCACCGCGGCGTCACTCCTCCTGCCCCGCGCCCCGCCGCCATCCCTTCTGCCTGCACCGCGGTTCGTGCCGGAGCGAGCCGCCTCTTGGTACAGGGTACTTCTCTACATTTCCCGGGGCAGGTGCCGCGGAGCGGCGCAGGGTTCGTTGCACCTGGAGGGCCACATCCTGGGAGAGCACAAACCTGATCTCCTCGTCGAGCCAGGGCTGCCGGGCCAGCAGCACGCGGGCCCACACCCCTCCGGCGAGCAGCTCGCGCTGCTGCGGTAGCGACAGCGGGCGAGGAGCGTGACCTTCGGCGCAGCGCTGGGCCTGGCGCAGCAGCGCGCGCCACGGTCGGCAGGTCTTGCAAGCGCCGATGGTCTGGCTCGCCCAGTGCCGAACGCGCTGGGAAGCGTCGCTCAGCAGATACCGATGGAAGAGCTCGGGCAAGGGGCTCGCCCTGGCCAGCAGGAGCCGGAGGTCGCTGCTGGCCGGGGATACGATTTTCTCCCGCAGTTCTCCGGGCAACCGGGGGTTCTGGGCCAGGGCCAGCAGCTCGGGCAGGCCCCCTTCGGAGAGCGCCCAGAGCAGCTCGACGGGCGTATCCGGGTGCCGGGCGAGCCCGCAGCGCAGGGCCGCGGTGGCCCCGGAGAGCGAGGGATCGTCGAGCAACAGGAAGGGGAACACCGGGTTCTGGAGCAGGTGACCAGCGCCGGCCTCGAAGGGGATGCGCAGCAGCACCTCGGTCGGGGTGGCGGGGTTCCGGGCGAGCAGATGCCACACCCGGGGGACCTGGTGGGAGAGCCGGCGCAGCGCTTCCGGGGTCGCGGAGGGGTCGGAGGCGAGCCGCTCGATGTCTCCCGCGGAACGGGCGCTAGAAGATGTCACATCGGTGGGCTTGCCTGACATCCTTCGATTGCGTCTTGTGGTTCGAGCTGGAGAGCGGATGCCACCGGGTATCGCTCCAGGAGCGCACGTGCCACTGGACCTGATGCGCGCTTTCGTTGCTGGAAACCATGCAGGTCTTCGCCCCATCCCGGGAGGTCTTGTGGCGAGCGGTCTCGTGGAGCGTCCACCGGAGGACGCCGCCGGTGCGATAGAAATAGTACGAGCTATCGGTCTCGTCGAAGGTGTGCTCCTGGGTCACGATGTCGGCGCACCGGGGCACGGGCTGGCCGCCGCAGAGGAAGACGTCCCGCTGTCCTCGCCTCCACGGTTGCTCCGTTGTCATGTAAGAGGGCAGCAGGCGGCCGTCGGGGAGCACCCAGAACAGGGCGTGATCCCGCTCGATTTCCTCCGTCGCCTGGCGCGCAAAATCAGGGGAGGGCAGGGGGCGACGGGCGCGGCGCGGTTCGGTGGCGAGGCGCATGGCGAAGCCGCCCCCGTCGAGCCGGAAGAAGTGCGCCTCCACCGGCGGTCGACCGAGGAGCTGGGGCCAGTAGAGCGCGTCGGAGCGCGCGACGCTCCGGTCCCCGAGGAAGACCTCCACGCGATCCCTGGAGAAATCGAGGCGCTGCCGGTCACCTTCCCCCGCGAGCAGGACACCGGTGAAGCGCGCCTGGATGCCCGGCGGGGCGCTCGGCGCCCAGGCGACCGAGAGGAAGGTGCTGGGCGCCGGGTCCGTGGGCATCTCCCCCTGGAGATCGATGCACTTGCCGTTCGTGCCCAGGGCGATCACCGTCATGGTGCGGCGAAACTGGACCGCCATCGCGGCAGGGGCGCCGGAGATCAGGTACGTGCGATCCACCGAGCCGTCGCGCATCTTGCAGTCGACGAGCTGACCGCCAGAGAACCCCACCGGCCGCAGCGGGATCTTGCCGGCCGGCGTGTTGATCAGCACCCAGAGGCTTCCATCCTCGTCGCGCTCCAGGGTCCCGCTGCCGAGGTCGGGGCTGGCAGAGACGCCGAGGGCCTGGCGCAGCGCCTCTTCGTCCTCGACCAGGGTGAGCGTGGGGGGCGGGGCGACTGGATTCGGGGAGGGGAGCTGGTTCAAGGAGTCCAGAAACCGGCGCGCTTCCGGGGGCATCTGCGGCGCTGGCTTCGGAGGAAAGAGCAAAAACCGACCCGGTCTGCTCGCCCCCGGCCCTCCCTGCGCCGAGGCCCGGGGCACGGGCGGCAGCGCGGTTGGCTCCGGGGTCGCAGGGGCGGGTGTCGCGCTCGCCGCGCTCGCCGCCTCGCTTGCCGCCGATCCGCTCGCCGCGGCCTTGCTCGCCGTGGCCTCGGGTTTCTTCGGTGCTGGCGCCGACGAGCAGGCCGCCGCCAGCGCCGCGCACACCCAGCCGCCCAGCCTTCGTCGATCCATGGTGAGCACCAGGGTACCGGAGCGAGGGGCGATTCACCATGCAACCGGACGCGTCTGTACTGGCGGGCCTGGGAGCCCCGGGCGGAGGCTCAGTCGAGGGGCAGGGTGAGCACCTCGTGGTGCTCGTGGACCGCGAGGAAGGCGGCGGCCTCCTCGTCGATGGTGACGCCGTGCTCGCCGTGGTCCAGGCCGCCCAGGGTGGAGACGAAGTAGGGAGGTTCCGGACGGTGGACGGCGATGAGGCCGCGCCCCTTGAGGGTGGAGGCGGGGGCGAGGGCGGGGCGAGGGGTGCGGCGCGTGCGCTTGACGAGGGAGATCTCGTCGGTGTCGGCGACGAAGTGGGGGCCGCCGTCGAAGGGGTCGACGCGGTGAGCGTATTGAAACCCTATACGACGGAGCATCTTCTCGACGCCGCGGGTCTGGGCGCCGACCTTTCCGATGACGTCCTGGGCCTGGGGGCTGAGGAGGGAGGCGTAGATGACGGTCTCGGGGAAGAGCTGCTTGATGAACTCCTTGTTCTTCTTGGAGAGCACGTCGGCTTCGGCGTAGCTGAGGCCGGTGAACTTGCGGCCGAGGGCCTCCCAGAGGTGGGAGGTCCCGTCGGGTTCGAGGGGGGGGAGCAGCTCGGCGACGACCTCGGGGCGGAAGAGGTGACGGTAGGTGGCGATGAAGAGGAAGCGGATGTAGCTGAGGAACTGGCCGAGGCGCTCGGGGACGCGGCGGTAATCGGGGTGGAGGACCAGGCCGCCGATCTCGGTGGGGCCGTTGTACGAGTAGCCGATGCGGAGGAGCTGGTGGTGGAAGTGGCGATCGATGGTGGCGGAGTATTTCTCCTCCTCGATCACGTCGACGTAGATGTACGGCGCGTCGCGGCGGCCCAGCTGGGCCAGGACCATCGAGGTGCCGATGATCCGGCCCTGGAGCCGATCGCGGAGCACAAAGACGTACTCGCGGCGGTTGACGTCGAGGCGCTGCGAGAAGCTCTCCTCGCTGACGTGGAGCAGCTCGCGGATGGCCCCCCGATCGTGGGGCAGGTTGACCGTGTTCAGGTGGCGCGCCACCTCGAGGAGCTGATCTTCGTCCGATGGTAGCGCTGCCCGGATCTCGTATGCCGGCATGAGGTCCGCCTCCGTGCTGGCGGGCACCTTAGCACCTCCCTGTGCTAGGAAGGGGTGGTGCAACCCTCCTTCCGCCAGTTTCAAGGCACCCCCACCTACCTCACCGACGAGGCCCTGGAAGCCGCGGTGAATTGCGCTCTTGCCCTGGAGAGGCCCCTGTTGATCAAGGGCGAACCTGGTACCGGCAAGACCCTGCTCGCCCACGCGGTCGCCGAGGCCCAGGGGCTGCAGATCATCCACTGGCCCGTCAAGTCGACCACCAAGGCCCAGGACGGGCTTTACGTCTACGATACGGTGCAGCGGCTCTACGACGCTCGCTTTGGCGACGGCGACGTGAAGGATATCCGGCGCTACATCCGGCTCGGGCCCCTGGGCCAGGCCTTCTCCTCCCCGGAGCGCAAGGTGCTGCTGATCGACGAGGTGGACAAGGCAGATCTCGAGTTCCCCAACGACCTGCTCCACGAGCTGGACCGGATGCAGTTCACCGTCTCCGAGACCGGGGACGAGGTGACCGCGCGCCACCGGCCCATCGTGATCATCACCAGCAACAACGAGAAAGAGCTGCCCGACGCCTTCCTGCGGCGCTGCGTCTTTCACTTCATCGACTTCCCCTCGGAGGAGCTGATGAGGCGCATCGTACGGGTGCACCACCCGGCCCTCGATCAGCACCTGGTCGATCAGGCGGTGGTCGCTTTTTACGAGCTTCGCATGGTCCCCAGGCTGCGGAAGAAGCCCAGCACCAGCGAGCTGATCGACTGGCTCTCGGTGCTTGCCCGGAGCGAGGTCGGCGCCGAGCGGCTCCGTCGCGAGCTCCCGCTCCCCTTCGCCGGCGTGCTGCTCAAGAAGGAGCAGGATCACGTGGCGCTGTCCGAGCATCGCTCCGGCGGGCCCCGCCGCCGCTGAGCGCGATCAGCGCGCGAAGAGGGTGTACGCCACGGCCCCCATCACCACCGCCGCCCCGATCACCAGCACCACGGCGGCGATGAGCAACCAGGGGGCCCCGGCGCGGGGCTGCATCATCGCGGGGGGCCCGGCGAAGGGCTGCACAGGCCCGCCGGCCAGGGGCATGGCAGGGGGCGGGGGCGGGGGCGGGGGCGGTGTGTACGGGGGAGGGGCGCCGTAGGCCGCCGCCGGGTAAGAACCAGAAGCGGCCTGCGGGTAAGCAGGTGGAGGGACGGGCGGGGGAGGGGGGGGTTGCGGGTACCCCTGGGGCGGACCGGTGACCGGCGAGGGGAACTGGGGCATCGACACGCCAAACGCCGCCGCTGGTGTGTACGGAGGGGGGGCCGCGGCGCCGCTCATCATGGCCTTCCAGGCCGCTGCGGCCTCGCCTGCATCCT
>JALOQB010000131.1 GCA_025453595.1 Polyangiaceae bacterium
CCTGGCCGAAGCCAGGTAGTTCCGGCGGAACCCCGGCAAGTAGCTCAGCAGCCGTGAGGCTTCTGAGAAGCCCCTCCGTTCACGGAGGGGAGGTTCACCCACAAGGTCATCCTGGAGAAGAGCAACCGGAACGGACACTCGGCGGGGATGAACACGGCGCTCACCGGCACCAACAACAAGATCACCGACCCGAGCCAGCCCCTGCACAGCCTCGCCACCGGGATCTCGCTCGACCAGCACCTCGCCCGCCAGCTCGAGGTCAAGACGCGCTTTCGCACCCTCGAATGCGGCGTCCAGGTCGAGCACTACAACGTCGATTTTGCCTCGCTTTCGTACCGGGGGCCGCTCCAGCCCATCCTGCCCGAGAGCAACCCCTACCGGCTCTTCGACAGGGTGTTTCGTGACCTCAGGGGGCCCAGCGAGGACAGCGCGTCCCGGGAGGCGATGGCCGATCGACGGCGGGTGCTGGCCCGGGCCTCGCAGGAGCTGGATGCGCTCCGGGGGCGGCTGCCCGCTGCGGACCGGGGCAAGATGGAGGCCCACCTGGGGGCCATCGAGGCGCTGGACCACAGCCTCGCCACCGGGGTCGGCGCCGCGTCGAGCCGGGCCTGCCAGCGACCCCAGCCGGGCGCCCCCCTCGATCCCTGGAGCAACGAGCAGATCCCTGCCCTGGGCCGCCTGCAGATGGATTTGCTGGCGATGGCCCTCGCCTGCGACCTGACCCGGATCGGCACCCTGCAGTTTGGCCGCTCCGGCGCCGGGCACCGCTTCACCTGGCTGGGCAAGGAGTTCGAGCAGGACCCGGCGCTGAGCCCGGTCTGCCAGGCCAAGGGGTTCCACGCGGTGGCCCACCGCGACATGGACCCACCAGAGCGCGCCAAGCTGGTGCGCATTCACCGCTGGTACGCCGAGCAACTCGCCTATTTCCTCGATAAACTCGCGGCGATCCCGGAGGCCGGCGGCACCCTGCTGGACAACACGCTGGTGGTCTGGCTCAACGAGCTGGGCACCGGCAGCGATCACAGCCACGAGCGGACCCCCTGGGTCCTGGCGGGGAACGTGGGGGGCCACTTCAGGACGGGGCAGGTTGTCTCCTTCCCCGGGGAGCCCCACAACCGGCTGCTCCTGTCGCTCTGCCACGCGATGGGCGCCCCCGCCGAGACCTTCGGCGACCCGGATTACTGCAAGGCGGGCCCGCTGACCGGCCTCACCGCCTGAACCCGGAGCGCGTCGCGGAGGGGCCGCTCAGGGGGCCGCAAAGAGGAGCGCCACCCACGAGGAGCCGCCCCGCTCGACGACCCCGACGCCCGCGCTCTTCCAGCGCCCTTCCAGCGTATTTTTCCGGTGCGAGGGGCTTGACCAGAGGCTCCGGTGCGCCTGCGCCACCGACGATGCCCGGGCCACGTTCTCGCCCAGCGCATGGAACCGGAGCCCGGCCTCCTCGGCGCGTCGCTCCGGGTCGCCTTGACCCAGGTCGTGCCCCACCACCTGGGCCTGCGCCATCGCCTCCGCATGGGAGCGCGCCAGAGTCGTCAGGCGAGGGTCGAGGGCCAGCGCCGGGAGCCCTTCCGACCGGCGCGCCTCGTTCACCATCGCCAGCAGCGTCGCCTGCGGATCTTCGCCCCGGGCCCCCTCGCCAGGGACCGCGGTCGCCGCCCCGGCCTCGCCCCGGAGCACCTCGATCTCGGCCACCGGCATCGGCCCGTGGTCCAGCGTCGCCACCGCCTGCGCCAGCCAGCGCCCGGGCCGATCCGCCTGGAAGCGGCCCAGCAGCCGCCCCTGGTGGAGCGACGAGGGGATCTCCCGGGGGGGACCGCTGGGGCCCAGCACCACGATCTTGCCCTCCGAGGTCGGGACCCGCAGCTTCACGTCCACCGTCACCCAGCCGTCCGGCCTCACCTGCCGCGGCGTCGGCGCCACCGTGGCCGCGTGGGGCGCCGCGATCACCGCCAGCGCCTCGGCCCCTCCCTCGTCCCGCACCACCGCCACCCCGCACCGCGCAGGCACGGAGGCAGGGAGCTTCCGGACAAAGGCCCGGGTCTCGGCGGCCGCCTGGGCCAGATCGACGGGCTGACCGACGAAGACCAGCGAGCGAGGCCAGGTGGCGCTGCTGCCGGCCTCGCGGAGCAGCGCCACCAGCTCGTCCGGGGACGCGATCTTCTGGCCTCCGAGGCGCCGCCGCGCCACCTCCGCGGCGACCTGCCCCAGGGCCTCGTCGGCGGGGCCGCAGGCCTGGAGCACGGACCGGGCCGAGGGGGCCCCGGCCGCAGCGGGGGTCGCCAGGAGCACGAGGGCGCAGAGCCAGGGCAAAAGAGCGCGGCTCACGGGGCCTCAGGCGGCGACGATGCGCCCGGAACGGAGGGGGGTCGGATCGGACGGGAGCACGGTCTCGCCGGAGGTCTCCTCGCGAGCCGGGGCCTGCCGCGGGATGGCCGGCAGCTTCCGCGACCGGAGCGCCGTGCCGATGGCGAAGCCCTCCAGGGACAGCCGGAGCGTGAGTACATCCAGCAGCCCCTGCTGCGCCATCGCGCTCAGGGCCGCTCGCAGATCGACGCGGCGCACCTGGAGGTCGTCGATCAGGTTCTGGAGGGTGACCGGGCGCCCACGGCGCTGGGCGGCGGCGAGGTAGCGGAGGACGTAGGGGGCCAGAACGCGTGGGCTCATCATGGGAGCGACCCTAACGGTTCCCCTGAACACACGCACAGTTTTCAGCGAAAGATAAGTGAGAGTTTATCCTACATTAGACCCTGCGTTCATGGCGGTGATTCAGGGGAGAACGGGGAGGGAGGGGGGGGCGGCGTTGTACCCCGGGGGGGAATGCTGCTAGCCAGAGAGGGAGATGTCAGAGGTCACACGGAACGCCAAGGTGGCACTGTTTGCGCTGGCGCTCACGGGGGCGCTGGCGGGGCTGACGAGCTACTTCAGCAAGGGGCAGCGCTTCGGGCCGAAGGGGATCCGGCTGTACCTGACGATGCGGGACGCGACGGGGCTGGCGCCGATGGGGCGGGTGCACATGGCGGGCATCGCGATCGGGAACATCAAGGAGATCGGGCTCTCGAAGGACGGGCGAGCGCGGATCCAGATCCAGGTGAACCCGGGGGTGGTGCTGCACAAGGATGCGACGGTGGCGAAGCAGACGGCGACGCTGCTCTCCGAGCCGTTTCTGGCGATGTCGCCGGGGGCGATGGGGGTACCCGAGATGCAGGACGGGGACGAGATCGCGAACGTGATCGAGCCGAAGGGCATGGATCAGATCATGAACTCGGTGGGGGAGATCTCGGAGAACGTGAACAAGGTGACGAAGAGCATGGCTTCGAGCCTCGGGACGGACGAGGGGCGGGATCAGATGAAGGCGATCCTGCGGAACATCGAGCAGGCGACGGCGCAGCTGGCGCTGATCGCGGCGGAGAACCGGCAGAGCCTGCGGACGACGTTCCGGAACATCGAGGATATCTCGACGATGGCGAAGCCGAAGGCGGCGAAGATCCTGGGGAACGTCGAGTCGACGACGGGGAAGATCGACAAGATCGTGGACGAGAACCGGGAGGACCTCCGGGGGATCACGAAGGGCACGCGGGAGGGGGTCGAGAAGCTGCAGCGCTCGGCGACGCCGCTGGAGAGCGCGCTGGTGCACATCGACAGCATCACGGGGCGCATCGACCGGGGCGAGGGGACGGTGGGGAAGCTGACCAAGGACGAGGCGCTGATCGACGAGATCCAGGGGGCGGCCGAGGGGGTGAACGACCTGGTGGGGGGCATCAGCCGGCTGCAGACGATCGTGAGCCTCCGGAGCGACTACAACTTCCTGGCCAACTCGGTCAAAACCTTCTCGGAGCTGCGGCTCCAGCCCCGGGAGGACAAGTACTACATGGTCGAGCTGATCAACGACCCGCGGGGGCGCACCACCGTGGAGCAGATCGACGTCGACACGACCAACCCCAACCAGCCGGCGCACTACCGCGAGGTGCGGACGACCACGGTGAACCAGCTCCGGGTCTCGGTGATGATCGCGCGGCGCCTGGGCAGCTTCACGGGCCTCTTCGGCGTGCGCGAGTCCACCGGCGGCGTGGGCCTCTACTGGCACGGGCTCGACGACCGGGTCGAGATCCGCAACGACCTCTTCGGCTTCACCGAGCAGATCACGCCCCGGTGGCGCGTGGGCCTCTCCTACGAGTTCATCCGGCGGCTCTGGCTCCAGGGGGGCGTCGACAACCTGCTGGTGGCCGACCGCCGCGACTACTTTGCGGGCCTGAACCTCCGCTTCAACGACGACGACCTCAAGTCGTTCCTGCTCTTCGTGCCGAGCCCCTGACCGTGGAGCACGGCGTCGATCTGCCGCCCCTCCCGCTGGACGAGGCGCCGCTGGTGTTCCTCGACCTGGAGATGACCGGCCTCGATCCGGAGCGGGATCGCATCTGCGAGGTCTGCGCGATCCGCTGCCGCGGTCCGCTGCACGAAGAGATCATCGAGAGCCTGGTGCACCCGGAGGGGGTGCAGGGGCTGGGGCAACGCATCCACGGGATCCCGGCGGAGGCGCTGGCCGCCGCGCCCCCCTTCGCCTCCCTCGCCCCGCGGCTCGCGGCCCTGCTCCAGGGGGCCGTGCTGGTCGCCCACGGCGTCCGCCTCGACCTCGAATTTCTCCGCGTCGAGCTGGGGCGCCACGGGCAGACCCTGGCGCCGCTCGGGGTGCTGGACACGCTCCAGCTCGCCAAGCGCTGCTTCGCGGCGCGGACCTACCGGCTCGGGTACCTGAGCCAGCAGCTCGGGCTGGAGCACCGGACCAAGCACCGGGCGGGCGACGACGCGCGAGCCACGCAGCAGCTCTTCTGGCGAGCCGTGGGGGAGCTGGCGCCGCGTGATCTGGCGGACCTGGGGCAGGTGCGGGTCGGGGCGCACCAGGCGAGGCCACGGATCCTGGAGGAAGCGCGGCGCCACGCGGGGAGCGGAGAGCCGGTGCGCGTGCGTTATCGACCCAGCGGACGCGGCAGCGAGGAGTTCACGTATGTGATCACCGACGTGCGCGCGGACATGGACCCTCCGGTGGTGATGGGCTATCTGCACCCCGGCCGTGGTCGCAAGGAGCTGCGAGCCGATCGCATCCTGGCGATCCTCGCGGACGCCGACGACGGCGCCCCGGCCTAGACCTTTTTCCCAGGCATCGACGTGATCTCTCCCTCCCTCCGCGCCACCCTGGCGACCCTGCTCCTCGCGGCGCTGCCCGTGGGCTGCCTCGAAGACCCCAAGAACCCCCGCAACGCTGGCGCCCTCGGCGAGCAGGCGACCCAGTGGCTCGACCGCTCCCGCGCGAGCTTCCGCAGCGCGGACCTGGAAGACGCGAGGGACGCGGCCCAGAGCGCGATGGCCAGCGCGCCGGAGAGCGCCGAGGTCAAGGTCCATGCGGCCCGGGTCCACCTGGCACGCCTCGAGTTTGACGAGACCAAGCGGCTGCTGGCCAACCTCCAGACCCCGGAGGCCCTCGCGATCCGGGGGCGGGCCCGCTGGTACGCCGGCGAGCTCGACGGCGCCGCCGACGACCTCGAGGCGCTGCTCAACGACCCCCAGACCAAGGACGACTGGGCCAAGACCATCGCGCGGCTGGCGCGCCAGGGGGCCGGGCGCAAGCCGTTCCAGATCTCCGGCGGCCTCCTCGCGCCGGTCCAGATGCAGCGCATCCAGACCGCCCACATGATCGTGCCCCTCGAGATCAACGGCGAGCGAGCCCTGGCCCTGGTGGCCACCGGGCGGGCCGAGGTCATGCTCGACAGCGCCACCCGCAAGGAGCCCTCCTGGGTCCAGCTCCGCTTTGGCGAGCGGATCGAGGTGCGCGATGTGCCGGCCCTCACCGAGGATCTCTCCGGTATCTCCAAGGAGGTCGGCGCCCCCATCAAGGCGCTGCTCGGGGCCAACCTGCTCCGTCGCCTCAACGTGACCTTCGATTTCCAGGGCGATCAGTTCGTGGTCCGCACCCGCGAGCCACCACCGCCGCCCAAGGCCACCCGCGTCGTGCTCGCCTACGCCCAGGGCGGCGCCATGGTCGCCCGCGCGGCCTTCCGCGCCGGCGCCACCGAGCAGCACCCCATCCTGATCAACACCCTGCTGCCCTTCCCGGCGGCCCTCGATGACCGCGGCTTCAAGGCCGGAGGCGTCGAGCCCTCCACCCTCCAGCCCATCCCCGGCGACCCGCGCAAGCGAGGCGCGAAGATCCCCTCCATGCGCCTCGGCGCCTTCGACTTCCCCGACGTCCCGGCGGTGCAGGAGCAGGGCTTCTCCGACATGCAGGCGGTCACCGGCATGGATATCCTGGGCGCCCTTGGCTCCGGCCTCCTTGGCCTCTTCCGCTGTACCCTCACCGACAGCGGGCGGGTGCTCTGGGTCGAGGACAACGACCAGGTCCTCAGCACACTCCAGTCCGTGCCCCCGGCCTCCTCGGCCCCTCCGCCGGCCCTCTCCGCGCCGGTCCCTCCCCCGGCGCTTCCTCCGCCCGCTCCCTCCGCTCTCCCACCGGCGCCTGCCCCCGCAGGCTCCTCTCCACGGCGATGATCCTTGGCGTCTATGCGGGTAGTTTTGACCCACCTACCCTGGGTCACCTTGACCTGATCGAGCGGGCCTCGGTGCTGGTGGGTCGGCTGGTGGTGGCGATCGGGGTTCATCCGACCCGGAAGCCGCTGTTCAGCGCCGAGGAGCGGGTGGCGCTGCTGCGGGATCTGCTGGCGGGGCGCGGGCAGATCGAGGTGCAGACGTACCAGGGGTTGCTGGTCGATCACTGCCGGGCCATCGGGGCGCAGGTGATTGTCCGTGGGCTGCGGGGCGGGATGGATCTGGACTACGAGCTCCCGATCGCCCAGGCGAACCGGGCGATGGCGCCGGAGATCGAGACGATCTTCCTGGCGCCGAGGCCCGAGCATGGGTTCGTGAGCGCGTCGCTGGCGCGCGAGATCGCGAGCCACGGGGGGGACGTGAGCCGGTTCGTGGCCCCTCCGGTCGCTGAGGCCTTGCGTCGGAAGTTCGTCAAGGCTTAACCCGGGGCGCTAGTCTGGCGAACCCGGGCGACCGATGAGCGAGAGCAATCCCGATCGAAAACGCAAGATCCTCCGCGTGGTGGGGGTCATGGGCGCTGTGGGTGTGGTGAGCGTGGTGGTGCTCTGGATCGCCATCCATCGCTACCCGCCGCTGGCGACGTTCCTGGTGGATGGGGTCCGGAAGGTGGTGGGCCCCAAGCCGATCGCCGCGGCAGAAGACCTTGCCTACGGCGTCCAGGACTGGCTGAACCGCTGGCGCTACAAGGACGCTGCGCCGACGACCTACTGGGAAGTCCCCTCGGGCTCGGCGGCGCCGGCGGTGTCCGCGGCGCCGACGCCGGCGGCCTCCGGGTCCGGGGCGGCGAGCGCGGCGGTGTTTCAACCGACGCCCTTCGCGCCCCCGTACCCCGGGGTGGCGACGCCGGGCGATGGGGTGTGGATCCCGGTGCCCTCCCCGCAGGATCCTTCCGGTCCTCCGGCGCTCTTCAAGGCGCTGGTGCACCCGGATCCGAAGCGCTCCTTCGCGGTGGTGGCGATCGTGGCGATCGATCTCACGCGGGTCGAGATGCAGGCGGTGCCGGGCTTCGGCGAGCCGGCGTCGGCGGCGATGGCCCGGGAGAAGCGCACCGGGTTGATCCCGGCGTCGCGGCACGGCGATCTGCTGGCGGCCTTCAACGGCGGGTTCCAGGCGGTGCACGGGCGCTGGGGCATGATGGTGGACGGGGTGACGCTGCTGGCGCCGCGCCCCATCGGGTGCACCGTCGCGCGCTACAAGGACGGGGCCATGAAGGTGGCGGTCTGGAAGCGCATGGCCGACACCGAGGCCGAGATGCAGTACTACCGACAGACTCCCCCCTGCCTGATCGAGGACGGTCAGGTGAACCCGGCGACGCAGGCCGAGAAGAACACCGGCTGGGGGGCCACGGTGGACGGCGATACGATCATCCGGCGCTCTGGTTTTGGCCTCGACGCCACCGGCAAGATCGGGTTCTACGTGATGGGCGACGCGCTGAGCGCGGGGACGCTCGCAAAGGCGCTCCACGTCGCCGGGGCCCACGACGCGGCCCAGCTCGACGTGAATTTCGCCTACCCACGCTTCTTCTTCTTCGACGGCAACCAGGCCTCTCCTCCCCGGATCACCCAGCCCCTCGCGCCCCTCCAGAACTGGAAGAACGACGAGTACGTGACCCGGCCCGAGCTCCGTGATTTCTTCTACCTGGCCCGGAAAACGAAGGCCCCCTGAGCGCCGGCTCTTCCCGGGGGCAGGGGCGCTGCTACCCTGGGCTGATGCGCCGTCTCTTGCCGCTGTTCTTGCTCCTGGTTGGCTGCGCGAGACCCCAGGCCACCCAGGCGCCGACCGCGGCAGCCAGCGGGAATCTGGGGGCGGGGACCTTGACCCAGCCTATCGGACGCTGTGGCCCAAGAGACTCGTACCGGTACGTGGCCGAGGGGTTCCGTTGCAGCGACGGGACCAACCCCTTCCGCGGTCAGCTCGAGGAGGCCGCCCGCGCGCGTCAGGGCTCTCGCAAGGGCGCCCAGGGCGGCCACATCATCGATCTTTATCAGGTCCCCTGTGCTGGCGGCGAGGTGACCGTCTACGTCGATATGTACCAGTGTCCCGAGCAGGAAGCGGCCCTGGAGCGCGGCCCTGATCCGTCCTTGTTGCAGGCGATCCAGGCGCTCGACGGGGGCGATTTCCCCGAGGTTGTGCGCCGGTGTATGGAAGTTGTCAACCGCCCGGAGGTCGACAGCAGCACCGTCGAGTGCCTGGCGATCACGCCCGCGGCGATGGCCCTCTCGGGGGGCGAACCGGAGGCCCTCAAGCTGACCGGCGGCTTCTGCAGCAAGCTGCCGGCGAACGATCAGCAGAAGCTCCGGAGGCAGCACGTGGAGCAGATCGCGAGGTGGGTCTTTCGCGGGGCAAAAGGGCGCATTTCAAGGCAAGAATTCCGGGCACTGATGGGTCGATTTGCCACGGCCTGCGGGGTCAACGACGAGCAGGGCGCCTGAGGCGCTCGTGCTTGACCCCTCGCGCGAGAGCCCCGTAGAGTCAATTTCCCCAAGGGTCGCATGAAAGTTTGCCCTCAGTGTAACCTTCGCTACCCCGACGAGAGCAAGCAGTGCTTCGTCGACGGCGTCGCGCTGGTACCGATGACGGACCCGCGCATCGGCACCACCATCGCCAACCGCTACCTGATCGAGAGCGTGCTCGGCGAGGGGGGCATGGCGACGGTCTACAAGGCGCGGCACAAGCTGGTCGACCGGCCCTGCGCGGTGAAGATCATGAGCCCGTCGCTGGCCCGCGACCGGGTGGTGCGCGAGCGGTTCCGGCGGGAGGCGAGGGCGGCGCAGAAGCTGGCGCACCCGAACATCATCGAGATCTTTGACCACGGCGACACCGACGACGGCACCTCGTACCTCGTCATGGAGCTCCTGCGGGGCGAGTCCCTCGCCGACAGCCTCGCCCGGCTCACCCGCCTGCCCCTCGACCGGGCCCTCTCCATCTGCATCCAGATCGCTCGCGCCCTGGCCCGCGCCCACGATTTCGAGGTGGTGCACCGGGATCTCAAGCCCGAGAACATCTTCGTGGGGGTCGCCCCGGACGGGTCCGAGCTGGTCAAGCTCCTCGATTTTGGCATCGCCCGCTCGATGCACGACACCCGCCTCACCGGCGTCGGCGAGGTCTTCGGGACGCCCCAGTACATGGCCCCCGAGCGCATCACCAGCATCGACGCCGGCCCCCCCGCTGACCTCTACGCCCTCGGCATCATCTTGTTCGAGATGCTCACCGGGCAGCTCCCCTTCGATGCCCCGGACATCCCCACCTTCTTCGTCAAGCACCTCAAGGAGCCTCCACCCAGGCTCCGCTCCCTCGTGCCCGACGCCCCCGAGGCCGTCGAGATCCTGATCGATCGCCTCCTCGCCAAGGACGCCAAGCAGCGCCCCGTCGATGCCCACGCGGTCCACAGCGACCTCGTTGCCATCTGCCAGAACCTCGGCGCCCCTGTGCCCCCGGAGCCAGGGCAGACCAGCCTCAGCCCCGAGCAAGAGCCCGCCCGCACCCTGCCCCCGGTCGCCATCGATCGCTGGGCCCAGCGGGTCTCCATCTTCGATCAGATGCTGGAGCGCGCCTTCGGCAAGAACGCCAGCCCCCCCGAGCTGCGCCAGCTCCTCGGCGAGGTCCGCCACCTGGTCCACGCCGTCGCCGAGCTGCGCCACGAGAGCGTGACCGAGCAACGAAAGCTCGAATCCCTCGAGCAGAAGGAGCGCGAGGGGCGCCAGCGCTTCGGCTTCGCCATGGACGCCCTCGGCATCGACGCCTCCGCCGCACGCAAGCAGGTCCGCGCCACCCAGGAGGCCATCGATCCGCTGCAAAAACGCATCGAACAGATGGCCGACGAGAGCAAGAAGGTGCACCGCGAGATCCTCTCCTGGGAGGGGCGCTGGGCCTTCCGCGAGCCTTATCCCCAGCTCTCCGCCGCCTACCGCGCCGCCGCCGACCACATCGACCGCTGGGCCCTCCTCCGCCGCCAGGAAAAGGAGACCCAGGCCCTCCTCGAGGAGCGCGAGCGCACCGTCGCCGACCTCGATTACCAGATCCGCGAGCTGCGCAACGCCCTCGGCGCCTTCGAGCGCAACGCCGACGCCGAGAAGACCGCCCAGCACGACCGCATCGCCACCCTCGACCGCCGCGCCGAGACCCTCGAGGCCGAGCTCCTCGCCCTGTCCTCTCGCTTCTGCGCCCCCCTCCGCGGGCGCCCCGAGCTCGCCGCCTTCTTCAAGGATCTCGAAGCCTCCCCCTGATCCCCCTCACCGCCGGAGCGCCCCCCACACCAGCCCCGGCGTGTGCCCGTGCATCCGCACCATCCGCACCCACAGCAGCGTCATGTGCTCCAGATGCAGCGCCTGCACCAGGCCGCCGACGTCGACCGGCTCGAAGCCGCAGGCCTCGATCAGGCCCCCCACCTTCGCCTTGGCGGCCCCGTCGTCCCCGCAGAACAGCATCGCCGGCTTGACCGGGTAGCCCGGGTACGCAGGGTCCTCGAAATTCTCGAAGCCGTAGATCGAAAAAGCCTTCACCACCCGGGCCTCCGGGGCCAGCGACTGCACCCACTCGCTGCCCGAACGCTCGCTCCGGAGCCCGTGGCTCAACCCGGGCCCCACCGGGTTGGTGCAGTCGACCAGCACCTTGCCCGCCAGCGCCCCGGCCAGCGGCCTCAGCAGCCCCTCGTTCGCCTGGAACGGCGTGGCCAGGAACACCACCTCAGCCCCGCTCACCGCCTCCTCGATCGGGAGCGCCCGGAGGCGCCCGCTCCGGGCCAGCGCCGCCGCCACGCTCGCGGACCCCTCCTTCGTGCGGGCCAGGACGACCCCGTGACCGGCCTCCGCCAGCCGGACCGCCAGGGGTGCACCCACGTTGCCAGCGCCAACAAATGCGATCTTCATGGGCCCCAGCTTCGGCCCCGTGAATCTTTCAATCAATGCAATCGCATGAAACTTGATGTTTCATCCGGTGCAATGGTCAACGGCGGCGACGACGCCCCTCGCCGGAGGTGGGGTCGGTGGGGTCGAGGCGCGTCCTGGCGCCCTCGTGGCGCTGGCCTGCTACCTGGCGCGAGGCGCGGGCGAAGACCCCCCGCAGGAAGCGGTGCGCAGGGTCCGCGTCGACGCGCGGGTGCCAGACGAGGCTGAGGGCGTAAGGGCGGAGCGGCAGGGGGGCCTCGAAGATCTGGAGGCCGAAGGTGGGGGCATACCGCCGGGCGATGCGCTCGGAGATGAGCAGGAGGTGATCGGTCTCCCCGGCGAGCTGCGCCGCCGCCAGGAAGGAGGGGACGGCGAGGGCGACCCGGCGCTGGTGCCCGAGCTCTGCCAGGGCATCGTCGACGTACCCTCCGACCTTGCCGCGGGGGGCCACCTGGAGGTGAGAGAGCGCCAGAAAGGTCCGGAGGTCGAGGCGCTTCTTGACGACCGGGTGGTCGCCGCGGACAACGGCGACAAAGCGATCGGTGAGGAGCTGCCGGCTGCGGGTCTCCTGGGGCAAGACGCCGTAGATCCCGACCGCCAGGTCCGACCCCTGATCGCGGAGGGCCGCGGGGTCGTCAGGGGTGTTGGGGACAAAGCGGAGCTGCACGCCGGGGGCCTCGGCCTGGAGGATCCGATCGAGGGCGGCGCCGAGGACCGCCAGCACGTAGTCGGTCGCGTGGACGACAAAGGAGCGGGACAGCTCGCGGGCGACGAAGGGGCGCGCGGGCTCGAACACGCGCTGGGCCCCGGTCACCGCGGCATGAACCTGGTCCTTCATCGCCTCGGCCCGCGGCGTGAGCAGCATGCCTCGCCCCGAGCGCACCAGCACCGGGTCCCCCAGGCGCGTCCGGATGCGGGCGAGCGCGTGGCTCATGGCCGGGGTCGACAGGCCCACCCGGCGAGCGGCCCGCGTCACGCTCCCCTCCTGGAGCAGGGCGTCGAGGGAGACCAGCAGGTTCAGGTCCGCGGGGTCCATGGGTAAGCGAAATTGCTTGGCGAGGCGGAGGCCCTGGCCCTGGTAATGGCTCCCCTTGTGGCCATAGAGAACCTCCGGGATGGCCAGGTTGCGGTGGAGCTGGAAGCGGAAGACGCGCTGCTGATCCTGCAGCAGGAAGGGGGTGTCGCGGTTGCGCAGCTCGACCACCACCCGGGCGCCGCCGCCGAGGCCAAAGCCCGAGTCAAAGAAGCCCGCGTAGTGGGTGCGCAGCTCGGCGCTCTTGGCGTCAAAGGGGACCATCTCGGCGCAGACCGAGGCCGGCACCGAGACCCGCTCGTGGGAGGCGAGGACATAGAACGCATCCGGCTCCAGCACGAGGGCCCCGCCCCGCGGCGTGAGCAGCGCCTGCCAGAAGGGCTCGACCTCGTGCTGGCCGACGCCGCGGAGATCCAGCAGCGGCGTGTGGGCCAGGGCCCGGTAGCCGACCACCTCCCCGGTGGCTCCCCGGAGCGAGGCCGAGAAGTGGAGGCCGTCCTCGATCACCGGCGCGCTGGTGCCCAGCAGGATCGGGGTCTCCCGGTGCAGGGCGCGGGTCTCCTCGTCGGAGAGCCGGGAATCCCCCAGGGAGAGCCGGAGCTGCACCAGCCGATCCCCCTGGCGCAGGCGGATCGGGAACGACCGGGAGATCACGTGCAGGTAGAGCTTGCCCTGGTAGCCCGGCAGCACCTCGTCGAAGGCCTCGCCCCGCTCGGCGATGACCCGCGCGAACATGTCCAGGCGCCCCGTCGAGCTCTTGGGGTTGGCGCGGGCGCCCATGCCCTCCGGCAGCGCCAGCGACTCTTGCAGCTCGATCAGGTAGGGCACGTTGGGCTCGATCACCGCCCCCTGGGACAGGTCGAGGCCGTGCATGTGGCAGCCGAATTCATGGAGGCAGTGGGCCACGCCGAGGGCCCCGGGCAGGAAGCTGCAGCGGACCCGGTAGGCCACCGCCCCCAGCCGCAGATCGACGCTGTTGGGCTGAAATTGCCCGGGCTCCAGCCCCCCCTCGGCCCGCAAGACCCCCCGCTGCGCCAGGAAGCGGAGGTGCTGGATCGCCAGGATCCCCGCGGAATTCTCCTCGCTCCAGGGGTCAACGGCGCGCTCGCTCAGGGAAGCCACGGGGGCGGTCATGCCCCCCCGCTACCCCCGAAGGCGCCCGGAGGGAAGGGCGCGAGGGCCCGTCGCCAGGCCACGACGGATCGTGGTAGGGTGCGGCCCCCTAGCTTCGGGAGACCCAGGATCATGGCGGACAAAGACGAGCGAAAGCCAGCGAAGGACGACGAGAGCAGCGAGAGCGAGGCCCCACGCAAGGCGGCGCCCCGCAGCGCCGAGAGCTCCGGCAAGAAGAAGGGCGCCAAGGCCGCCGCTCGCCGCCAGGAAGAAGACGAAGAAGAGCGCGACGACGAGGAAGACGAGGAAGAAGACGAGGAGCAGGAGGACGAGGCCCCACGCAAGAAGAGCGCCCGGGCCGCCGACACCAAGAAGGCCCGCAGCAAGAAGGCCGCCCGCGTCGTCGTCAAGCGCCTCGCCCCCAAGCCCATCTCCTATTACCTCCCCTTCACCTTCGTCGGCATGGGCCTCGTCGCCGCCCACGTCTTCTTCACCTTCGAGTTCGCCCCCGTCGCCGTCCTCGGCATCGCCATCACCATCTGGTCCTACATGGGCATCGGCAGCGCCAACGAGGTCGGCTGACCCAGGCCCCCGCGTCGCCCCCATGGTAGCCTCCGCGCCATGGATTTCTCGACGCCCCCGGCCCTCCAGGAGAAGCTCGACCTCGTCTCGCGCTTCCTTGATGAGCACGTCTACCCCATCGAGGCGCAGGTCGCCCGCGACGGCTTTCGCGCCAGCCTCCCGCTCCTTCAAGAGCGCCGCGAGCGCGTCAAGAAGCTCGGCCTCTTCGCCCCCCAGATGCCCCACGAGCTCGGCGGCGCCGGCCTCACCTTCCGCGAGCACGGGCGCCTCAGCGAGATCCTCGGCCGCAGCCCCCTCGGCCACTACCTCTTCAACTGCCAGGCCCCCGACGCCGGCAACATGGAGGTCCTCCTCCAGTATGGAACCCCTGAACAGAAGGAGCGCTTCCTCCTCCCCCTCGCCCGCGGCGAGGCTCGCTCCTGCTTCTCCATGACCGAGCCGGACCGGGCAGGGTCAAACCCGACCTGGCTCGGCACCCGCGCCCGCCGCGACGGGGATTTCTGGGTGATCGAGGGGAGAAAGTGGTTCACGACGGCGGCGGACGGGGCCGCCTTCGCCATCGTGATGGCGGTGACCAACCCGGACGCGCCGCCGCACCTGCGGGCGAGCCAGATCGTGGTCCCGACGGACACACCGGGCTTCAAGCTGGTGCGGAACATCTCGGTGATGGGGCACGAGGGCGACGACTGGGCGAGCCACGCGGAGGTGGCCTACGAGGGGTGCCGGGTGCCGGCGTCGAACCTGCTGGGGGGCGAGGGGATGGGGTTCTTGATCGCGCAGGATCGGCTGGGTCCGGGGCGGATCCACCACTGCATGCGCTGGATCGGGATCTGCGAGCGCGCCTTCGAGCTGATGTGCCGCCGCGCCGCCTCGCGGGAGGTGGCGCCGGGGAAGCCGCTGGGCACCAGACAGATGGTGCAGGAGTGGATCGCCGAGAGCCGGGCCGAGATCGATGCGGCGCGGCTCTCGGTGCTCCATGCGGCCTGGCAGATCGACACGCTGGGGCTGCACGGGGCCCGGGACGCGATCTCGGCCATCAAGTTCCACGCCGCCGGGGTGCTCCAGCGGGTGCTGGATCGGGCCATCCAGACCCACGGCGCCCTGGGCCTCACCGACGACCTGCCGCTGGCCTGGTTCTACCGCCAGGAGCGCGCGGCCCGCATCTACGACGGCCCCGACGAGGTGCACAAGTCGGCGCTGGCGCGCCGGATCCTCAAGGGCTACGGCCTCAAGGTCGGAGGCGAGGGGTGAGCGCCCTGCTCGACGCTGCAGCCCAGGTGCGGCCCGGCGAGGAGCTGGACCTGGAGCGCCTCGCCGCCTGCCTCCGCGAGGGCCTGGGCCTCGACGGCCCCCTCTCGGTGCGCCAGTTCGGCCGCGGCCACTCGAACCTCACCTACCTCCTCACCGTGGGGGACCGGGAGCTGGTGCTGCGGCGCCCTCCCTTCGGCAGCAAGGTGAAGAGCGCCCACGACATGGGGCGTGAATTCCGCGTCCTCAGCCGCCTCTCGCGGGTCTACCCGAAGGCCCCTCGCCCCCTGCTCCACGTCGAGGACGAGGCGGTGCTGGGCGCCCCCTTCTACCTGATGGAGCGCCTCCAGGGCATCATCCTGCGCAAGGAGCTGCCCCCCGGGCTCCAGCTCTCGCCGGCGGATATCCGGAAGCTCCATACCAACCTGATCGACGCGCTGGCGGAGCTGCACCGGCTGGATCTGGCGGGCGCGGGGCTGGCCGAGCTGGGGAAGCCGGAGGGGTACATCGAGCGGCAGGTGACGGGCTGGAGCAAGCGGTACGAGGGGGCGAAGACGGACGAGATCGAGGCGGCGCCGCGGGTGGCCTCGTGGCTGGCCTCGCGCCTGCCGAGGGAGGCGCCGGGGGCGCTGATCCACAACGATTTCAAGCTGGACAACGTGGTGCTGGATCCGGCGGATCCGACGCGGATCATCGGGGTGCTGGACTGGGAGATGTCGACGCTGGGCGACCCCCGGATGGATCTGGGCACGACCCTGAGCTACTGGGTGAACGAGGCGGACGACGAGGAGCTGCAGTTCACCCGGTGGGGGCCGACGGCGGTGCCCGGGGCGCTGACCCGGGGCGAGCTGGCGCAGCGCTACGGCGAGCAGACCGGGGCCGATCTCTCGGAGGTGGTGTTCTTCTACGCCTTCGGTCTCTTCAAGACGGCGGTGGTGCTCCAGCAGATCTATTACCGCTACAAGCACGGGCTCACCCAGGATGAGCGGTTCGCGCCGCTGATCCTGGGGGTCCATGTGCTGATGAACGCGGCGGACCGGGCCATCGCCCGCGGCACGCTCTGATCACAGCCCCGTGGGCATCGGGAAGCGGATCACCGTGGGGGGCTTGGGGAAGACGGTGAGGTGGTAGAGGAAGTTGTCCGGGGCCAGGGCGATGCGCCCCTTCTCCGGCGCCTGGGCGAAGGTGCTGAGCCCCGTGCCGTCGCCCTTGAACGAGACGATATCGAGGTTGGCCAGCTCCGCGTACACCAGCCCGCTCCACGGGTCCCGGAGGATGCTGGTCACGTGGGTCGGGAGCTTGAGGATCTCCTGCGGGGTGCCCTGGACGCCCCGCACCGGCACCAGCCACACCGCCCCCCCCTCCAGCGCCACCACCATCCGCTCCCGGTCGTAGGGCGCCGCCGCGTTCACCCGCGCCGGGAACAGGATGAGCTGCGTGGTGTCGCCCGAGAGCAGATCGAGGGCCAGAAAATCCCCGTTCTCCTTCACGTTGCCCAGGTACAGCACCCGGTCCAGCCCCCAGGAGAGGCCGTAGGGACCGGTGTCCAGCCCCGCCGCCCCGAAGGGCCCCGCGCCGGTGGTGAAATCCGTGGACGGGATCTTCATCGGCAGCGTCTTGGTCTCCGCGTCAAAGAGCGCGGCCCCCTGCGGGTTGCCGTTGGCCCCGCTGATCTGGCAGCCGCAGGTGGCGCAGCAGATGTACGTGAGCGCCACGTCGCCGGAGCCCCCGCCGAAGACCCCCTCCTTGCCGGTGAGCACCGCCACCTCCCCCATGTTCAGGTTCGTCACCCCCGTCGTGCTGGTCACCTGCCCCGCCGGATCCACCTTCCGCAGGTAATCGGGCCCCGAGATGATCGTCACCGCCCAGGCGTTGCAGTCCGGGTCAAAATCCAGGTCCACCGCCCCCTCCCCGCCGTTCTTCCCCTGGCGCAAGAAGGCCGGATCGTTCAGCGTCCCCGCCTCCCCCGGCGCCCCCACCGGCGCAGGATCGCAGCTCGCCGCCGGGCGCGTGCACGAGCAGGCCTCCCCCCAGCAGGTCCCGTTCACGCACACCAGCTTCGTGCAGGGCGGCCGCAGCAAGCAGGACCCCGAGGGCCCGCAGTCCGTCCCGGGACCGCAGATCGCACCCCCCTCCCCGCAGCTCTGCGCCGGGTTGCTGATCACGCACCCTTCCCCCGGCGCCGTGCACTTGCCCTCGTGCTCGCTCCCCACGTCGCACACCGTCCCCTCCCCGCAGGGCACCGCCCCGGGCCTCCGGCAGTCCTCCAGGCACGCCCCCCCCAGGCACACCTGCCCCGGCTGATCGCACGCCCCGCAACCACCCCCGGCCCCCGCCTGTCCGGAGCTTCCGGATACCCCTCCGGCCCCGGCCTGTCCGGAGCTTCCGGATGCCCCTCCGGCCCCGGCCCCACCCTCGCCGCCGGCCCCGCCCCCGCCGGCCCCCGCCTCG
>JALOQB010000132.1 GCA_025453595.1 Polyangiaceae bacterium
TGATGCTGCTGGCGCTCGCGTTGCCGGCCATGAGTCTCGAGGTACGTTTCGTGTGGATGGTGTGGCGCCGACGTCAGCGCGAGCTGGCACGTCAGAGCCGCTACCGTCGTGGTGGCCGCCGAGCGCCACAGCGAACGACGCTCAAGTCGCCTCAACACCAAGTACCGTTGTAGTATTAGGCCGTGGAGTGAAGAGGCCTTGGGTCGTCGAGCTAGCGCGGTGCACCGCTTGCTACCATGAAGGATGAAAGTGATATGAGCGAACAGAAGCTACCTCTCGGAGACAAAGAACTGACCCTGCGGCTCAAGGGAGGGCCAAGCCCTGTAACCCCGCGCGATCACCAGATCGCGGCCTGGGACAGGATGACGGGCTACTACCTGCAGCAAAAGAAGGAAGCTGGCCTGGTGGTCGTCCCCACGGGTGGGGGGAAGACCGTGCTGGCGGCGTTGTGGTTGCTTCAGCACCACATCCAGCAAGGGGGGCGGGTGCTATGGTTGGCGCACCGTCGCAGCCTCCTACGACAGGCATTTTCTACCTTCTCCAGGCTAGCCAACGCCGCGGCGCCGAAGCCCCAACTCGGGCTCATCGCGATCTCGTCCGACCATGCTCGTTGGTCCGAGGTCGACGATACGCGAGACGTTGTTTTCGCATCGATGCAGACCGCGGTTCTGGAGAGCAACAGCGGCTTCGTTGATGAGTTCGTGGACAGCTCGGAGCAAGGGGTTTTTGTTATAGTCGACGAAGCGCATCACGCTCCCGCTCCAGGCTACAAGAGGCTCCTGAAGCGCCTGCGCTCGAAGGGGTGTCGGCTGCTCGGCTTGACGGCGACTCCGGTGCGCATGGCACAGGAGGATGAAGCTCAGCTCTGGAAGCTCTTCGATGGCACCATCCTGTTCCAGATCTCTCGGCGCGAGCTGACGGATCGAGGCATCCTCGCCACGCCCAGCTTCGAGACGGTGAAAACCGAGGTGAACCTGGAGCGGGAGTTCACCCCCGAAGACTACAAGTACCTCGAGCGCTACGGAGAACTGGGCCCCCAGGTCCTCCAGCGGCTGGCCAGGCACACCTTGAGAAACAAGCTGATCGTGGAGCACTTCCAGCGGAAGCAAGAGACCTACGGACCGACCATCGTCTTCGCTGGCGACACCCTCCACGCGCAGACCCTGGCGGGGGAGTTCAAGAAGGTCGGCATCGATGCGGACTACGTGGACTACAGCCGCAAGGATGCCCAGAAGGTCATCGAGCAGTTTCAACGACAGAAGAAGCCTGACGTACTGATCAACGTGGAGATGTTGACGGAAGGCTTCGACGCTCCGCACACACGCACGGTGTTCATCGCCAGGCCCACCATGTCCGAGTCGCTGGTGGCGCAGATGGTGGGCCGAGCCCTGCGGGGCAAGCTATCCGGCGGCAACGAGATCGCCCACCTGGTCACGTTCCTCGACACCTGGGAGCAGTTCAACGTCGTCGACACGGCCTACGCCGCTGGCGAAGGGGCCGAGGCTGATGACCAGGCAGGTACATCATCAGACCGGCAGACCATCCCCATCCCGCCACAGCTTATCCAGGATGCGTACCACCTGCTTCAGAGCAACCTGCGCGGGCAACTCACCGGGGTGTACCAGTGCCTGCCCTATGGTTGGTACATGTGGGAGGAACCGTTTGATGATGATCTACAGACCCGCACGGTGACCATCTTCGAGAACCAGCGTGAAGGTCTGGAACGGCTGCTCTCGTGCTATACGACCCCCGGGCAAATTCCCGTAGAAATCGATGAAGAGAAGGCACGCGCGCTGATCCGGAAGTTCTTCTCGGACGTTCCCGATCCTCTGCCTCGCTGGAACGACGTGAAGGCCCTTCTCGATGCGCGACGCAAGGAGTGCGAGCTGCGACCGTGCACCCTGGAAGAGAAGCGGGCCTTCGATCCGGTCGAGCTGGCCAAGACCATCCTGGCGAAGAACTACACTATGGTGCAGCGGCAGCAGTTCTTGCGAGGGTTGTGGGAGAACAACTCGATCTGCTCGCTGGTCTACCGCGACAATTACCAGGCCTTTCTGGAGGATGTCTCCCGTGAGGAGACACGCCAATCCTCGCCATCGGCCGTGGAACCCCCTCCTGACATCGTGAAGATCACCCCCAAGGACGCACCGCGGGCGTGGCCCTCGGGGAAGAGCTACAACCTGGTTGAGATCCGCGACGCGGTTTTCTCCAACCAGAAGCACTTCCCCCGAGGGGCGCCGCAGGTCAACGACATCCAGTGGACGAGCTCTCCCTTGCAGAAGTGGTGGGGATTCTGCCGCTACTCGGACAAGAGCATCAGCATCAACCGGGTCCTGAACTCGCCCGACATCCCTCGCTTCGTGCTTGAGTTTTTGATGTTCCACGAGCTGCTGCACGCGGACATGCCAAGCGCCGGGCACAACCGGGACTTCAAGGCCAGAGAGCGTCTCTTCCAGCCATCGAGGGAGGCCCTGAATGACGCGAAAGAGCGCGGTCTCAAGATCGGGACTGCGGTGGACTTCTGGCGGGTTCGAGCCGACATGTTCCTCGACACATTCCGGAAGAAGTGGGCCATGGCCGAGCCTGGGGCGGAGATCTCGTACTGATGGGGCTCGACCTGCTGAGCGGCTCGGGCAGGCTGTATGAGTGCATCGCAGACGCGAGCAAGTGGGCCGAGGAGTTCTCCTTCTGCACCTCGGCCCTTGGGGTCTCAGGTTCCCGGTCTTCCTTGTGGCAGGCCCTGCGGCCGCAGCTGGGCAAGCTGAGCCGTGCGTACGTGGCGCTGGAGGCGCTCCGCACGAAGCCCGACGCGCTTCTCGAACTGCATGGCCTCGGGAAGCTGAGGCTGATCCCGGCGGTGGATGGCTCGTTCCGAGCCAATCTCTGGACGTTTTCGCGAGGTAAGGAGCAGATCGTCGTGGTTGGCTCGGGGGCATTGTTGCCCCCGGCGTTGATGGCACCGCACGAGGCATATGTCCGCTGGAGCGGCTTCAGCTCGGATCATTTCGCCGAGCAGGCGGAGGCATTTTTCGAGAAAATCCGCAAAAATGCCCACGTGCCAACCCAGGAGGAACTGACACAGTACCGTGACGCCTTCGCTGATGCTGAGGAGCTCCATGAGCATCTCCTCGAACTCGGGGGAGACTTCCACCGACCCACAACACTCGATGCAGATCTCCCCGAGCTGTCCAGTGTGGTGGATCGCATGGAACTTCGCCGAGCCCATTCGATGATCGTGCGTCACTTCGAGGAGCAGGCGACGTTCCAGACCGAGCACCGACTGGGTTTTCAGGGAGGGAGCATCGAGGCGAAGCTTCACTGGATTTCCTCGATGATGATCTGGGGAGCCTTCCACACGACCCGCGATGGTTACGAGAACCGATTTGGAGTCACCCGCCCCGCAGAGGATGGGTCACTGGAGATCACCGTAGCGGTCAACCTCCCCCGCGAGGGCGTCAATCGTCGGCTGGGAGGGGCACTGGGTCGAGACCCGAGATCAGGAGCACTCTACCTACTGCACAGTGGACGCATCGGAGGAGGGCGCAAAGGGGTCGGTGCAGAGCAATTTTGGAGAAACTTCCGTAGCAGTGCCTTGCTCAAAGATCACCCCAGTGAGGAGCCTCGGCGAGTCGCCGTTGTGGGTCGACTTGACTCTTCCGATTTCGTGAGAGAGGCATCCTCCTTCGTTCATGAGGTTGCCCGTATCAAGAGGGCAGCAAGGTGACGGGGGCTGCTGGTCATCCTGCTCAGATCTATCCCGGTTTTCTCTGAATTTTTGCGACAAGGAGGTCTTAAGATACCTGCAAATGGCTTTCCCAGGAACTCGGGACCCCCTCGTTCCTGCCTCTCCCTGGGCTGGCTAACAGACTTACCCCGAACATCCTTCTTAGGCAGCAAGAAGCTCCCACTTGAAACGCTGCGCCAGGTCTGGGTCAAACGGCGCCGTCCCCGGGGTTTTGCAGCCCGCCAGGCCCGCACGGTGTCCAATCGCTGGACATGGGTGGAGGGGCCAGTGCCTGGACGTGGTGTGTCCAGGCACTGGACGCAGGGTGTCCAGCTGCTGGACAGAGGGTGTCCAGTGCCTGGACATGGAAGGTCTCAAAAACTCCCTGAAAAATGCCTCATGGAAGGGGGGAACGGTGGGCCTCCCTCGGGCACGCTTCACCGCTCACGACACCCCTTCCCCCCCGGAAAAGAGTCCATCCGGGCAGAAAAAACACATTGGGGCAGCCCCCCCTCCGGTGGTACCTTCCCCCTCACCAGAGAGTTCCACCCCATCCACCCCAAAAAGGGCACACCCCCTGGCTCCACATCTTTCCACGGAAAGGAGACCAGGGGGCGAGTGCTAACGAAACCATCAGGCAAGTGTCATGGTAGGTTCAGCGCCGTCGTGTGTCGAGAGCAAAGTTCGACGCACTCCCTCCTCCTCTGCTCTTTTTGGCTCCATCGGAGCCTCCTGCCCCTGCGGTTGCGGGGGGCGAACGTTCCACTGGGTCAGAGGAGCCCCCCTGTCGGTGTGCTTCCGGGCGATGAACGGGGTGCGTGAGCTGCTGTGTCGTGCGCCGCTGCCTGCGACGCAGAAGCACCTGCTGCACGTGATGCTGCACCACAGCCGCAACCAGCGAGAATGCTGGCCCAGCGAGCGGCGTTTGCAGGAGGCGATGAGCCTGGGGAGCCGGCAGACGCTGAGCACCCACAAGAAGGCGCTGCGAGCGCTCGGCATCCTGGACTGGTTGCGGCCAGAGCATCCGGAGAATCCGAAGTCGTGCGCGATCTACTCGATCTCGTGGGAAGCGCTGCAAGCGCTGGTGGAGAGCCATCTGCAGCCTCCCTCTTCAAGGAAGCACGAGCCATCGAAGCCTGCCCTCTCCCTCGTGACCAGCACGCCGGACGCATCGAGCAGGACCGGAGCTGCGGAGAACCCGCTGCCTGTCGCCGCCTCCACCATGGCCGCCCCCACCATGGCCGCCGTGCCCGGAACGGAAGAGGCGGAGGCCCAGGGCTGCAGCCCCGTAGAAGCCTTGCCGGAGTGGCCGTGCGGCGAGCAAGACGTGGCGTTGACGCTGGACGAGGCGCTGTGGGAGCCCAGCATCGAGGCGTCCACGGTGCTCCCTGCGGTGGCGCCCCTGGAGAGGGCTCCGGAAGAGAACCCCGCCTCGACCCCGGAGGAAGACCTCGCCGTGACCCCGGAGCAAGACCTCGACCTGGCCCCGGAAGCCCAAACCAGCGCGCCGCTCCCGGAGCCTGCTGCCACCGTCCCTCCCGTGGAGCTCCTTGCGCCCGGGGTGCTTGCCGAGGTTGTCCCCAGCGAGGCCGTCTCCCACGAGGCTGAAGCCGCCCTCCCGGAGCCCGCCGCTCCGGCCACGGCAGCGCCCGGGGCCACGCAGCCATCGAGCTCCTTCGAGGTGCCCCTGGCGCTCGTATGGAAGCTCTGGACAGAAACGTACCTGCAGGTCTACGGGTGGCCCTACGCGCAGACGGGGGCTGACCGGGCGGCCTCGCAGCAGATCGCCAGGGCATGTGCGGCGGCGGTGCTGCACCACGAGCGGCGTGCGGGCCTGGAGGCGAGCGAACGAGAGGCGCAGGCCCAGGAGTACCTGCGCCATGTGTTCCGGGCCTTCCTCAAGCGCCCGGGGCGCAAGGACTTCTTGCGAGACCGCCGGCACCCGCTGAGCCTGCTGCCGGCGGACCTGAACGCGCTGGGAGAGCCGTGGCGAGTGGCACCGAAGGTCGTGGAGAAGCCCGCGCCGCTGCCCCCACCGCTGCCAAGGGAAGAGCAAGTGGCGTGGTGCCAGAAGGTCAAACAAGCGCTCAACGGAGGGCGGGTGGCACGCCCTCGCATCGTCAAGAAGGGCTGAACCAGCAGGAGGAGCGGCGCCATGGCCGGAACAACGAGGAGCCCGTCATCCCACCAGACGCCAGGCAGCATGGTGGGGAGCTGGAGCCCGGAGAAGCTCCACCATGGCCTTCCCGACCACCGGAGCCGGGGCCTCGAACGCGAGGGACAGCTGAGGTGGGGGCGTGGGCGCCGGCAGCGACCAGGCCCCCAGCATCACCAGGCCTCCCTCCCGGACCTGGACCCGCAGGGAGCGGTGGTGAAGCCCCGAGGAGCTGGACATCAGCCGCAGCCCATCGCGTTCGGACTGCACCAGGCACGACCCTCCGACGCTCCAGGGGGTCCTCCATCGAGGTTGTTCTCCGTCCTCGTTCCGCCCTCTCCAGCCCCGGAGACGCACCTCCACGGGGGAGGCCCCTGCGTAGATCACCTGGCCCTCTTCCAGGAGAAAGAGCTCCGGAACCGCGACCCCCAGCTGCCTTGCGTCACGCATCAGGGCGTCCAGATGCGGCAGCAACGAGCCTGGGTCGTGGCACGAGGACGCCGGGGAAATCACGAGCGACGGGATGCTGGCGCCTTCTTCACGGGCCCCCAGCCACCACCCTCGCCCTGGCCCCCCACGGGGGTGAGAACCATGGCTCAAAGGATTCACGATATCCGGGATCGTACACACCGACCTTCCCGTTAACAACCAGGTTCCAGAAGAAAACCTGGAAAATTCCGCCAGGACAGGGTCAGATTCGATCCGCCCTGTGTTCCCTGTCCTGACGACGCTGGATGAGATGCCTGAGCCTGTCCGGCGCAGGGTCGGGCCCCGGACCACGAGTCCGTGGCGCCGCCCGCGCCCCCGTCACGGCTTCCTGGGGATGACCACGAGCCCTGCGGGTCTCGACAGCGGCATGCTCCCGGCCATCAACACCAGCACGCGTAGGCCGGGCTTCAGCTCGACGTTGGCCAGGGTCGCGCGCTTGCCGTCGGGGGAGACGGTGGCCACCCCCAGCTTGACGTCGCCGTCATAGAAGGTCGGTGGCTCCGCAGGGGGGCTCGCCAGGACGGCTTCAAGAGTGGCCGGTCCCGCCTCGAAAGAGGAAGGATCCTGGGCGAATCCACCGCCCCACTTGTACGGACGCGTCGGTTTCTCGATGGTCGCCCTGGGCTCCTTGCGCGTGTAATTTCGCCATAGGTTGGCCACGTACTGGTTGGGCAGCCAGCTCGCGCGGCTCACGTCCCCCGGGTATTCCTGCGCCGGATACACCGAGGCCTGGCACGCCCCGGGTCGCATCGGTCGGCATCGCGATCCCCGCGACCTCGTTCACGTACGCGATCACGCGGCCGGGTCGCTCGCTCGCATACCCGGCGCCGAAGGCAGAGAACCTGGAACCCCCCTGGATCGCAAGCGGCAGGGGCTCGCCTTGCTCGTGGGTGGATTCGAGGATCCCGAGGCTGGCCTGCTGGCCGTGGTGGTCGCACGGGACGAAGGAGATTCCATGGGTCTCATGTCTGCCCCGCTGGACCAATCCAGGGGAAGACGAGTAGCTTCCCGGCGAGATGATCGTCGCAATCACCGGACAAAAAGGGGGGGTTGGCAAGAGCACCGTCGCGATTCACCTTGCGTCAGAGGCGCTGGGGCACGGGATGCGGGTACTCCTCGTGGATGCAGACCCCCAGGCAACCGTCCGGACGTGGAGCTCCGTGGCGGCCATGGCGGGGCTGAACAGGCCCACCGTGGTGGCGATGGGCGCGGATCTGCACCAGCCCGGGCAGCTCCCGGAGCTCGCCAAGAGCTTCGACTTCGTGGTGGTCGATGGGCCGGCGAAGCTCGACACGGTGCAGCGGGCGATGCTGCTGACCGCCGACCTTGCGCTCTTCCCCTGCGGCCCTTCGGCGGTGGATGCCTGGGCCCTCGGCGATGTGCTCCCCACCCTGCAAGAAGCGAGGCGCATCCGGCCTGAACTGGACGCCGCCATCGTCGTGAATCGCGTCGTCCCGGGCACGGTCTACGGGCGGCAAGCCCGGCAGAACCTCAGCACGGCGGGGCTGCCGGTCCTCAGGACCGTGCTGGCCCAGCGCATCACGTACCAGGAGGCCCTGGCGGCAGGGAAGTCGGCCAGCACCTACGCCCCGTCCAGCGAGGCCAGCCGCGAGGCGCGGAACCTCTTCAACGAGGTGTTCGAGCGGCTCTCCCCGCAGGTGACGCCGCCGGTCGCGAGCGCTCCCGGGAACGCGAAGGCGACCACGACCGGACCCAGGCCCGGATCCAAGAAGACCCCCGGGAGCAAGAAGAAGAAGGTGGCCTGATGACCCCCAAACCTGGCTTCTCTGTGACGGCCACCACGGTGGCCAAGCAAGACCTCCTGACGGCGTTTGCGACCGGGGGGCCCTCCTTCGAGCTGGCCTCGATCGTACGCGACCCGCGTGCTCAGCCCCGCGTCGAGCTCAACACCGAGACCGTCGACGCTTACCGCGAGGTGATGGCGGAGAGCAAAGGGTGGGGGGCGTTCCCGCCGGTTGTCGTCTTCGGCCCCGAGGGTGGTCGTTACTACCTGGCGGATGGCTTCCATCGGATGGCGGCCGCCGAGGCGGCCGGGGTGAGCCTCGGCCGCGCGGAGGTCCGAGCAGGGGGGCTGCGGGAGGCCATCCTCTATTCCGTGGGGGCCAACGCGGACCACGGCCTGCGGCGCACCAACGCGGACAAGAAACGTGCGGTCCTCACCCTACTGGAAGATCCGGAGTGGTCGAAGAGAAGCGACCACTGGATCGCGGAGCAGGCCGCCGTCTCCCACATGACGGTCGGACGCCTCCGCGCCGACCTGGAGGCCACTGGAACTTTGTTCCAGTCAAGCGAGAGGGTGGGTCGAGATGGACGCACCCTGGACACCTCGAAGATAGGTACAAAAAACCCCTCCTCGCTCCCGACTGGAACAGAGTTCCAGTCGACCGAGGAGTCAACCGAGGAGAGCCCCCAGGAGTCGCCCTCGGCGCCGTCGGGCAAGCGGACGCGCAGGACCACACGGAACCTGGGTGCGATCGAATCCGTCCTGGCGGCGCTCCGCGAGACCGAGCCCGCGAAGGGGAACCTATCCATCGAGAAGACCCAGGAGGGGGTGGTGGCCCTGCTCTCCTGGGCTGCCGGAGGGAGCGCCAGAAAGGCCCGCTCTTTCTTGCAGAAACTGGGTGTCAAACCCCCTTCGGGCATGTAGCGGGCCCAACCCCGAGGGCTCCTGCCCGCCAGCACCGCCGGGGCCTGCCCCTGCGCCGGCTCGCCCGCGGCACCTGTCCAACCCACACGTCCAGGCGCCGGGTTTCAACCCGGCGCTAGATTCGCAGCCCCAGCATCAGGGCGCCCCAGGCCAGGTGGGCGACGACGCCCAGCACCGCCAGGCCCAGGACCAGCGGGCCCGACAGGCGCGCGAGGGTCTGCCCCTGGGTCCCTCGCGAGATCAGGAGGAGCTGCGTCGGGGAGGCGCCGAGCTTGAAGGCGGTGCTGGTGCCTTCGCGGTAGCCCTGGGGCTCGGCCTGCTCGTCGAGGGAGGCCTGCCCCAGCACCATCACCCGACGACCGATGCGGACCGAACGTTCGAGCACGGTGACCCGCGCGCCGGGGATGACGTGGGGGCGGTAGGCGGGGCACCTCTCCAGGAGGATCTCCTGCTGGTAAGGCTCGTAGACGCGCCGCACCGGGTCCGCCGACAGGCGCAGCGACGCGGTATCCACCGCGAGGCGGCAGCGCCCTGAAGAATCGCGGACCGAGAGCCCCGGGGCCACCCGTCGAGCACGGAAAGGCTGGTAGCGGTGGGTCCGTTGCTTCCCGTGATCGACGGACCACTCGTTGTGGATCTCGACCTCGACGATGGCACACCGTTGACCCCGGAGGTTCCGGACAGGAGCGTGCGTGAGGATCTTCCCCGATACCTCCGCGGGGCCCGCCTTCAGGTCGCCGATGCGCGTCGTGGACCGCGCCATCACGCTCCGGATCGCCGGGAGCATCCGGGCGACCAGCTTCCCGAACCAGACCCCGAGCCCCGCGATGCTCAGCACCACCAGCGCCACCAGGAAGGGGATCATACGGAGGGCTCCTCTCCATCGGCCGGGGCCCGCCGCCGTGTCAGGGCAACGATCTCCCGGGAAAGCAAGGCGAGGGCGACCGCCGCCCAGGCGCAGAGCCACAGCATCGCAAAGGCGAGCTGCCTGCGCACCTTGCGCTGGACCACGGCGTGCATCCCCCCCGCCGGGGGCGACTCGATCTCATCGACGCCATCGTGACAGGGCACCAGCAGGTTCGACCCGGGCTCGCGGCAGGCCCAGACCTCGACCTCATCCCCTGGCAGCAGGCAGACCTCCACCAGGGTATCCCTGGGCCCCGCCGAGTCGCACGCCTTCGAGTCGATTTTCTTCGTGTATTTCGTGACGTTCTTGTGTTCTGCGAGGCGCAGGCGCAGGGCGCTGGACGGCGAGAGGTCGAGGTGCTCCCCCGGCGAGACACTCAGCTCGAAGTCCCCTCGCTCCCCGCCGCTGCACACGGTCCGCCAGTTCTTGCCGCTGCCTCGCTGGACCCAGTACTGGTAGGCAAGGCAGGACCGGCCGCTCACCGAGGTGAGGGATGTCCCCTGGGCCTTGCCGACCACATGGACCTCGCGCTGCCCGTTCGCGGCCAGGTGCCGGTGGAACACCCCGACCTTCGCCAGCTCTCCCTGGTTCGTCTGGAGGCACAGGGCCGCCGGGATGACACCGATCCCCAGCGCCACCACCACCACCGGGTACCCGAAGGAGCGAACGATCACCCGCCCAGGGTGAACCGCCCGACCCCCACGAGCAAGGACGACGGGCATCCATCCAGAAGGGGCCCCGGCGCCGGAGGTCGTCTGCAAGGCGCGGGCTTCCTCGGCCAGGTGAACGGCGCTGGCGGGGCGCTGGGCGGGGTCGCGGCTCAGCAGGCGGACCACGAGGGCGTCCGCGCCGGGGAGATCCTCTCCGCGCAGGACGAGGGCGACGAGGCGCCCCCCTCGTCGCTCATGATGGATGGCACGGTCCGCGCGAGCACGCGCCACTCTACCTGGAGCCCCACCTCCCTGGATGCCAGCGTTTCCGCCGCTACCAGGACGGCCGAGATGTTCTGATCGCTCGGCGTTGGCACCTGCTCCCGGCCGAGGCTCCGGCGCCGCGACGACCCCCACTGGAACAAAGTTCCAGTCGAACGAGAGGGAAGGTCGAAATAGACTCACAACGGACAGCCCCAAGGCAGGTCAAAAGAACCCCCTGTTCGCTCCCGACTGGAACTCTGTTCCAGTCGGAGGGTTGCTTCGCCACGTCACCGCCCCGCAGGGATGGTCCTTGCCGCTCAGCCTCGTGGTGCCGCGCGGTTGCCCCCGCCACCCCCGCGTCTGCGGTCCGCAGCGCCCGCCCTCGTTCTCGCCGCCCCGCGATCGGCTCGGCGCCGCGTCGGGTGCGTCTGTTCTGGGGCACGCAGCCCACGGGGCCAGGGCCGGAGGAAGCGCCCCGTGGAGCGAGGTGTGGACAGGGTGTGTGCAGGGCATCACGACAGGAGGGGTGGTCTGGTCTCCCTCTCCTGGGGCTCCATTGACTCCCACCCCAACCCCGCTGAGCCAGGGGCTGCTGTTCTCCACGCTGTAGTGGAAGAACTGAACCAGCACGCGCCGGAGCGCCCTACAACTTGGGGGCGAAGTCGATGATGTGCCCGCGCGTGTCGAGCGCGATCTCGCAGCACGCCTCGAAGAGTTCGCGCAGCATGCGGCGGCCGCGGAGCGCGCGCGACTTCATGGCGGCCTCGCTGACTCCCTCGCGCGCCGCGGCTTCGCGCATCGTGAGCCCCTCGAGCTCGGTCGCGACGAGCGCCTCGTCGTAGGGCGACGGCAGCATCGTGACGAACGCCGTGACGAACTGGGAGAACACGGCCTGGGCGTCGTCGTCCGCGCCGGGGTCGTCCGCGGAGGGCTCGAGCGCGAACCGCTCATGACGGCGATCGCGGCGCCCTCGCCGCCTCTGGTGGTCGATGATCACGTTGCGGCTCATGCGGTGGATCCAGCGCGAGAACGGCTCGTCGTCCGAGGGGCCCTCGGCGCTCGTGTGCACTTTGACCAGCACCTCTTGGAGCACGTCGTCCACGTCCTCTGGGGGGACTCGGCTCGCCACGAACGGCCGCATTTTTTCGGCGATCGTGCGGAGGTTGCAGCGCTCACCCGGCACGGAGACCTCGCACGCGCTCGAAGATCGCGCGACCGACCGGCAGCGCGAGCACAACGTGCAGGGCGGCGACGACGACGGCCCCCGGCGCGAGCAACCGCGCGAGGGAGTCGAGAAGCGCTGTGTCGTCGTGGGCTCGGTCGATGGCAAACGTGAAGGCGAGCGCCGCCGAGCGGAGGCCCATGAGCCACCCGTGCACGAGGTACTCCGACGACGGGAGACCGCCCGTGTGGGAGCGCGAGCGTCGCTCGATCGCCATGTCCCACACCTCGAAGGCCTGGTCGATCACGACCAGCGCGAACGCGAGCGCTCGCGGGCCCTGACCGGCAAACACGGCCCCTAGGAGCAACGGGAAGAGCGCCGCCCTCGCGGTGTGGAGGCGATGCTCGAGGAACGCCGCTTCGCGGAGCGGAAGGCGCTCACGGACGAGATGCACCACGACGCCGTCGTAGAACGAGAGCGCGGCGAACGCGCCGAGCGAGAGGGCCGCGGCGAGTGGGATGGAGAGTGGGCTCATCGTCCGAGCTCCTGCGCGGAGAACCGCGGCGTCGTGTCGGCGAGGTAGGGCGCGGAGAGCCAGAGCCGCAAGAGGTGGCGTCTCGGGGCGGGCGGTGCGGGATCGACGTACTCGGTGCGTTTGTGCAGGACGAAGGCGTTTCTTAGCCACTGCACGTCCCCCGGGCGGAAACTCATGTCGACGAAGAGCTCGGGGTCGTTGGCCGTGGCCTCGTAGAGGGCGAGGAGCTCGCGTCGCGCGTCGTCGAGCGGAGGTACATCGGGCACGCTCTCGGCGCGCCGGATGTACCAACCGATGAAGAACGACTCGAGCTTCGCCCCGTCGAACGTGGCGATAGGGCGTGAAAATGCGCCAGGGAGGCCGCGCTCTCGGCCTCCGGGGAGGTGGAGGAACCAAGGTTCGAAGAGGAGGGGGGCGAGGTCGGGGCGCGCCTCGCCGATGCGCCTCGCCACCCGCACCGAGCTCACCACGCGCGACACCCCGCCGCTCTCGGCCGGGTGGAGGCACATGAGGCCGATGACATCCGCCCCGTCGGTGTGAAAGTCTTGCTCCGCGCTCGTGCGGTAGAGACGCAGGTCGGGGTCGTTCCGATCGGCGCCCGTGTCGCGGATGTCCGTGACGAGCTCCCCGTCGAGGGTCTGCGCGGTGGGCTCTCCGAGGGCCTCTCCCATCGCGGTGAAGAGCGCCACGGCCACCTCGCGCTCCAAGCCCTCAGTGGGGACGCCCCGGAGCAGGACGACGCCGTATCCGCCCGCCAGGATGCACTTCGTGCGGACCGTCGCCTCCTCGAGGGCCGCGCGCACGCCCCGGGCGTCGATGGTGCCCGACGTGGCGTGCGCGGCGAGGCGAGAGAGTTCGCGGCGCACGGGCGCTTCGAGCTCCACGACGTAGCGGTCGGGGGTGAGGTCCGCGCCAGTGAAGTCGCCGGGGAGGGAGACCTGGGAGGGGGGGAGGCTCGCGGCTTTCATGTTCTCGAAGGAGATGACGCCGCTCGGAGTCGGCGGATGCAAGGAATCGTGCGATGCAGTTCTTTTCCGACTTTTACGGTGCTTCTGGCCCCTGCAACGGGGGGCCGTTCGTGTCTCCGACATGCCTGCGGACCCGACCCCCGCCCTCGCTGGTGCCGCCCTCCGGTCCGCCGCCCCGCGATCGGCTCGGCGCCGCGTCGGGTGCGTCTGTTCTGGGGCGCGCAGCCCACGGGGCCAGGGGGCGGGCCAGGGCTCCCGACGGGCCCGATCCGCCGCGCTCTCGACAAACCCCGCCACGCGTTGCATGGTGGGGTTTGCTGCGCTCGCGCAGCGTGAATGACCATCTCCTCCTGACTCCAGCGCCAGCAACCGACGCAGGCCGCCCTCCGAGGCGCGCCGCGGGCATCAATTCAGGGGTTTTGAAGCATGATGGTCCATGTGAAGGCGCGCGACATCGCGTTCGCACACGGGGGCAGTGAGCCCCTTTTGGAAGGCGTCAACCTGCACCTGACGCCGGGCTGGTACGGGCTGGTGGGCCCGAACGGCGCGGGGAAATCCACGCTGCTGCGGCTGCTCGCGGGCGAGCTGCGCCCCGAGCGAGGGGGCATCCAGCTCGAGCCGCGCGAGGCCACGGTGGTCCTGTGCGCGCAGTCGGTCGAGCAGGCCGACGAGTCCGTCACGCGGCTTGGCTGGCGCGCCGATCCGCTTGCCTGCCGGCTCCGCGGTCGGCTCTCGCTCGATCCGGATGAGCTGCCGCGCTGGAGCACCCTCTCGCCCGGCGAGCGCAAGCGCTGGCAGGTGGGGGCCGCCCTGGCCGACGAACCCGACGTGCTGCTGCTCGACGAGCCCACCAACCACCTCGACGCCGCTGCCCGCCGCCTGCTGCTGGGCGCGCTCGCCCAGCACCGCGGCGTCGGTGTGGTTGTGTCGCATGACCGCGCGCTGCTCGACGAGCTGACGCGGTCCACGCTGCGGGTGCACCGCGGCGCGGTCGACGAGCAGCCGAGCCCGTACGGTCAGGCGGCGGAGGCCTGGGCGCAGGAGCGCGCCGCCGAGATCGCGCGCTACCAGCGCTTGCAAGGCGAGCGGCGCGCCGCCGAGCGGCGGCTTGACGAGGCGCGTCGTCGCCAGGAAGGCGCCGAGCGCAATCTTTCCAGCGGCCGGCGGATGAAGAACATGCACGACCAGGACGCGCGCGGCATGGGGGCGAAGTTCCGGACCGAGCAGGCCGAGGCCCGCCACGGGCGCGCCGTCGGCGTGCAGCGCGCGGCCGCCGAGCGCGTCGCCGAGCAGACCCGCGAGGCGGCCGTCGAGGCGGAGCTGAAGGTGGGCTCGCTGTTCGTCGACTACACCCCGGCCCCACGCCCGTGGCTGCTGCATCACGAGGGAGACACGCTCCGGAGCGGCGAGCGCGAGCTGGTCCGGGGCGCGCGGGTGCGCCTGGGCCGCGGCGAGCGGGTGCGCCTGGCCGGGCCCAACGGAGCTGGCAAGACCACCCTGCTGCGGGCGCTGCTGGGCTCGTCGGATCTACCTCCCGAGCGGCTGCTGTACCTGCCCCAGGATACCCTCGCGAGCGATGACGCGCAGGCGCTCGCCGAGGTGCGCGCGCTGCCGCCCGAGGCCCGCGGGCGCGCGCTCGCGCTGGTCGGGGCGCTCGGCGTCGAACCGACCCGACTGCTGGCCTCGCGCCAGCCCTCGCCCGGCGAGGCCCGCAAGCTGCGCCTGGCCAGCGCGCTCGCCCGCCAGGTCTGGGCGCTGGTGCTCGACGAGCCCACCAATCACCTCGATCTCCCCGCCATCGAGGCCCTCGAACATGCGCTGTCCAGATACCCCGGCGCCCTGCTCCTGGTCACCCATGACGATGCCTTCGCGCGGCGGCTGACCACCGTCACCTGGAGCCTCGACGCCGGGCAGCTCCGCGTCGACGGGTGACCGCTCGCCTGGTGCGCTCAGCCCGCCAGCGCCGCCCGGAGCGCGGCCGCCTGGTTGCGCACAGCGTTGCCCGCCGCGTCGCGCCCCCCCCCACCGGCCGACCCCGCCCGTGAGGCGATCGTCGAAAAGGTTGGCGTGCCCTCTTGAAATAATGAATCATTGATTCATCAATCGAGGGTGCCGGCAGAGAGCCCGGAGAAAACCAGGGTGAAAGGGCGAAGACATGAGCGACACGAGCAAGGGCAACGGGGCGGTGGGCGGGGCGAGAGATCCCTTCTGGGGTCTCGACGCGGTGGCGCAGGCGTCGCTGGTGCGAGCGAGAGAGGTCTCGGCGCTCGAGCTGGTCGACGCGGCGATCGCGCGCATCGAGCGACTTGATCCGGTCGTGCATGCGATCGAGGCGCGGGGCTTCGATCAGGCGCGAGAGCAGGCGCGTGGGGCGCTGCCGGCGGGGCCGCTGTCGGGCGTGCCTTTCCTGGTGAAAGACCTGCTGCCGTACCCTGGGTTGCCGTGCAGTTTTGGCTCTCGCATGCTGCGAGGTCAGCCGGCGCCGCCGGAGCCCGACTACGCCACGGCGCTGCGAGAGGCGGGGCTGGTCGTGCTGGGCAAGACGACGACGTCCGAGTTCGGTCTGCTGGGCACGACCGAACCGCTGGGGGGTGAGCCGACGCGCAACCCGTGGGATCTCGGGCGCTCGGCGGCGGGGTCATCGGGCGGCTCGGCGGCGGCGGTGGCGAGCGGGATGGTGCCGATGGCGCATGCCTCGGATGGTGGCGGCTCGATCCGGATCCCGGCGTCGGTGTGCGGCCTCTTTGGCTTCAAGCCGAGCCGCGGCCGCAACCGGAGCGCGGGGATGGGCGATGGGCGCTCGGCCACCGACATGATCATTGAGCACGCGGTGAGCCGCAGCGTGCGCGACAGCGCGGTGCTGCTCGAGGCGACGCAGCGCACCGACGCGGGGGCGCCGTTTGCGCCGCTGCGGGCCGGGCAGATCGAGCGGCGCCGGGGGCTGCGGATGGCGCTGGTCGAGCGCACGGTCTTCGGGCGCGAGGCGGCCCCCGAGGTGCGCGAGGCGCTCGAGGCGACGGCGGCGCTGTGCCGCCAGCTCGGGCACGAGGTGATCCCGACGGCGGGGCCGGCGGTCGACGGGCCGGCCATCAGCGCGGGCTTCTTCCGGCTGTGCGGCGCGGGGCTGGGGGCGATGCTGGGGCCGATGCTGCAGGCCATGGGCGAGGGGGCCGCCGGGGTGGTCGAGCCCTTCACGCTCGAGCTGATCCGGCGGGCGATGGCCGCAGGGCCAGAGCCGCTCGAGGCGATCTTCGAGGCGACCGGCCGCGCGGTGCTCGAATTCATGGCAGGCTATGACGTGGTGCTGTGCCCAACCATCCCGATGCCACCCTTCGAGCTGGGGCGCCTGAGACCCGACCAGCCGGCCGACGAGATCATCGCCTTCACCGAGTACCTGGCCGGCTACACCTCGGTCTACTCGGTGGCGGGCGCGCCGGCGATGTCGGTGCCGTTGCACCAGACCTCGGCGGGGCTGCCGGTGGGCAGCCAGTTCATCGCAGCGCCGGGCGCCGAGGCGCTGCTGTTCGGGCTGGCCTACGACATCGAAGAGGCCGCCCCCTGGGCGCAACGCAGGCCGCTGCGCTAGAGAGCTGCTGATGGCGCAGCGGCTCAAGCCAGAGGTACGCGACCGGATCCTGGATGCGGCCACGCACGCCTTCGTGCAAAGCGGCTACGAGGGCGCGCGGCTGGCCGACATCGCGGCGGCAGCCGAGATCTCGACCGGCAACGTCTACCGCTACTTTGCCGACAAGAATGCCCTCTTCGACGCCATCGTCCCGCGGTCGCTGGCAGCGTCGCTGCTGCGCCTGCTGCGGGCGAGGGTGCGGGCCATCGGCCAGCATGCAGACTGGACCGCCGCGACCATCGGCGGCTCGCCCCAGGCCGACGCGCTGCTCGATTTCTGGCTAGAGAACCGGCTTGCCATGGTCATCCTGCTGGGCCGGGCCCAGGGCTCGCCCCTCGCCCACGTACGCCCCCTGGTCGAGGCCGAGCTGACGCGCATGTCGAGCATCCAGCTGCGAGCGCACGGTGGGCAGCTCTCGCCCGAGACCAGCTTCGTGCTCAGGCGGCTCTTCGCCGGTACCATCGACATGATCGTGCAGATCCTCGAGCACCACGACGAGGCGGCCGCGATCCGCAGGGCCTTCGCGGCCTTCTGGCGCTTCCAGCTCGCGGGCCTCCAGTCGCTCTTCGACGCGGCGCAGTCACCCGATCCCGGGGCCGAGCGCCCACGCAAGGCTCAGGCCCCGCGGTAAGCGCGGCACTCGATCGAGCTC
>JALOQB010000433.1 GCA_025453595.1 Polyangiaceae bacterium
CCCCCCACCGCGGCCCCCAGCGCCCCCGCCGTCACCCAGGAGGCATCCCCGCTGTTGAAGACCAGCAGCCCCAGGTGCGCCCCATCCCTCACCTCCTCGGTCTTGCCCGCCAGCGAGAGCGCCAGCGTCGTGTGCGCCGGGCTCGACCCCCACGGAAACCCCACCCCAGGGACCACCTGCAACCTCACCGGTTCCTGGCGCGCATGGGTCTTTGAGCACCCGCTCGCCGGAGCCGCCGGTTGCTCGGTGGTCGTGGGCGTCGGCGCAGGCATCGGAGCGCTCTCCGGGGCGCTTGCAGAAGCACCCGGGGAAGCACTCGTGGCTCCACCTGCGGAAGCGCTTGCGGGAGCACTCACGGGAGCACTTATAGAAGAGCTTGCGGAGGTCGCCGGCAAAGCGCCCGCGGAGGCCTCCGGGGAGGCGCTTGCGGAAGCGCTGGAAGAGGCGCGGGCCGCGCGAAGGGAGGCCAGGAGCTCGGCGGCCTCGTCGCGGGCCAGGTTGCCGGCCAGCAGCGCGATGGTGGTGAGCTGGGCGTCAGGTTCGGAAGGGAGGCGCAGCTTGCGCGAGAGCGAGGAGCCGGAGCGCGCCCGGTAGGTCATGCGCAGCTCGCCCGAGGGCAGGCGCTCGAGGAGCAGCGTACCCCGGGCGCGGGGGGAGTCCGGAGAGCCCGCCGTCAACGCCTCGGTACGCAGCTCGCGGGCGATGGCCTGCCGCAAGGCCCGGGGGTCGAGGTGCTGGAGCGAGGGGGCGATCTCGACCACGACCGGTTCGCTTGCCTCGGAGGCCGCCAGGGCGAGGAGGCAGGGGGTCAAGGCGCCCGCGAAAGCGAGGGCTGGGGCGAGGCGGGTCGTGCTCATGCGGGCGAGGGCTGGGTGCCCGCGGCGAGGGGCTCCGTTCAGTCGCCCTGTCAGGGGCCCTGCTCGAGGGTGCACTGGGGGGAGCAACCGTCGCCGGGGAAGGGGTTCCCGTCGTCGCAGGCCTCCCCTGCGTCGAGCTGGCCGTCGCCGCAGGTCGGGATCGTGCAGTCGAGCCGGCAGCTGCTGACGGGCTTCCCTCGCGACTCGATGGCGACGGTGTCGAAGTTGAGACCGAAGATGTCGCCGGTTCCGTTGACGAAGGCCCAGTTCTGGATCCCCTGGAGGAAGGACGGGGAGAGCGTCACGACCCAGTCGCCGGGGAAGGGGAAGCCGCCCAGGATGCCGCCGTCGCTGTTGTTTGCAAACGTCCAGTCACCGAACGCAAACCCCGGGCTCTGGATCGAGAACTCCTGCTGCGTGTCGTCCGCAAACAGCACGAACATGCTGCTGGGCCCGCTCACCTTCATCTGCGCCTTGCCGTTGGGCTGGTTGAGGCCGGAGGTGTCAAAATCGACACCGTGGTGAAGGACCAGCGTGAGCTGGCCGGTGATGGCGCTCTGGTGGAGCATCACACGGCTGGCGCCCACGTCCTCGAAGCCGGTGTGGGAGCTCGCGGAGAAGTAGTTGTAGAACTGCTGGGGGGTTGCCTTCTGGAGGAGGGGGGTGACGAGGAGATCGAAGCCGTTGGTGACCAGCCGGAGCGCGGAGCTATCCGCGTTGTTGGAGCCCAGATCGCACTGCTCACCAGGGCTCAGGAAGCCATCTCCACAGAAGCCCGGGGAACCTCCGGCGCCACCAGGGCCCCCCGCAGCGCCGCCGGTGCCGCCGGTGCCGCCGGTGCCGCCAGTGCCGCCGCCACCGCAGGCGAAGCTGCAGGGGCCGTTGAGGCACTCGATGACATCGAAGAGGAGCGAGGCGCCCTGGGGGTTCTGGTTGACGCACTGCTGCTGGCATTGCTCGCTGCTGCAACCGCCGAGGCAGTTGAGCACTTCGAGGCAATTCTGGTCGTTGACGCAGGCCGTTCCCTGGGCGCAGCACTGGGACTGGTAGCAGGAGTCGCAGAACTCATCCCCGGTGCTGAGGGCATCGCAGCCCAGCCCGCCCCCTGCGCCCGCCGATCCGCCCACGCCCGCCGATCCGCCGGAACCACCAGCGCCCGCCGAGCCACCGGCACCGCCGCTGGCCGTGCAGCTCTCGATGCAGCCCGAGTTCTCGATGCACTGGCCGAGCTGGTCGATGTCCGGGAAGGCATCGGGGAAGGCCTGGAAGCATTTTTCCTGGCAGACGGGGTCGTTGTTGCAGGTGAGGGCGCAGAAGACGAAGCCACGGCAGTCCGGGTTGGCGTTGCAGAGCTGGCTCTCGCCGCAGCAGTTCTGGTCGGTGCATGCCTGGCAGGCTGGCAGCGGGATCGGGGTGGACGCCGAGCAGGTCGCGCCGCCGACGCCGCCGGACCCGCCGATCCCGCCCGAACCGCCAGCGCCCGAGATGCCCCCGGAACCCCCTCCGCCGATGCCGCCTCCGCCGATGCCACCGCCGCCGGTACCGCCGATGCCACCGCCGCCGATGCCACCGCCGGCCCCGGCTGCGCCTGCGCCCGCAGCACCGCCGGCGACTGCACCGCCCGTCCCAGCGCCGCCGGCGCCTGCTGCGGCCCCGGAACCCGCGACCCCGGCAATGCCGCCGGAGCCAGCGATGCCGCCAGTCCCGGCGATGCCACCGGAGTTGCCGACGCCGCCGGTGCCCCCGGAGGTGGTGCCCCCGAGCCCGGCGGAGCCGCCGGTGATCTGATCGACGACCGAAGGCAGCTCGTCAGGGCCCTCGATGGTGGAGCGACCGCAGGCGAGGAGGGAAAGCGCGAGAGGGAAGAACAAGCGAAGAGGACGACGCATGGTCCTTCGAGGATACTCGCTTGCCCTGCGGCTGCCAACGATACGGCCCCGCGGCGCGGGCCGCGGGCCTCAACCGTCGAGGAGCCCGAGAGCAGCCTGGTACACCGCGTAGGCGATCTGATAGTCGGCGAGGGCGTTGATCTCGCGCTGGGCGGCCTCGAAGGTCGCCTGCTCGCGCAGGTTGATGACCAGGATCGAGCTGTTTCCCAGATCAAACTGCTGCTTTTCCGCCTGCTCCAGGCGCCTCGCCAGCTCGAGCTCGCGGCGCGTGACCTCGACCGTGCGGTAGGCGAGATCGACGGCGTTCATGGCGTCTCGAACTTCCATCTCGATGCGGTCACGGAGGAGGCGCAGCTCGGCGTCGTTCTTCGCGATTTTCGCGTCGGTCTGGGCGATCTTGCCCGTGGCCGCCCGGTTCTGGATCGGGATATCGAGGAGCACCGTGGCCTCGAACTCGGTGGGCTCACGGGTCGGGGACCCGGTGCCAAAATCGCGGGAGACGCTCATCTGCAGGTCGAGCCCGGGGAGCCTGGAATTGCTGTGGAAATCGCGCTCCACGCTCAGCTGGCGCCGCTGCGCTTCGAGGCGACGCAGTTCGGGGCGACGGGCGAGGGCTTCCTCGGCCTTGTCCTTCGGCGAACCGGAGACCAGCGCCGGCTCAGGGAAGGAGGTGGGCAGGCGCTCGATCGGGGGCACCAGGGGGCGGCCGTCCGCCGTGCGCAGGAAGAGAGAGAGCGAGTTGCCCTCGCGCACCAGGGACCGCTCCGCCGAGACCACCTGCGCCTGCCGCTGGAGGATCGCCCGGGAGTTATCGACCCGCTCGATGGCGGAGAGATCGCCTCGCTCGACCCGTGTCCCGAGGCCTGCATCCCGGTCGATGGCCCGCGCCAGCAGCATCTTGGTGATCTGGAGGCGGCGACCCGCGGACACCCACGACCAGTACCGCTGCGCCGCGGAGCGCGTGTAATCGAGGCGCTTCTCCGCGAAGCTGGCCTCCGCCGCCTGGATGCCCTGGCGGCTGATCTGGATCGCCGCGCGTCGCCGATCGGTGGGGCCGCCGCGGAGTATGGGTAGAAATGCGCCCACGCGCGCTTCACCCTGGGCGTTGGTCTCGCGCTGGCCGTAGTAGACGGGGAATTTGCCGTCGCCGAGGCGCCACCCGGCGAAGGCCTGGAGGCCCCAGAGCTGGGTGGGGACGGAGAAGACGGAGTCGAGCTGGAGGTTGCGGTAGTAGCCGAGAGGGGCGAGGGTAGCGCGGGAGCGCCAGGAGTAATCGAAGCCGCCGTCGGCCTCGCGGGCGACGCCGCGGGCGGCCTCGATGTCCTGCTGGGCGGCGTCGAGGAGGGGGTAATGCTTGGCGACGGAGTCGAGGACCTCGCGGAGGGAGAGGGGAGAGGCGCCAGGGAGGGGGTCGATGGCCTCGGCGGGTGCTGCGGCGGGGAGGGTGGCGTTGGCGGGGGGAGGAGCGAGAGGCTTCTCGTTCTGGGCGGAGGCGTGGGCCGCGCAGGTCAAGGAGAAGAGGAGCGCGCGAGGGAGCGTTCTCATTTCTTTCCTTTCCCGTCGTCATCCTTGTCGAAAGGCTGGTTGACGGTGGGGGGGAAGCCGTTGAACTGACGCCAGAGTTCGTAGCCGAGGCGCACCTGATCGAGGAGCACCCAGGCGTGGGCGCGGACGCCCTGGCGGAGGTAGCGAGAGTCAGGCCAGGACTCGCCAGCATCGGGGATGATGACGACGCGGAACTTGCCCTTGCCGTCGTCGGAGGGGTCGACGAAGGCGACGTGCCCTCCGAAGGTACCGACGGCGACGGAGGGCCAACCGGAGAACTGAAGGGCAGGCCAGCCCTCGAACTGGAGCCGCACATGGCGTCCCTGGGAGATGAGGGGGGCATCGTTGCCCTTGACCCAGACCTCGACGGCGCGCTCCTTGGTGTCAGGGACGAGGATCATGAGCTTGTCGCCGCTCTTGACCATCTGGTTGCCGTCGACGACGAGGATGCGCTGGACGACGCCATCGCGGTTGGCGGAGACGGACTGGGCTTCCTGGCGGGCGAGGCGCACCTCGATGCGGTAGAGCTCCTCGGTGACGCGGGCGATGTCGCTCTGGGCGGAGGCGAGGGCGGCGCGGGCCTCCTCGATGGCGGCCTCGCGCTCGGCGTCGACGCGGAGGCGCTCGGAGACCGCGGCGGATTCGTCCCCACGAGCGCCCAGGAGGGACGCGTTGGCGCGCTCGAATGTTGCGCCGTCATCGTCGTTGTTGCAGAGCCAACATGAAGCGATCTCGGAGAATCGCAACATCGCGGCGTCGTCGACTGAGTCGA
>JALOQB010000133.1 GCA_025453595.1 Polyangiaceae bacterium
TTGTCGATATTCTTGTAGCCCGCCACCGCTGTCGGGCAGGGGAGCTGCTCGTTCAGGATCCCCATGACCAGATCCCCCTGCAGCTCCGAGGGGCCCGCCGGCATCTGCGCCACTCGCTCGTTGAGATCTGCGATGAACAGCTCGTGAAGCTCCCCCTGTGGACCCTTCAAGGTGCTGTACAGGACGGGAAAGTCTGTCGGGAAAGGGGAACCGGATACTGGTCCCTGGTTAGCAAAGAAATCCACGAAGTAAATCCGCGCATCCGTGACGTCGGGGGGCGTCTCGAAGGTCGGGTACGAGCGGGGGAAGAACTGCCGATCTCGTCGCCCGATCAGCATCGCCATCCCCGGCAACGAGCCGAACGCCAGCCCGTCGTAGGGCGAGTTCGTGAAGCGGCCCACCACCGGTGCCCCCAGCAACCCGGGGATCGGCTGCGCCGTCGCCCGCTCCAGATCTTCGCTGAAGAAGAGCACCTGCGTCGGCGCACGCTCCAGGATGTCCTTGGTCCCCAGCGCCAGCACCTCCGCCTGCTTGTTGTCGTCAAAATCACCGCTCTGCAGCTCGGTCGCCCCCACCTCGATGGACCGACCCGCCTGCTGGAACACCCCCGTCGGCTGCCGGCACACCCCGTCCCCTCCGCATCGGTACCCGGTCGGGCAGGTGTAGCTCGCCCCGGTCGCGTCGGCGCACACGTAACGACAGGCGTGGGCCTCCCCCGGGGCTGCGCACCGTGACGACGCGGGGGCATCCCCGTCGCAGTCTTCCCGCTCGGTCTCGACCAGCTTGTTGCCGCAGGCCGCTGCCGGGATCTCGGGCAGCGTGGTGCAGGAAAGAGAAAGAAGAAGAGGCGCGCTCAACCACAACCAGGTCCGGGTTCGCACCTCGCCATCTTAGCGGATCTGGTGCCATTGGACCCTGATCAGCTGCGGCTCAGGGACAAAATAGAAAAGGCGCCCGGGCAACGGTGGGGGGGGGAGGGGAACCGTCGGCGTCCGGGCGCCGCGTACATACTTTGCTGGTTCCGTGCCAGCCCCGTCGCACCGAATTTTCTCGGTAAATCGCCGGGCAAAGGTACGTGGACGGAGGGTGATCCTTTCAAGATTGAAAGGCTCACCCTTGCAGATAAGAAAGGATTTTCCAGATCCCCCGGGTTCTTTTTGGCCTGCGCAGGGCGGGTCATTTTTACCTCGACGGACCCGCTTGCGGTCGGGGTGAATTCGAGGGGGTAGGGGGAGTAGCCCGGGGATTTCAGCAGCAGCTTGAGGGGGCTCTCCCCGCGCTTGAACTGGAGGGGGCCTGGAGCCACCCCCAGCTTGAGGTCACCCAGGTACACCGCGGTCGAGGGGGGCGCCTTGAGGAGCGTGAGCTCGATGGTGCTGGGGGCCTCGGTGGGGATCACGCTGGCCAGCGGGGGAGGGCTCGCCACCGGGGCTGGAGCCGAGGTGGGCGCCGGGGGCGTCGAGGGCGCCGCGGACACCGGGGAGGAGGCCACCGGAGCCGTGCTGGCCTCCGTGGGGCGCAGCATGAAGATCACGACACCCAGCAGCACAACGGCCAGCCCTCCCAGCCCCACCACCAGGGGCGAACGCTTCGGAGGGCTGCCTGGCTCCAGGGGCAAGGGGCCAGCGTTCGGGGTGCTCAGCGTGCGGGCGCTGGCGGTCTCCGGCGTGGGGCCGCTGACGGTGGGGAGCGGCAGCGTGACCCCGGGGATCGACACCGGCAGCCCCGCGTCCACCGCGGCCTGCAGCAACCCGTCGACCGCGGCGGTGAGCGTCTGGGGACGCTGCTGCGGATCCTTCTGGAGCATCTTCAGGATCGGCTCGTCGAAGGTGGCTGGTAGCCGGGGGTTCACCGACGAGGGGCGCGGAGGCGGCTCCGTCAGGTGCTTGAAGAGCAGGTCAAACACCACGTCCGCGTCGAAGGGGAGCTGCCCCGTCAGCGCCTTGAACGTCATCACCCCGAACGAGTAGATGTCCGTGCGCTGGTCCACCTGGACGCCCCGGCATTGCTCCGGCGACATGTAGTACGGCGTCCCCATCGGCGTCCCCGTGCGCGTCTTGATCGAGCCCCCTTGCTCGTTGTCATCGTGCAGCAGCTTGGCGATGCCAAAATCAAGCAACTTGGGGAAGATCGCGCCGTCCGAATCGATCACCAGAAAGACGTTCTCGGGCTTGAGGTCGCGATGCGCGATGCCCGCCGCGTGGGCCGCGTCCAGCGCCTTGGCCAGCTGCCTCAGGATGGGCAGCAGCGCTGCCGGCTCCATCATCCGGTGCTGATCGAGGTACGCATCGAAGGATGTCCCTTCGAGCAGCTCCATGATGTAGTACTGGCGCCCGTCCGGCAGCAGGCCAAACGAGAAGATATCGATGATGTTCCGCTGGCGGATCTGGTTGACCGCCTTCGCCTCCGCCACGAACCGCGACACCATCTCCGGGTTCGACGAGTACTGGCGATGCAGCACCTTCACCGCCGCCGCCTTGCCGATCAGCGGGTGCACCGCACGGTACACCGCGCCAAAACCCCCCTCGCCCAGCTTCTTCTCGATCCGGTACTCCCCGAGCTGGGTGCCGGGCTCCACCTCGGCCTGCAGCGAGCGCGCTTCATCTGTCATGGCGTATCCGGGGCAGGATATACCGTCCCCCGCCCCCTCTCACCAGAACTGTTCAGAGACCGTTCTCCTTGCACTTCTCCTGGCGTCTCCTCGCGCAACCCGAGCGCACCGCTTGCCCGGCGCTCGCCCTATTCATGCGCTGAAGTTCCAGGATTTGCCCCTGGTCTGCATGTTGCAGCGTAGTCTCCCCAGGTGATGCCCATGAACTCCTCCCGCTCCGCCTTGCTGGTCGCTCTCTCCCTCGCTGCCGCTGCGTTCTCTTTCTCCGGCGCGGCTGCCGCTGCTGACTCCTGCAAGTCCGACGCGGACTGCGGGACGGGCTTCTTCTGTGAACTGTCCGCCCCCCCCTCCGTCGGCTGCGCCTCCAAGGACGGCGAACCCGCCGAGTGCCCGGAGCCCGCTCCGGCCCCCGCGGTCGAGGGCTTCTGCCGCGAGAAGCCCCTCTCCTGCCAGTCCGACGCAGATTGCCCCTCTTACCTCGGCTGCGTCCAGGTGGGCGGCGACGTGACCTGCTCGATCCCCGCCTGCGAACCCGGCGAGCCCTGCCCCGAGCCCGCCTGCGAGCCTGCCTCGCCGTCCTCCGAGAAGATCTGCGCCCCCAAGCAGATCGATTGCACCACCGACGCCCAGTGCCCCGACGGCTTCGCTTGCAACATCGAGTTCAGCGCCCCTTGCCCCGCCATCGACTGTGCCCCTGACTCTCCGGACTGCAAGATCGAGTGCGACCCGTCGACCAAGAAGGTCTGCGGCCCCAAGGAGGTCTCCTGTCAGGCCGACGCGGACTGCCCCACCGACTGGCGCTGCCTCTCCTTCGAGGAGGGCTCCTGCTCCGGCTCCGGCCCCTCCACCCCGCCGTCCTCCGGCAGCGGTGGCGGTGAAGACGGGGTCGACCCGATGCCCGCTCCGGCCCCTACCCCGGGCAGCAAGACCCTCGAGGACCCGAGCTGCACCACCACCGTCCGCAACCTCTGCGTCCCCAAGGGCTACCTCGCCGGCGCCGAGCAGGGGGGCAGCTTTGACAACGCCTCCGGTACCCCCATCGCCGAGGCTGGCTCCAAGGACAACGAAAAATCCCCCTCGTACTCGGCCCCTCGCGGCTCCAACACCACGCCCAGCAACTCCTCCCTCGGCGCCAGCAGCGACGACGGTTGCTCCACCAGCGGCCAGCGCGGTCAGGGGGCTGGCCTCCTTGGCGTCCTGATGGTGGGGCTGGCCGCTCGCCTCGCCCGCCGCCGCTCGCGCTGAGTCTTCCGGAGGCGTCGGGGGTAGAGTAGCGTGCCCCCCTCCGGAGGATTGTTGTGGCCAAATTTATCGACGAGCTGAAGCGTTCCCACCGATGCGGCGACCTGCGTATCGAGGATGTGGGCAAGGAAGTGGTGCTGTTCGGTTGGGTCCACAAGCGCCGCGACCATGGCGATCTCATCTTCGTCGATCTCCGCGATCGCAGCGGTCTCACCCAGGTTGTCTTTGACCCTACCCGGTCCCCCGAGGCCCACAAGGCCGCCGAGCAGCTCCGCGGCGAGTGGTGCGTGGGGGTCCGTGGGGTGGTGCGGGACCGTGGGGTGCAGAAGAACAAGGCCGGTGAGCTGGTGTCGGCCCACAACCCGAAGCTGGCCACGGGGGCCATCGAGGTGGTGGTGGACGACGCGGCGATCTTCAACAAGAGCGAGACGCCGCCCTTCCCGATCGAGGACAACCTCGACACGCGGGAGGAGATCCGCCTCGAGCACCGCTACCTGGACCTGAGGCGAGCGCCGCTGCAGCGCACGCTGATGACGCGGCACAGGATCAACCAGGCCACGCGCCGTTACCTGTCGGACCAGGGGTGCCTCGAGCTCGAGACGCCCTTCATGGTGAAGTACACCCCCGGCGGCGCGCGCAACTTCCTGGTGCCGTCCCGGGTGCAGCGGGGGAAGTTCTTCGCGCTGGCCGAGAGCCCCCAGCTCTTCAAGCAGCTCTTCATGGTCGCGGGCTTTGACCGCTACTTCCAGATCGTGAAGTGCTTCCGCGACGAGGACCTGCGCCTCGACCGCCAGCCCGAGTTCACCCAGATCGATATCGAGATGTCCTTCGTCAACCAGGACGACATCTTTCGCCTGGTCGAGGGCCTCATCTTCGCCATCTGGAAGGACGCCCTCGGCGTCGACCTCCGCGAGCTCTACCCCTCCGGTCGCTTCCCCCAGATGCCCTTCGCCGAGTCCATGCGCGACTACGGCAACGACAAGCCCGACCTGCGCTTCGCCATGAAGCACGCAGACCTCACCGAGCTGGTCATCGCCCACGACGGCGGCGGCATCGCCCCCTGGGCCGAGATGGCCGCGAAATTCAAGGACGGGACCTACCGCCGCGACCTCCCCCCCGAGATCGTCAAGGCCCTCGTCATCCCCGCCAGCGCCAACCTCTCCCGCGCGGATTCCGACAAGCTCGAGGACTTCGTCAAGGGCATGGGCGCCAAGGGCCTCGCTCGCGCCAAGGTCGGCGACGACGGCACCTGGACCCAGGCCCCCCTCTTCAAGAACATCTCCCCCGAGCTCCGCGCTGCCATCCACGAGGCCACCGGCGCCAGGCCCGGCGATCTGCTCTGCTTCCAGTTCGGCAAGGAGTCCGTGGTCCAGACCGTCATGGCCAACCTCCGCCTCCACCTCGGAAAGAAGCTCGGCCTCATCCCCGAGTTTGGCCACGGCAACCAGTGGAACTTCCTCTGGGTCATCAACCCCCCGCTCTTCGAGTACGACGAGGACCGCAAGGGCTGGGCCGCCGCTCACCACGCCTTCACCCGCCCCCACGACGAGCACGTCGCGATCATCGAGTCCGACCCCGGCAAGGTCCTCTGCTACCGCTACGACCTCGTCCTCAATGGCTTCGAGATCGGTGGAGGTTCCATACGTCTCCACGACCCGGAGGTCCAGCAGAAGGTCTTCCGCGCCCTCGGCATCTCCGACGAGGACGCCCAGGCCAAGTTCGGCTTCCTGCTCCAGGCCCTCCGCTTCGGCGCCCCTCCCCACGGCGGCCTCGCCCTCGGCATGGACCGCGTCGCCATGCTGCTCTCCGGCGCCGAGAGCCTCCGCGACGTGATCCCCTTCCCCAAGACCCAGAAGGGCACTGACCTGATGACCGACGCCCCCACCGTGGTCTCCCCCGAACAGCTCGCCGAGCTGGCTATCCGCACCGTTGACCTCGAAAAATAACCCACGATGAACCGCCTCACCCTCCCCCTCGCCCTCGCCGCCCTCCTCGCCTCCCCAGCGGCCCTCGCCGACGCCATCCCCACCTGCGACCAGTTCGCCCAGAGCGCCGACTGTGACCAGGCCAGCTCTGGACAGAATTGCTCCGGCGGCGGCGTTTGCACCGGCATCTCCTGCGAGGGCGCGGGCCCTGGCGGCAAGATCTTCAAGTGCGTCTCCTGCCAGGAGGCCGAGATCCCTGACCCCGACAAGGTCTGCGAGCCCGGCCCCTCCTCCTTCGGCAAGGCCTGCGGCGACGGCGGGACCTGCACCAAGCTCCCCTCCTGGTGCGGTAGCTCCGGCTACGTCGTCTGCGCCAAGGCCTCCCCCGGCGCCGGTGGGTCCGGAGGTTCCGGACAGGCAGGATCCGGAGGTTCCGGACAGGCAGGCTCCGGCACCGCGGGCTCCGGCACCGCGGGCTCCGGCACCGCGGGCTCCGGCACCGCGGGCTCCGGCACCGCGGGGACGGGGGGCGAGGCGGACGACTCGAGCTGCGCGGTGTCGCAGGCGGGGCGCCACGGGGCGCTGGCGGGGCTGATGCTGGCGCTCGGGGCCGCGGCGATGCTGTTCGAGCGCCGCCGCCGCTGAAATCTTGCCCCGTCCTGGCCGTGGGGGCGCTACGACAGGGGGATGAACGACCGAGCGCAGGGAGAGGGGTTGCTGGCCCGGTACCTGGCGGTTCGAGCCGCCACCGAGGGGCTGGCGGCGCCGCTTTCTGCGGAGGATCAGGCGGTGCAATCGATGCCGGATTGCAGCCCGACGAAGTGGCATCGGGCCCACACGACCTGGTTTTTCGAGGAATTCGTGCTGGTCCCGCGGGGGGTGAGCCCCGTGGACGAGCGGTACCGGTACCTCTTTAACTCGTACTACGAAGCGGTGGGGCCCCGCCATGCGAGGCCGGAGCGGGGCCTGCTGACGCGCCCTTCGACGAAGGAGATCGGCGCCTACCGACGGGCGGTGGACGAGCAGATGAGCGCGCTGCTCCTGCGGGCCGAGGGGCCCGAGCTGGAGGCCCTGCTCCCCCTGATCGAGCTGGGGCTGGCCCACGAGGAGCAGCACCAGGAGCTGCTGCTGACCGACATCCTCCATGCGTTCTCGATGAACCCGCTGCTCCCTGCTTACCGCGAGGGCGCCGCGTCCTGGCCCGGGGGGCCCGCCAGCCCGGTGCGCTTCCAGGAGCATGCGGGGGGTCTTGTGCAGATCGGGGCCACCGGGGCAGGGTTCAGCTTCGACAACGAGAGGCCCCGGCACCGGGTGTGGGTCGAGCCCTTCGCGCTGGCATCGCGGCTGATCACCGTGGGGGAGGTCCGCGCCTTCCTGGAGGCCGGCGGCTACCGCACGCCCTCCCTGTGGCTGGCGGCGGGCATGGATTTCGTCCGCCAGCACGGGCTGAGCGCCCCGCTCCACGCTCGCGTCGAGGGCGGGAGCTACCGGGTGTTCACCCTGGACGGGCTGCAAGAGGCCAGCGACGACGAGCCGGCATCGCACCTGAGCTACTACGAAGCGGATGCGATCGCCCGCTTCCTCGGGGGGCGGCTGCCGACGGAGGTCGAGTGGGAGATCGCGGCCTCTGGCGTGGCGGAGGTGGGGGCCAATTTCCGCGAGACCGGCGCCCTGCGCCCCCTGCCCGCCGCGGCCTCGCCCCTTCCCTCGCAGCTCTTTGGTGACACGTGGGAGTGGACTTCCTCGGCTTACGCGCCTTACCCGGGCTTCTCCACGGCGCCGGGCGCTGTCGGGGAATACAACGGGAAATTCATGGTCAACCAGCTGGTGCTACGCGGTGGTTCCTGCTTCACGCCCCGGGGGCATGCGCGGGCCTCTTACCGGAATTTCTGGCCTGCCAGCACGCGCTTCCAGATGACCGGCGCCCGCCTGGCCCGGTCCCTCTGAAACCCCGGCCTGCCGGGACCGTACCTGCCCCGGGGGAAGACACGAGAAGATGCCAGCCAACAACGAGACCTCCTTGCAGGCCCTTTCCTCCCCGCTCTCTCCCCTGGAGCGCGACGTCCTCGCCGGGCTGCAGTCCTCCCCCCGGCGGCTCCCTTCGTATCTTTTTTACGACGAGGAGGGGTCGCGTCTCTACGAGCAGATCACCGAGCTCGAGGAGTATTACCCCACACGAACCGAGCGTTCGATCCTGGAGCGCCACGCGGACGAGATCGTGGAGCTGGTCGCGCAGGGCACGGAGGCCCGGCTCCAGGTGATCGAGCTGGGGGCCGGGACCGCCTCGAAGACCCAGCTCTTGCTCCAGGCCGTCGTTGCCCGCCAGAAAGGCTGCGTCTTCGTGCCGATCGACGTGTCCTCCTCGGCCCTCGACGAGGCAAGGGCCAAGCTGCAGCAGGCGCTCCCGGCGGTCGAGGTGCGGCCCTTTGTCGGGTACCACCAGGAGGCCTTCCCCACCATTGCTCGCCTCGGCCCCCGCCGCCTCGTGCTCTTCATCGGCAGCTCCGTCGGGAACTTCGAGGACGACGAGGCGATCGCGCTGCTCCGGGGGGTGCGCCAGAGCCTGTCCCCGGGGGGGGCCTTGCTGCTGGGCACGGATCTCCGCAAGAGCCCGTCGATCGTGCTCCCTGCCTACGATGACGCGCTCGGCGTCACCGCCGCTTTCAACAAGAACATGCTGGCGCGGCTCAACCGCGAGCTGGGGGCGAACTTTGACGTGGAGGCCTTCCGCCACGTGGCCCTGTGGAACGAGGGGGCTTCGCGCATCGAGATGCACCTGGAGAGCCAGCGGGAACAGCGGGTCCTGGTCCCTCGCCTGGGGCGCTCGTTCTGCTTCTCCCCCGGAGAGCGTATCCACACAGAATCCAGCATCAAATACGATCTTCCCCGGGTCGATCGGCTGCTGGAAGCCAGCGGATTTCATCGCCAGCGGACCTTCTCGGACCCCGGAGGGCTCTTCGCCGTCCACCTGGCGCGCGCCTGAGCCTCAGCCCCTGGCGAGCCGTGTGGCGAAGAGCGCGATGGTCTTCTGGTAGATCTTCGAGCGGTTCCAGGAGGCGATGACCTCGAAGTTGGCGGTGCCAGGCTCCCAGCCGCCGCCCGGGTTCCAGCCGTGACCCCAGAGGTAGTGGGCCGTCGAGGCCAGGACATCGGGGACGCTATGGAGCAGGTCAGCCCGCCCGTCCCCGTCAAAATCGACGGCAAAACGCTCGTAAGAAGAGGCCAGAAACTGGGTCTGCCCCAGCTCTCCCGCCCAGGCGCCGCGGAGCTCGAAGAGCCGTAGATCGCCCCGATCCAGGAGCCGCAGGGCGCTGAGCAGCTCGCCCTGGAACCGCTCGGAGCGCCGGCAATCGTAGGCGAGCGTCGCGAGGGAGCGCACCACGGGGCGTTCGCCCATGTGGGTGCCAAAGTCGGTCTCCAGGCCCCAGATGGCCACCAGGATCGGCCCCGGGACCCCGAAGCGCTGCTCGATTTGGGCGAGGAGCTCGGCGTGCTGCTGGAGCACGCGGCGACCGATCCGGAGCCGCCCCTTGGTGATGCGCTGGGCGGCGAATTTCTCGAAGGTGAGCTTGAACGGCTTCTGGGAGCGATCGAGCCGGATCACCTCTGGGTCGTAGTTGACACCTGCCAGCGCCACGGCCACGGTGGAGGTGGAGAGGCCCTGGTCGATGGCGTGGCGCTTGAAGCCTTCGAGCCAGGCGGAGAAGCCCTCGGCGCTCTGGCCGCAGCCCTGGGCCCTGGCGTCGCCGCAGAGGAGGGAGAGGGCCGCTGCGAGGAGGCAGGCGGCGCGGACCGAGGGGTGTTTCATCGCGGGGAGAGGCCCAGGGGAGGGATCACTCCTGCTCGACGATGTGGAACTCGACGCGGCGGTTCTTCTGGCGACCGGGCTCGGTCTTGTTGTCGTCGATGGGTTTGTCGGGGCCGAAGCCCTCGGAGACGAGGCGTCCGGTGTCGATGCCGTGGTCGGTGAGGTACTTGAGGCAGCTGGCGGCGCGGTCGGAGGAGAGCTTCATGTTCATGTCGCGCCCCCCGCGAGAGTCGGTGTGGCCCTCGATGCGGATCTTCTTGATGCCCGGGTTGGCCTTGAGGAGGCTGACCACCTCGTCGAGGATGGCGAAGCTGTTCTTCTTGATGGTGGCCTTGCCGGTGTCGAACTCGATCTTCTTGAGGATCTGGATCTCGTTGGAGCCCTCGATGCGGCGGATGAACTGGGGGCATCCGTTCTGCTTGGGGTCGGGCGAGGGCTGACCGGGCTCGCGGGGGCAGGCGTCCTGGAGGTCGGGGATGCCGTCCTTGTCGTTGTCGGGGTCGGGGCAGCCGTCTTCGTCCTCGAAGCCGTCGCGATCCTCGGGGTCATCGGGGCAGCGATCCTTGTCGTCGGGGATGCCGTCCTTGTCGCGGTCCTTGGGGCCGGGGCAGCCGTCGTTGGGGTCCGGCGGCTGGCGGTCCTCGGGGATGTCGGGGCAGGCGTCGATGGCGTCGGGGATGCCGTCGCCGTCGCGGTCCGGGGCCTGATCCGGGACGCGCTCCTCGGGTTTGATGCGGAGCTCGCGGGGGGGAGAAGGCGGATCGGTATCGCGGATCTCGAACCAGTAGCCGATCTGGGCGATGACGCGGAAGTCGGGGGCCGAGTAGCCCGGGACGACCAGGCTTCCGGCGCCGCCGTTGAACCAGAGCTGCTTGCGCTGGTCGAGGGCGACGCGGACCTGACCGAGCCACTCGACCGGGGTGTACTTGCGCTTGAAGGTGGTCTGGGCCTCCTCGTTGGGGAGCTTGGTGTCGACGGTGCCGAGGCCGGTGGAGCCGAAGATCTCGGCGCCGACCCGGACCCGGTTGTCGCGCAGGGGGATGAAGGCGCCCGCGCCGAAGACCAGCTCGTTGGAGAAGTAGAGGCCCGAGGCGCCGGGGTCGCCCAGCTCGTTCTTGTTGCGGAAGTGGACGCCCAGGAACTGGGTCAGGATGAGGGAGGTGCTGGGCCGCTCTTCGAGGAGGATCTGGAGGAGGCCGTGGGCGTCGCCGTCGCCCGCGAAGGCGCCCTCGTTGCCGGTCCCGACGAAGTAGGTGGCCCCGAGGCCCAGGTGGAACTTCTGGCTGGCGGAGCTGTAGAGCCGGGCGCGCCCGTCGAGGCGCACATCGCCGACGGCGGGGGCCTTGGGGTCGATGCCGCCGGAGAGGGCGCCGCGGGCGTCGCCGGTGATCCCGGTGGTGTTGAAGACGGTGATGGGGGCGGTGAACGAGAGGCTGAAGCGCTGGAGGAACTCGGCGCCGATGGTGAGGTTGGCGTTGGCCTGGTTGCTGATGAAGCCCGCGGAGAACGCGTCCTGGATGCGGGGGTTTCCGATGGCGTTCGAGGTCTTCACGGGGCGCCGGATGTAATCGAGCGTGAGGTTCCCGAAGAAGCGCGTGCGCTCGTGGAAGGTGGGGCGCATCGAGGCAAACCCGTCGTCCGGGTTCGGCGCCAGGATCAAGCGGTCGGCGGTGAAGCCTGTGACCTGGGCGCTGGCCTCGCCCGGGGCGAGGGTCAGGGCGAGGAGGGAGGCGGCCGAGAGGGCGAGGGCAGTGGGGTTGCGGAGCATGGCGTTGGGGGGCAGCGCACCGTGGCTGCTGGGCCGGGCCACGATAGGGCAGGATCTCGGCGCAGGTCCACCGGCACCGAAGGGCGCGACATCGCTTGACGGGGGGAAGGGTTTGTGATTCAACGCCCCCCCTTCCCAAGACGGACCACGCCATGAAGCGCACGTACCAACCCCACAACCTTAGCCGCCTCCGTACCCATGGTTTCCGCGCCCGCATGGCCACCTCGGGGGGCCGCAAGGTGCTGACCAACCGCCGCCGCAAGGGCCGTCATCGCCTGACCGTCGGCATCTACAAGAAGTGAACTTCCGGCTCCCGCGGGCCCAGCGGGTCGCGAGCCGGCGAGATTTCCTTCGCATCCAGCAGCAAGGCCAGCGCGTCACCACGGCGCACTTCGTGTTGATCGTGGCCCCTGGCCCTGCCCCCCACGCACCCCCGCGCCTGGGGATCACCGCCTCCAAGCAGGTGGGGAACGCCGTGGTGCGGGCGCGTTGCAAGCGCCTGGTGCGCGAGGTCTTCCGCCGCGCGCCGGGCCTGCTCCCCGACGGGGTCGACCTGGTGGTGATCGTGCGTACCGGGGTCGACGCGCTGGGCGTGGCGGGGGTCGAGGCCGAGTGGGCATCGGTTCGAGGGGTCCTGTCCCGGCGAGCCGGGTCAATCCGGAAGAACACGTGAACCCCCCCTTGGCGAGACCCCGGGGCGGTCGCAGATTGGGTCCCATCCCTTGATCGCCCGGGTCTTGCTCGCGCTCATCCGCATCTACCAGCGGTATCTTTCCCCGTTCCTCGGCGGTCAATGTCGCTTTTCCCCCTCATGCTCGCGCTACGCTCACGCCTGCATCGAGGGGCACGGGGCCCTGCGGGGTTCCTTGCTTTCGGTGGTTCGGCTGTGTAAGTGCCACCCGTTCCACCCCGGCGGACACGATCCGCCACCGCCCCCTCCTGGGGGGCATCCGGCCCCCGAGGCCAGCAGTCAGGCCCGGGGTGTGTTACCCCCGGCGGATCAATCGAGGAAGTCTTCGCGGATGGATCGTAGCTCATCGCTGTTGAAATTCCTGGGCCTGGGCCTGGGGTTGTTCCTGCTGATGCAGTTTGTCGTGCCGAAGATCACCGGCGGCGATGGCCCTCGCACCCAGCCCCTGGGCCGCGAGCGTCCGCTGCTGGTCGACGCGCAAGGCAAGCCCAAGCCCCGCTCCCCCAAGGATCGATGCAAGATCGAGGCGGACGGGATCCAGTGCGCCGCGGCCCCGGCCGAGGGCGAGGCGAAAGAAGAGCTTTGCCTCCTGGAGGGGGAGCGCTTCAAGGCCGAGCTGACCACCCAGGGGGCGGCGCTCCGGCGCCTTGAACTGCTGGGGCCCAGTACACCGTCGACGGCAAGCCCGGCAGCGCCCCGATGAACATGGTGACCACGCCGGACCACGAGTCCCGGCGGCCCCTGTTCACCGCGCTGCGGCAGCCCGGCGCCGACTCCCAGGTCGAGCACGATCTCTTCGAGTGGAAGCTGGCGAGCCGCTCCCCGAAGGAGTGCGTCTTCACCTACGAAGATAGCAAGGTGGCGCTCCGCAAGGTGGTGCGCGCCTCCGCCCGCCCCTTCGAGCTCGACGTCGAGCTGTCGGTGAAGAACGTCGGCGCCGAGCGCGCCGCGCACCGGGCCAGCGTCGAGTCGTCGGCCTTCCGCTACGAGACCGAGGTCGAGGGCGGTTTTGGCCGCCAGTCTCCCTTCTTGACGCAGGTCGAGTGCCTCACCAACAGCAAGCTGGAAGAGGCGACCCCGGCGGATTTCACCCCCAAGGATTTCTCCAAGCCCGAGTTCAGGAACGGCTGGCGCGTCAGCAACGGCAACATCGATTTCGCGGCGACCAGCAACTTCTACTTTGCCCAGGCCCTCGTCCCGGTTGATGGCCCCTCCGCCGCCCTCTGCGAGCGCCTCATCGAGGAGCGCTACAACCACGTGCTCTACGCCTCCAAGAAGGACGACAAGGGGGCCGGCTCCTTCTACCGCTCCCGGCTGGCCTGGGAGAAGCGCGAGCTCGGCCCCGGCGAGGTGGTCACCTACAAGGTGACCCACTTCATGGGCCCCAAGGAGCGCGACGTGCTTGACCAGGCGGCGGGCGGCGGGCGGCGGATGTCCGAGCTGATCCGGCTGGGTACATTTGCACCCATTGCCAAGGGGCTGGTGTGGTTCCTGGTGAAGTGCCAGGGCGCGGTGGGGAGCTGGGGGCTGGCGATCATCCTGCTGACGCTGGCGGTGAGGACGGTGCTGTTCCCGCTGCAGCTGAAGGCGATCAAGAGCGGCGGGAAGATGAGGCTGCTGAAGCCGGAGCTGGACGAGATCAACCAGAAGTACGAGAGCGATCCGCAGCAGAAGCAGCTGGCGACGCTGGAGCTGTGGCGGAAGCACGACGTGAACCCGCTGGGTGGGTGCCTGCCGATGCTGGTGCAGATGCCGGTGTGGTTTGCGCTGTACACGGCGCTGCAGACGGCGGCAGAGCTTTACCACGTGCCGTTTCTGTGGCTGAGGGATCTATCGGCGCCGGACACGATCTGGCTGGCGGGGCACGAGGTGCCGTTCATCCTGCCGGTGTTGCTGGGGGTGACGAGCTTCGTGCAGCAGAAGATCATGCCGACGAGCGGCATGGATCCGGCGCAGCAGAAGATGATGACCTACATGATGCCGGCGGTCTTCACGGCGATGATGCTGTTCCTGCCGTCGGGGCTCGGGGTGTACATGTTCACCAACAGCTTGCTGGGCATCGTGCAGCAGCTTGCCTCGGAGCGGTACTACGCGACGCTGACGCCCACGGGGGGGGGCGGAGGCGGCGGGATCGAGGTCCGCGAGAAAGAGGCGAGCGACGGAGACGAAGGCGGCCAGAAGCGCACCGCGCTGGCGACGCTCGGAAAGGAAAACAAACGTGTCTGAGGAGAACAACGAGCAAGAACCCGCGTCTTTTGTCGAGGACGGGCGCACGGACCAGGCGGCAGATTTTCTCCGGGACGTGCTCCACTCGATGGGGATGCGATGCCAGGTCCACATCGAGGAGCCCGGGGAGAACGACGACATCAGCGACATCTGCCTGCAGATCGAGGGGCCCGACGCGGGGCGGGTGATCGGCAAGCGGGGTCAGACGCTGGCGGCGCTGCAGTACGTGGTGTATCGCTTTGTCAACCGTGGCGGGCAGCTGAAGCGGCACGTGCTGGTGGACGCGGAGGGGTACACGGCGCGCCGGGAGGACAACCTGGCGGCGATGGCGGAGCGGCTGGGGCAGCAGGCGATCGCGGACAACAAGATCATCACGTTCGAGCCGATGAGCCCCCGGGACCGGCGGGTGGTGCACCTGGCGCTGGCGAAGTTTGCGGGGGTGACGACCCAGAGCCAGGGGGAGGGGTCGGAGCGCCGCGTGCAAATCATCCCGGTACGTCGTTGACACTCCTTTGGCCTGGCCGGTAGCGTTGCCGGGAACCTCGATGCAACGACCACGTACCCCCCGGGCCCCCTGGCGTAACGTCGCGGCAAAGGCCGGACTGGCGGCTCTTGCTGTCGGGGCCGTGTGGCCCTCCGCCGCCGCGGCCCATGAACCCAAGAAGGCCAACGAGCCCCGGATCATGAGCGAGCCCGGGGAAATTACCAACGTTGTTGATGCCTTTGACGACGACAACAACAACAACTTCGATCTGCACCTGACCCTTGGCTTCCAGCGTACCTGGCTCGGCGCCCGGATCCTGCGGGAGACCTTCATCGGCGGCAGCAACAACCCGGGCCTCTCGACGGGTCGCTACACCTCGTCGCTGATGAACGTGGCGAACTACACCGAGGTCACCTCGCGGCTCAACACCCGGGTAGACGTGTCCCTTTACAAGGACATCGGTCTGTACCTGCGGATGCCGCTGATCCTGTCCAACGATCGCGAGCTGACCGGGCTGAACGGCAGCGAGAAGGCCCAGGGGGTGGTGCTCCAGGGGGCGCCGCTCGGGGGGGCCAACGGGGGCCGCGAGCAGCTGTTCTCGATCCCGTTCAAGTCGCCGACCCGCAGCGGCATCGAGTACCTGGCCGCGGGCTTCGATCTGGGGATCTTCAACCAGACCCGTGACCCGTCCAAGCCCACCTGGATCTTCGGCTTCGAGGGTCGCTTCAACGTGAGCGATCCGATGAACGCCTGCGGGAGCACCACGGGGCTCAACCAGGGGGGGCCCCAGGTCGACTGCGCTGACCCCAGCGACATCAACCGGAACGGTCGCGGCAACGAGACCGGCGCCGGGCTGGTGAACGAGGTCACCGGGACGACCCTGGAGGGCACCTTCAGCGGCGCCCGCAAGCCCGGTGTATCCCGCGGGACGACGGCCATCGAAGTGCACTCGCTGATGTCCCGCCGGGTCAAGTACGTCGAGCCCTACGGCGGCTTCCGGGCCCTCTTCGAGTTCGCCAACGCGAACAGCAACTTTGGCCCCACCCGCAACCTCGACGCGGTGCTCACCTCCAGCCCCCCCCTGCAGGGCTGGATGATCGTCGGCATGCTCTTCCTGCCGTACGAGAACCGGGAGCAGTTCCAGCGCCTCACCTTCGATCTTCGCTTCACCGGCACCTACCGCTCCCAGGGGCGCGATTACACGCCGCTCTTCGACGCCCTCGGCTCGTCCGACGCGCCCAGCGTCCGGCGCCCCAACTTCGCCGAGTACCAGGCCGGTAGCACCCAGGTCCCCGGGAGCACGGTCCCCGGCACCGGGTCCGTCATCAAGCCAGGCTCCTCCAAGATCTACGTGACAGGCCTCACCGATACCGCCGCGCACGGCTCCCTCACGGTCTCCGGGAGCGCCCAGTTCCAGGCCGGTGAGTACGTGAAGTTCCAGCTCGGCGGCGCTTACACGTACATCCAGTCGCACACGATCACCGGCGATCAGCCCTGCAACCCGAACTTTTCCAGCAACGTCGCCAAGTCGGGCCCCTGCCAGAAGAGCTCGGATGGCACCACCCGGTCGGCCACCGGGATCCCGAACCCGCTCTACCGCCCGGCCATGGATATCGTGGGTCGCCGCTTCCTCATGGCCAGCGCCAACCAGTGGGATCTGTGGGCTCAGGCCGTCGTCATGTTCTGACCCGGCCCTCGCCGTGGTGGCTGGCGTCGCTCGCGCTCGCCCTGGCCCCTTCGCTGGTGCAGGGGGCCCCTCCTGACGCGGCGGCCCCGCGCCCCTCGGCCTCCGCCCCGGCGCTGCCCGCATCCTCCACCCCGCCTGCAGCTTCTTCCGAGCCCCCCGAGCCTGCCGCCCCCGAGGCGACCGAGGCGACCGGGGGGGGCGACGCGGAAAACGCCGGCGAGGCTGCCATCCTGTGGCCCACGGTCACGCCCCTCGGCGATGGCGTCTCGGCGGGCCCCCTGCGTCGCCCGGATCCGGGCGACGCCGGCCTGGTCGAGCGGGCCCGGGCCCTCGACCAGGCGCTGAGCGAGGCGGCCCAGGATCTGGGCCTGTCGCTGGACGTGGGGGGGCGGGGGCCGGCGCTGCCCCGGGCCTACCGCGACAGCGAGCTGATCGAGGAGGCACGGGAGCGAAACTCCTGGATCCTCTCGCCGCGGCTGGAGCGTGAAGGGGGAGAGCTGATCCTGCGCCTGGTGGCGGTGCCTCCTGGCTCGGGCATGCTGCTGGTGCGCGAGGAGCGCGTCGCGCCGGGGCGGGTGGCGGTGCGGGGGGTGGTGATGCTGCGCGAGCTGCTAAGGAGCCGCGCCCCCGCCAAGCAGGCCCCGGCCCGCACCAGGGACGAGGCGCCGGAGCCCCGGGAAAAGTATAGAACTTCCGGACGTGCGGTGCTGCTGGGGTCGCTGGCGGTGTTTGGAGGGTACGCCGGGTACGCGCTGCACACGAGCAGCCGCGGGGACGATCCGAGGCTGCTGTACCCGCTGATGGCGCTGGGGGCCGGGGTGGGGCTCGGGGCGGCGGCGATCGCGGCGGACGAGTGGGATCTGAGCACGGGGAACGCGTGGTTCCTGTCGGCGGGGGCCACGTGGCCCGTGGCGGCGACGCTGCTGCTCTCGGCGGGCTACGACGTGCAACCGCGCACCGACGCGCATGCGGTCGGGTTGATCGCGGGGATCGGGGGCCTCGGGGTCTCGACGGGGGTGCTGGCGAGGCGGAACGTGGGGGAAGGGGGGGCGCTGCTGGCGCACTCGGGGGCGATCTGGGGCGGCGGCCTGGGCGGTCTGGTCGAGATGATGGCGGCGGGGTCGACGCAGGACACGCCGCTGCGGGGGCTGGGGTATGGAATGTCCATAGGGTGGTTGACCGGGAGCGTGGCCGGGGCGTGGGTGGAGCCGTCGGCGGGGCGTGTGCTGCGGGTGGGGCTGGGGGCGGGGCTGGGGGCGCTGGGTGGGGCGGCGGCGGCGAGCCCGCTGCTGCTGGAGGATCCCGG
>JALOQB010000434.1 GCA_025453595.1 Polyangiaceae bacterium
AAGCCGCGAGCCGCGAGCCGCGGGCCGCGAGCCGCGAGCCGCGAGCCGCGAACCGCGAGCCGCAAGCCGCGAGCCGCGGGCCGCTCTCCGAGGCCCCTAGCCCAACGAGCCGGGCATCAGCTCGAAGAGCTCGACGGAGGCGGCGCTGGGGGCGCGGTGCATCGAGGGGTCGATGAGGTAGAGGACGGCCTCGCCGTCCTCGGGGCGGGCGGCGCCGAGTTGGTAGCGCACGTCCTGGCCGCGCACGCGCAGGCTGCGGCGACCGCACGGCACCTCGGCCATGCCGGGCTCCGACCAGCGCGCGAGCTCTTCGACGCACTTGGGGTGGCCGGTGTGACCGGCGAGCTGGACGACGCCGGTAGGCAGGGAGCAGGGGTGAAAGCGGCGCGGGCGGCCGGGGGCGGCTTCCCAGGGTCTGTCGACGCCGGGGCGATCGGGATCCGCGGGGCGGTGATAGAGCATGCCGCCGCCTTCGGGTAAGTCCTCGGGGCCGAGGCGCCCGGTGGCGCCGGGCACGTGCAGCGGCGCCAGCGACAGCGCGTGGGGCTCGCCGCGCTGCCAGGGGCCCGCGGCGTCGGCCACCGCTTGGGCCAAGCGCCGCTCGAGCGCGGCGGCCAGCGGCGCGGCGGCGACCTCGTCGAGGTCGAGCATCGCCACCTCGCGCAAGGTCACGCCGGCGTGGGTGGCCAGCACGCGCTCGCCGCTGGGCAAGCGCGCGGTGGCGGCCAGGCGCATGCGGCCGCTCACCAAGAGGCGCTGCACCAGCGCGCGCTGCTCCTCGGAGAAGGCGGAGTAGTCGCGGTGCACCAGGCCCGGGCCGGGCAGCTCCGGGTACGCGGCGGAGAACTCGGCCAACCGCGCGCGGTAGGCGGCGGGCTCGCGGTCGCGGAGCGCGACCAGCTCGGCCGCCAAGAGAGCAGCGCCCTCGAAGCGATCGAAGGTGGCCTCGGCCAGCTCCATCACGCGGGCCAGATCGTGGTTGCCGGCCAAGAGCACGACCTGCTCGGGCGCGTGCGCGGCCAGGTACGTCAGCACGTCATAGCCGTCGCGGCGCGCCGTGGCCACGTGGCCGCTGGCCCGGGTGCCGAAGTCGAAGTAGTCGCCGATGGCCAGGAGCTGTACGTCGGGCGCGAGCGCGCCGTCGTCGGCCAGAAGGCCGTGGTGCGCGAAGATGTCGAAGATGCGCTCGGCGCTGGCCTGCAGGTCGCCGACGGCGTAGGCGCGCGAGCCCTCGCGGCGGTAGCGGCCGAGCTCGCCGGGGCCGGGCCGCGCCCGCGCCCGCGCCAACGCAGCCGCGGCGCGATCCACTAGCGCCCCAGGAGGTTGCGGGCGATCACCACGCGCTGGATCTGCGAGGTGCCCTCGTAGATCTGCAAGAGCTTGGCGTCGCGCATCAGCTTCTCGACGGGGTACTCCTTGACGAAGCCGTTGCCGCCGAACACCTGCACCGCGTCGACCGCGGTGGCCATGGCGCTGTCGGCGCCGAAGGCCTTGGAACAGGAGGAGATGAGGGGGTCGCGGACGTTGTTGTCGAGGTTCCAGGAGGCCTTCTGGTAGAGGAGCCGGGTGGCCTCGATGCGGATGGCCATCTCGGCCAGCATCGCCTGGACCATCTGGTACTCGCTGATGGCCTGGCCAAAAGCCTTGCGCTCCTTGGCGTAGTTGACGCATTCATCGAGGCAGCGGCGCATCAGGCCGGTGGCGCCGGCGGCGATGTCGGGGCGGGTCTGGTTGAAGGTCTCCATGGCGAGCTTGAAGCCCTGCCCCTCGGGGGCCAGCAGGTTCGCCGCCGGGACCACGACCTCATCGAGGTGCAGCACCGCGGTGTCGCTGGCGCGCTGGCCCAGCTTGTCTTCCTTCTTGCCAGGGCGCACCCCGGGGGTGTCCCGGTCGACAAGGAAGGCCGCGATGCCCTTGTGGCGCGAGGCCGGGTCGCTGGTGGCGAAGACCACGTACCAGCGGGCGTAGGAGCAGTTGGTGATCCAGCACTTCTGGCCGTTGATCACGTAGTCGTTGCCGTGCTTGGTGAAGCGGGTCTTGATGCCGGCGACGTCGCTGCCAGCGTCCGGCTCGCTGGTGCAGTAGCTGGCCAGGATCGGCTCGCTGGTCAGCATGCCGAGGTACTTCTTCTTCTGCTCCTCGGTGCCGGCGAGCTTGACCGGCGTGAGCGCCAGCCCGTTCGCCAGCATGCTGGTCTGGATGCCGGTGCACCCGTACGCCAGCTCGTCGGTGATGATCGTGTTCTCGAACTCGCCCAGCCCGAGGCCGCCGTAGTCCGCCGGGCAAGTGGGGTTGATAAGACCCTGCTCCCAGGCCTCCTTGAAGACATCCATCGGGAAGCGGGACTCGCGGTCGCACTCGGCGGCCACGGGGATGATGCGTTCCTTGGTGAAGCGGCGGGCCGCATCGCGGAGCGCGGCATGCTCATCGGAGAGTCGGAAATCCATCGGGTTCTCCCAGCGTTCAAAGGCCCGCTGCTTCTAGTGCCGCCGGGCTTCCACGGCAACACGCCCGCAGCCTGCCCGCCGGTGCCCGGGCCTGACCCCTCCCGGGGTCGCCCGTCGCGGCATGATGCGAGGCCCTTCGCCGCGGTTCAGGGGCCCGGCGCGGGGCCCCCGGCGGGGGTGGCCGAGGCGTCGGCGCGGCGCTTGATGGCCCGGGACACGAGGGTCATCAGGTCCTCGAAGGACCCCCGCTGGAGCACCAGCCGCGCGGTGTTCGACGGGGCCTCCCCGTCCTCCCCCGAGGCAAACAGGAACACCGGCGTCTTGCCCTTGTTCGGGATCACCGCGAGGGCCTCCTCGATGCTCTGCCGGCCCCCGGTGAAGACCTCGTCGCTGAAGAGGAGGTTGAAGGTGTCCGCGATGCTGCGAGGGATGACGAACCCACCGCCGGTGTTTGTTCCGACCTTGAGTGCATCGAGACCCTCCTGGGCACCGAGGGTGTTTTCCCTGGGGGCGCCCGTTCTGACGGCGTTCAGGATGCGACCGAGGGTCTGGACGTCCGCGCTGGAGGCGATCCACGTGTGCTCGCCATCCTGGCTGACGGCGATGAAGGAGGAAGTGGACGCCTTGATCTCGCCGGTCTTGGGGTGCTCGCGGTGGCCATGCATCGAGCCCAGCTCCTTCCAGACCGTCCGGCTGGAGGTGACGGAGCGCATCTCGAGGACAAACGAGTTCTCGGGGACGCCCCTGGGGGGCTTCACGAAATGGACCGAGAGCCAGGGGAGCGCGGCGGCCCGGGGCTCCTTGGTCTTCTCGCTGAGCTTCTTCTGGATGGAGGTCTGCAGGGTTCGGGAGCTGTACAGCTTGCCCAGCTGCTTGAGCCAGGTCACGTAGGGGTCAGCCTTTGCTTCCAGGCCCACCAGCCCCCAGCCTGCGACGTCGCTGGACCGCTGCAAGGCGATCCGGACCGCGTCCGCAGGCTTGAAATCTTCAGGGCGGATCGGTTTCTCCGGGGCCCTTGCTGGCAGGTGGCCGCGGGCCGTCACGATGCCCCTGGCGTTGCTCACCGGGGCCGTCGCGATCAGCTCGACGATCGCGCGGGCGTCCGCGGGGGCGAGCGCCTTGGGGGGGATCACGGCCCGCACCGCGGTGGCCAGGGAGCCGCGCAGCTCCTCGAACATCCTGGAGTCGGCGCCGTGGTAGAAGCTGGCGCTGCCGCTCTCCCGGGGCAATTGCCAGAAGATCGGGGGAGGGCTGCCAGACGTCCCGTTGCGGTGGGTCATGAAGCGGGTGGCCCAGGACGAGGTGCCCTTGAACTTGATCGTCCCCGAGACGCTCGCCTCCGCTCTGGTCTGGTCGAGCTTCACGTCCAGGAGGAGCGCGTCGAGATCGCTGGTGAACCGGGGAACGTCCTTCGCTGCCGCGGCGCCCATGTCGAGCAGGACAGGATCGGTGATCCCCCGCTCCTGAAGCATCTTGGAGGCCGCCACAGGGAGCGCCGGCCCCATCACCGCGAGCTCTTCCTTGTAGCGCTCGCGGAGCCCACCGACCCGGAGCTCCAGGTGCAGGTCTGCGCCCCCGAACGAGTCCCTGGGTAGCCCCCGTGTCATCCAGGGAACCAGCAGATCCAGATCGCGCTCGCGCCCGCCGCACAGCAGCCGCGCCGGCGCGTCCCCCACCGAGACCGAGAGGTCGCACACCAGATCCTTGTTGAAACCGATCCGGAAGACCCCGGGGCGGATCGGGGTTGGCTTCCTGGCGCGCCCCGCCAGGGCGAGGGCACCGTTCAGCTCGCGCAACGGCAGCGACACCACCGCCGGAAAAGCCGGATCGTTCGGCGTAGAAGCAGGGTCAATCATCACGGCCCCGTCGATGGCGCCATCGAGCTTGAGCAGCGCGAGCAGCTCCCTGTCGCCCAGCTCTTTCTCGAGGAGCGAATCGAGCCCGAGGGGGATCTTGCCGGCGGCATCGAGGGTCTTCAGGGTGCCTGCGACGCTGGACCAGCGCCCCACCGCCACGACGGTGCGAGGGGCCGCCACGGGGGAGAGATCGGGCTCCGCAGGGGGAGGCGCGGCCGCCGTCGATGCGGTCGGGGGCGGCGCAGGCTGGATGGGTGGCGCCGGAGGGGAGCAGGCGAGCGCGGTCAACGCCCCCAGGCCGAGGTGGATCATCGAGGAGCGGAGACGCATGGCCCGGGGACGCTAGGGCAGCGAAGGACCCGCTGGCAATGACCTTACTCCCCCGCCGGGCGCCCCGGTGGCGCCGCGCCAGCGGGCCCCTGCGAGGTGATGGCCGCGAGGCGCTGCCGGGTGGCGCCCAGGATCTTCTGCCAGTCGGCCTGCAGCGCCGGCTCCGCGTCGTGATAGATGCGGGTCGAGCCCAGCGGCGTCTTCTCGTCCGACGCGATGTGCGCGTAGAGAAACCCGTTGCGCGTGTCGATGACATAGGTGTCGAGGTACGACTCGATCTTCTTGTCGAGGAAGGGCACAAAGAAGGTCGGCAGCAGCAGCGGCGTCAGCGCCACCCATCCGTTGGGGGAGGTCTCGACCCGGTGCCCGTAGTCGAAGATCACCACCACGTCGGCCTGCGCGCGGGCGGCCAGCAGGCGCAGCT
>JALOQB010000134.1 GCA_025453595.1 Polyangiaceae bacterium
AGCCTTGCACTGGAAGAAGCAAGCGAGGCTGCAACTACAGTGCTCTCGTCAGGAGCCACAACGGCCATGGCAGAAACGAGTACCGACGTTGCCTCGCCATCGCTTTACCTGGGGCGCCGCAAGTGAGGCCATGACCTCCAGCAACTCTCCTCGCCCCGCTGACCGCGGCACCAGGCGCTGGTCGACCTGGGGGAGCTGCCGTCGGACGACCCGATGCGAAGCAAGAAGCTGGGCCTCGACCAGGAACGCCGCGGCTCCGTTGCCCCTCTTCCGGGCCCGATCCGGGCCTTCTTGAAGCGCTGCGAGCCCTTCGTGAAGGGCCTCGAGGCCCTCCGGAGCGGAAAAAAAGCTCATCCGGTGGTCAGGAAAAGCCCTGGGGCCCGGCGGATCCGGCTTTCTCCGGGGGGAAACGGCCCTCGCGGTCGTCTGGGAAGGTCGCGCGATCGTTCACGAAGGTTCCCCCGTGGTCCGGGGAGTCGCCCCGGGGAACAGGGCGGCTCAGGCGGCGGGGTCGTTCTGCTTTCTGCTCTTGCGCCTGGCCAGACCCAGGCGGATCAGGTGGTCCCGGCGCTTGATGGCGACCCGGGCGGTCTCGGCCCACTCGTCGAACCAGTCCTTGAGCGCCTGGAGGTCCTGGACCGGCGGAGGTACCACCGGAGCCGGGGAAGCCGCCCCGGTCGGCGCCTGCGCAGCGGCGACCAGCGCCCGGAGCCGGGCCCGCTCCTCGCCGGTGATCCCCTTGGAGGCGATCGCCTCGATGGCGGCCAGGTCTTGCTTGCGGCTACCGGCCCGCTCCGGCGAGGTCTCCAGGGCGTCGAGGCGGTCCAGCAGGTTCTTCACGGAGAGCACGGCGCCAGCGCCCCGGGCCGGTGCGAGACCCTCCAGCACAAAAATCATCTGCTCGGGGAAGCGTCGGGCCAGCGCCGCTCGCACCAGCCGGTAGCCATCCTCGTCCCAGTTATCGAGGGCGTTGATGGCGTCCCGCGCCGTCGTGTCCGGGGCTGTTGCCGGCAGGGGGGCCGGGCGGTGGCCCGAGACCTGGTGGAGCAAGGTCCAGCCCTCCTCGTGGTCGCTGTCGCTGTAGCCGCGGGCCGCCAGGAGCGCCCGGATCTCCGGCGAGGTGCCCGCGGCCCGAAGGAAGGTGAGTACCCGGGCCGGGGTCTGTTCAAGGGTGGAGAGCGAGTGGGTTGTTTCGTTGCTCATGGGCGGAGTTAGCAACACCGTCCCGGGGCTGACAAGCCGGATCCCACGGCGCCCCCGGGGAGGGCGGGCCGGTCATCGAAGCAGGCGCCGGGGCCTGGTAGCCTGCCGGTCATGAACCATCTGCCCTGGGTCCAGCGGCCTGCCGTCGAGGTCCGTCTTCGCCGCGGTGAAACCCGTGTCTGCCTCGGCTTCTCGGAACAACCTTCCCTGGGGACGCGGCCTCTGGCGCCGGACGCAACCCCACCACTGGCCCTGCCTGCCGCCGTCTGGTTGCAGGCCCGTGCACAGGGGAACGCGCCGCCTTCCACGGTACTGGCGGGGCTCGATCCGGCCACGGTACTGGAGGTGGAAGTCCTGTTTCCTGACGGTCTTTCCCCGCTGGACGGGGGCGAGGACGGGGACGGGGCGCTGCTGCTGCCGGGCCTCTGGGTCCACGGTCTGTCGGAGGAAAGAGCCTGGGAGCTCCAGGAGACCTCGGGGTTCTCCCCCGGGCTGTGGATCCGGGAGGATGGCTGGGTGGTGCCCCTGGGGACAAGCCTCACGCAGCCGCTGTTCGTGAAGCGGCTGCCGCGGGTCCTGCTGGAGCCGTCGGAGCTGGTGGCCGACAACACCGACGCCACCGTGAGCATGGGGAGCCTGCTGGAGAGCTTTGTCCAGCAGTTCAGCACCCGGGAGCATGCGCTGCCCCACGTGCGCCTGGCGACCGGGTACCTCTACGCCAGGGGGCTGCTGCGGGTGCTGGAGCTGCTGAAGAACCCGAAGATCCAGACGCTGCACCTGCTCTTCAGCGGTCGGACCGATCGGCAGACCGCCGCGGCGCTCACGGCGGTGCTGGAGGAGCGGCTCCAGGAGAGCTCGGAGCTGGTGGATCGGGGGGGCTGGGCCTTGCTCCAGGAGGCGGTGCGGGCGGGGCGGCTCGCGGTGCGGGTCTACCCGGATGCATTCCTCCACGCCAAGCTGTACCTGGCGTTCAACGAGCTGAACGTCCACCGGAAGCTGATGAATTCCCTCGCCGTCGTGGGCAGCTCGAACATCTCGGCCCCGGGGCTCTCCGAGCGGGGCAACCTCGAGCTGAACGTCACCCTCCGGGATCAGGAGCAAAACACCCTGCTCTGGCGCTGGTTCTCGGGGCGCTGGGAGGAAGGCTGCGAGCCGGAGCCGGCGCTGCTCGACATCCTGGAGCGGCAGGCCCCCCCGGAGGCGCCGCGGCTCGTCACCCCGGGGCTCGAGCAGGTGTACCAGGCGGGGCTCGAAGGGAGGCTGGCGAACGCGCGGCTCCACCTCGCCATGCTGGTGGACCTCCACCGCAAGCAGCTCGAAGGGCTCGATGCGCTGGGCGAGGTCGCCTTCCCCGACAGCCCTCATCGCCAGCTCTCGCCCACCCCGGAGCAGCAGATCGGGCTCCAGGGGCTGGTGGCCCGGCTCCAGCGCTCCCGCATCGCTTTCCTGGCCGACAGCGTGGGTCTCGGCAAGACCCTCACCGCCATCGGGACCGCCTGGTACCTGCGGCGCGCCGGCCTCGCCAGCAAGATCGGCCTGGTGGCCCCGCAGAAGCTCCGTGACCAGTGGGAGCTCGATGCGCGCCGGGTCGATGCCCCCGACGATCTTTTTGAGTTCATCAACCGGCACCAGCTCGAACGCGAGGACATGCCGGAGGCCCTGGCCCGGCTCGCAGGCTGCGACCTGATCGTCGTCGAGGAGGCCCACGAGGCGCTGCGCAACCGCTCCAACAAGCTCTGGAAACAGCTCCGGGAGCACCTGCAGCGCAACCGCCGCTGCCGGCTGCTGCTGATCAGCGCGACCCCCTGGAACAACCGGCGCGAGGACATCCTGAACTACCTGCTGGTCGCCTGGAACGACGGGCCCTTGCTCCGGGATTCGTACCCGGAGCTGGCCTCGACGACGCTGGTCCACGCCCTCGAGCACATGACCGTCCCCCCGGCGGGCACGCTGCCGACGGCGGAGGCGGTCCGCTGGTTCGAGCAGCTCCCCATGGGGCCCTACCGGCACCTCTTTGACCAGGTATTTGTCCAGCGCACCCGCTCCTCGCTGGCGCAGCGCTACCAGCAGACGGTGGCCTTCCCCGAGCGCATCGTCCACGCCCACGCGGTCCTCGGGTCCACGCCGCCGGACCAGCATGATCGGCTCCTTGTCCAGCTGAAGGAGGCCCTCGAACAGCTCTTTGTGCCCTACCGGGAGCCCTTCGGGGCCCTCCAGTGGTCGCTCCACCGGATCCGCCAGGAGGCGAGCCCCGCGGGCTCGAACCTCCAGCGCAGCTTCCTCATCCAGATCTACAAGCGGGCCGAGAGCTCGCTCTTTGCCCTGGCGGTCTCGCTGGCCAGCATCGCGCGGCGGCTGGAGGAATTCGCCGCCACCGTGGAGGGGCTGCTGGCCTCCGGCTCCCCTCGTGCGCAGCTGGAAGCCTGGCTCTCCCGGGAGTACACCAGGCTCCAGCAAGGGGAGGACGAGCAGGACGCGGTGCTGTCGTCCTCCGAGAAGGTCCGGGCGCGGAACACGCAGAAGCTCCTCGCCTCCCTCGACGACCGGGAGACGGTGCGGCTGCTGCGGAGCGTCCTCGAGGACCAGATCGGCAACGACCGGGCCCTGGTCCGCGACCTCCGCGCCGCCATCCCCCTCACGCTGGAGGAGAGCTCCCCCAAGGATCGGCTCCTGGATCCGGTCGCCCGGCGCGCCTTCGACGCCGGCCACAAGCCCATCCTGATCGCGGGCTTCGCGGACACCGCCCTGCGCGCCTTCCTGCGGCTCCTGGTCCTCTGCCCCGAGGCTCGCATCGGCCTGGCCCTCGGCGGCAACGAGGCCTGGGTCTCCCTGCCCAGGCGCACCCAGCTCACCCAGCCGGAGTGGGCCTGCTCCCTCTCCCTGCCCCCCCAGGAGCGCCGCGAATTCCTCCTCGCTCAGCCCGGCAGAGCCTCGCGCCACGACCGCGAGCGGGTGCTGGCGGCCTTCGCCCCCAACGCACGCCAGACCCCCCAGGCCCTGCTGGAACAACTCGGCGGCCCCATCGACCTCCTGATCGGCTCCGAGGCCATCGGCATCGGCCAGAACCTCCAGGATTCTTCCTGCCTGATCCACCTCGACATGCCCTGGAACCCGATGGTGCTGGAGCAGCGCATCGGCCGCATCGATCGCCGGGGAGGCGGGCGCCCCGACCCGGAGCAGCCCGGTCGCCGGGTCGTCGATGTCCACTACTGCTGGAGCGCCGCCGCCGTCGAGCAGGAGGTGGCCCTGCGGGAGCGTCTCCGCCAGAAGACCGAGGGCGCCGTCAACGACACCAACTTCGATGAGCTGCTGCTCCACGAGGTCAGCGCCCACATCGCCAGCGTGCGCGCCGCCCGCTCCGGTCAGCAGGGGTTCGCAGGGGAGGAGCAGGCCATCCAGGAGCTCCTGGACCGCAAGCAGCGGGCCCTGGCCGAGCAGCAGGAGCAGGTCCCCGGCGTGCAGCCCGGGGCCGGGTCCGAGCTGGACGCGCTCCGGCTGCTGGCCGGCTTCCGCCTCGACCACCCGGGCCTCACCGCGCCGCCCCCGACGCTGGCCGCCGCCATCGTGGGCCACGAGGGCCCCGCCCAGGCGGGAGGCTGGCTCCTCACCCTCGCCGTGACCCCACGGTCGTCCAGCGGGGAGGTCCTGGGCACCACGCCCCAGCTGCACGCCCTGGTGGTCCAGCCGGATCCGTCCCTCCTGCCGGCGGCGGACCTGGAGGTCCTGGTGCGCCAGCTCCTCCGCGGCGGCCCCCACCGCGGTCGCCCCGGCGTGGGCCGCCATCGCTGGACGCAGGCCCTCACGCGGCTCGACGGCCTGCTGCAGCGCTGGGCCGCCCGCCTCGTCGAGGAGCACAACGAAGAAGTGCAGCAGCGCCTCCGCGCCCAGCTGGCCCCGGCGGCCCGCAAGACCCCCTCCGAGCGCCTCCGCAGGCTGGCCCAGGAGGCCCGGGAAAGCATCGGCAAAAACCTCGCCTCCATCTCCAGGGGCAACCAGCAGCGGATCCTGGGGCTCGGGGACCCGATCAAATTTCTGGTGACCACGGTGCTGGACCCGATGCAGGTGCACGAGCTGCTGAACGCGCAGGACGAGAAGGCGGTGGAGCAGGATCTGCTCTTCATCCGGGACATGCCCCGGGACTTTTTCCTCGGGTCCTTCGAGGAGATCTTCGAGCGGCTGTCCGGCGGTCGGTGGGCCCCCGGCGGGGCCCCGGTGCCCCGGCAAGAGCCGCTCTTCGAGGAGTCCAGTGGCCTCTGGTCCCGGGTCGATCTGCGGGTCCTGGCGGCCACCTGGACCGTCGAGTGATCGGGCCCTCGCCGCGCCCTTGGCGTGGCTGGCGTTCTCGTGTTCGATGGCCCCCTGATGACCATGACCCCACGGAGCGAACTCCACCAGGCCCTCGCTGGCATCGAGCCCCTGACGGCCTGGCTTGCGACGCGAGGCTACACGCCGGCGTCCCTGGCGCCGGCGGCTCCCCAGAAGAAGGACCTCCAGGGGGCGCGCTTCTTCGTGGCCCCGGGGCGCGCCGGGGCGCCGCGGCTCCTGGTGCTGTGGCGCGAGGACATCACCAGCGAGACCGCCATCCACGGGAGCCGCCTCCGCCTGCTGCAGCGCGAGGCCAACAGCTACCGGACCTTCCTCCGCAGCTCGGGCCACGGGGCCGACGCGCCGGACCTCTTCCTGCTGGCCTGCCCCGCGTTTCTGCTGCTCTTCCCCCTCGACGGCGACCCGTTTTCCCGCCGCATGCGCTTTGCCCCGGACCGGCTCCCCGAGGGCTCCCGCATCGAGGAGCGCTACCAGAGCTTCTCCGCGGCCACCCTCGCCAGCCTGGTCCGCGAGGGCAGCCCGCCGGGGGCCAGCGGCGAGGCCGGCAGCCTGGCGGACCTCCTCTCCTTCGTCCAGCAGAGCGTGGCCCCGGTGGCCTGGGCCTGGGAAAGGTTCTTCGTCGGCGCCCAGCTCGACGAGGGCTTTGTCGCCTTCATGAACGAGGAGCGGGAGCGGATCGCACGGCTGCTGCTGCGGGCCGAGAACCGGGCCTGCCTGCTGGAACCGATCGGGCGCATCCTGCGCCCTGGCGCCGCCCAGCTCCCCCCGCTGGAGGCCCTCATCCTCGACAAGGACCTCCGGGCCAGCCTCATCGCCACCGTCGACACGGTCCTCCTTCGCCTGGTGCTCTACCGCTACCTCGAGGTCCAGTTCGGGTACTCGGCCACCAGCCAGGATGAGAAGCAGCTCGCCCTGGGCACCTCCTACGACGAGCTGCTGCGCCGCTCCGTCCGCGACTCCGGCAAGCTCACCGAGTACGTCCGCCGCGTCCTGGGCTCTTACAAGAAGACCCGACCCCAGCAGCAGAGCCTCTTCGAGGAGCCCCTCCCCTCCCCGCCCCCGGGCGGCAAGGGCAGCAAGGGCGGCAAGGGCGGCAAGGGCGGCAAGGGCGGCAAGGAGGGCAAGGGCGAGCCCACCACGGGGGCCAGCGCCCAGGGGAGCAAGAACCTCCAGGCGAACTACGTCGAGCTTGCGGCGAGCAAACCCTCCTCGATCCCGCCCCCCTCGATGAACGACCCGGGGGCCTTCGTGGGCGAGCTGCATGCCCGGGCCGAGCGTTACCAGTCGGTGGCGGGGGGCGACCTGCACCAGGGTCGCATCGCCGAGGCGGCGAACGTGCTCCAGAAGATCCTCGAGGAGCGGTACAGCGACGAATTTGTGCGGCTGATCGCGGGCACCTGCACCGACGAGTACACCTTCCACTACGCCGACCTCGACCCCCGGGCGTTCCAGGAGTTTTACCAGAGCACCATCGGCACCGACCTGCGCATGCGCTACGACCCCAGGACCGGGAGCGCCGAGGTCGGGGTCGTCGAGCACGAGAAGAACCGCAAGGAGCAGGGGGCCTACTACACCGACGAGAAGACCTGCTCCTGGCTGGTCGAGCGCACCCTCGGCCTGCGCCTGGAGACATGGTTGAAGCAGCTCTCGGAGGCCATCAAGGGGCCGCCGGGCCAGCGGCGCCCCCGGGTCCGCGCCCTGCTGGCAGAGCTGATGGGCTGGAAGATCCTCGACCCCACCTGCGGCGGCGGCATCTTCCTTCGGGAAGCCTTCGCGGTCCTGTCGCGCTTCCGCGAGCCCATCGCCGATCACCTGGCGCTGCTCCCGGCAGAAGCCCTGGAGGAGATCACCCAGAGCCCCCCCTTTGACGTGTGGCGCCGGGAGGCCGAACCGGGCGCCTGGGAGTGGTACGTCCTGCTCCACATGCTCCACGGCGTCGATGTGGACGTGAAGGCGGTCAACGTGGCCTCCAACCTGCTCACCCTCTCGGCCCTCTCCTACAAGCCCAACGGCCTCTGCTTCCCGTCCTTCGTCAACGTCAGCCTCAAGCAGGGCAACGCCCTCATCAACCCGCTTCGCCCGGAGGAACGCGCCTCCCGGCTCTTCAAGAACTACAAGGAAGAGCTCTTCACCCTCCTCACCCTCCGCGAGCAGCTACGGAACCCCAACCTGGACCGCGAGCTGTGGAAGCAGCTCCACCACCAGGCCGACGAGATCGCCCGCCGGCTCACCGAGGCCCTCTCCGTGATCGCCTTCCAGGAGCGCTTCCCCGACCTGGAAGCGGCCCAGCTCCTCGAACGCATCCGGTCCGTCGGCACCTTCTGCTACGAGGTCGAGTTCCCCGAGGTCTTCTTCGAGATCACCCACGGCAAGGCCCGCAGCAAGCACGACGACAAGGCCCCCCAGGGCCTGCCGCTGGAGGGGGTCGATCCACCCGCCACCAGCTCCACCCTCCGGCTACGCGACCAGCCCGGCTTCGACTTCATCCTCGGCAACCCCCCGTGGGAAGAACCTGCCGCGGAGCTGAAGCACTTCCTCCCGGACTACGACCCCGAGTTCCGCTCGCTGAAAGGCAAGGCCGCCGAGGAGCGCGAGCGCGAGCTGCTGGCCGATCCCCACATCGCCTCCCGCTGGACCGCCTTCCAGCGCTCCATCGAGGACTACAAAAAACTACTCACCGCGGGCTGGTACACCCACCAGCGACGGCAGGTGAAGGGCGAGTTCCAGGGGGCTCACTCGAACCTCTACAAGTACGCGGTCGAGCTGAGCTGGAAGCTCCTCAGGCCCCGGGGCATGGCGGGCCTGGTCACCGACGGGGGCCTCTGGTCTGACCTGGCCTCCAACGGCCTGCGCCACCTGCTGCTTGAACAGAGCCTCACCCACGCCGTCGCGGGCTTCACCAACACCGAGGGGCTCTTCCCGGACATCGACGGGCGCACCAAATTTTGCCTCAACGTGTTCGAGCCCGGGGGGAAGACCGAGACGCTGCGGGCGGTGTTCATGCTGCGGAGGCTGGAGGAGCTGGAGGACTTTGACGCCCGGGCCGCCCGCATCGCCGTGGAGCAGATCCGCACGGACCCCCGGGACAGCTACCCGGTCTCCGAGGTCCGTAGCCAGGCCCACTGGGAGGCGGAGCAGAAGCTGCTCCACCACCCCATGCTCGAAGACCCCCCCTGGAGCGTCGATATCTATTCGCGCGAACTTCACGCGGAAGAGCAGCGCCACTTCTTCCTCCAGACCCACCGGGAGGGGCGACTGCCGCTGATCCAGGGGACCCAGTTCAACCTGTTTGGCGTGCACCAGGGGGAGCTGCCGGACGCCTGGCTGGATCCGGGCCCCCGGGGCGCCGGAGGCTTCCTGCGGGAGCGGCAGGAGGGCCGCATCCTGAAGGCCATCGCCGACTGGCTCGACGCCCAGGGCAAGCTCAGGGGGGGAAAAGAGTCCGCCGCGCTGGACTGGGTCAAGGCGCTGACCGGCACCAGGCAACTGCCCGACGAATGGGTGCGGCTCGACTGGGACGGCTACCGGCTGGCCTGGAGGGATATCACCAACGGAACGAACCAGAGGACGCTGATCTGCGGGATCTTGCCAAGGCGGGTGGGTGTTGCGCATACCGCCCCCTTTGTTCGTCCTCTTGTACCGATCGTGTCCGGTACGGGGGTGGAGTGGAAATTCCAGATGGAACTCCCCTGTCTTCTTTTTCTCGCGGGCCTGCTCTCTTCCTTTTCCGCGGACAGCATCGTGCGATCTCGTCTGGGCAAGACACATCTGACCGCCAGCGCCTTTCTGGCGATTCCGGTCCCGCCGTGGAGGGAGACGAAGGAGCAGCAACGGATAGCGGAGCTGACGGGTAGGCTGACGTGCCTGGCGGTGACGGAGGAGCGACCGTGGGCGGACTACCGGGAGCTTGCGGGAGCGGTGGGGCTGGAGCCGGAGCGGGACGGTCTGGTGCATGCAGCGGAGCGGTGGGAGGCGGAGGTGGAGCTGAACGCGCTGGCAGCGCAGGAGTACGGGCTGGACAGCAAGGACCTGGGCTACCTGATGGACCTGCTGTTCCTGACGAAGACCCACCGGGACGAGCACCTGAGGATGAAGCAGGGGATCCAGCAACGGATGGAGCAGCAGGCCGGGCTGGTGGCCCCGCAGGAAGACCGGGGGCCGCCCGCGAAGGAGGTGCTGTCCCGGATCAAACCTTACCGGACACCGCCCAGCGAGGAGACCGTGGCCGAGCTGCTGGCCAGCGCCCGGGGCCGGAAGGGGGCAGGATGAGCAGACCGACGGTGCTGATGGATTGCAACGTGCTGCTGGACTTCTTCCTGCTGCGCCCGGGACGGCCCGACGCAGAGGCGATGTGGGACGGCCACGTGGACCACAAGATCGACATCCACCTGACCGCCACGACGCTGGTGACGCTGGAGTACGTCATCAACAAGACAAGAAGAGCCGACGGCGACAGCGAGGAAGAGGCGAGGGACCAGGCGCTGTACGCGGTCAAGTCGTGCCTCCAGGCGTTCAAGGTGCTGCCGGTGGGCTGGTACGAGCTGGATCGAGCCAAGAACAAGACCGGCAACGACTTCGAGGACAACGTGCAGATCGCCTGCGCCGAGCGGGCCGGGATGGACTGGATCGTGACCAACGACAGCAAGGGCTTCACGTACTCGACCATCCCGGCGATCCCGACGGCGACGTTCGTCTCCCGGGAGCTGCCACGGCTGCAAGGACAGCGGAACCCACGGCTGTTGTGGAGATAACGGATGCGGCTGCGGCTGCCGGAGAGGGTCGGCTGCGGGTCAAAGCGGTCGTCTTGAACCGTTGGTAGGTTCAGAAGGTGTCCGAGGACTCGGTGACCTCGGCGCGATCGTTGGTGCCAGGGGTGGGGAGATCGCCCTCGCGGAGGGCCAGGAGCTGGGCGTCGATGATGGCCGCGAGCACGCGGGCGGCGGCGTCCAGGTTCCGGTCCGACAGCGAGCCGGGCCAGTGGATGAAATCGCGCGGGGTGAGCCGGTGGTCGCGGGTCAACTTCACGCTGATGCTGCTGGGCTGGCCTGGCCTCGGCTGGCTGGCCTGCATCAGCTTCACCGAGCGCCCCGGGTAACCCATCAGGTAGTTGACCGTGTAGGCGACGTTGTTGCAGAGGTACGTGTTGCTCGGCCTGGGGAAGCCGGCAAACTTCGCCCCGGAGAGGATGTCCTGGAGGGCGTTCCCCTGCTCGTCCTGGGTGTCGCTCTCGACCGCGATGGCGCCCTCGGCGGCGAGCTTCACCGCGTCCCACGACATGCGCAGGCCCCGGGCCTGATCCGCCGCCGAGGCCTTCGGGATCAGCGGAGACCCCTCGACCGGGGCCAGCAGGTTGGAGCCATCCGGCGCGTTCATGGCCTTGTTGACCGAGCCCAGCTCGAGCCAGAGCGGCTGCGCTGGCCCCGCGATGCCGTTCATCAGCACCAGATCCGGCCGGAACGCCTGGATTTCTTTGAGCACCAGGATGGACGCAAGATCCCAGAACACCGGCAGGATCATCGCGCACACGTCGACCTTGCCGGCCCCCGGAAGATCGAGCGTCCCCAGGGCCACGGAGGTCTGCGGGGCCGGGTCATCGACCTCGCCGGGAGCTGGCGGGTCGGTCTCCGGGTAGAGCGCCTCGGGGATGAGTTTCTGGATCATCTTCCCCGTGGCGTTGCTGCGGTTGCTCATGAAGCGCCCGTAGCCCGAGACGATCACCCGGGGGCGACCGCTGGTGGCCGGGCAGCGAGCCTTGTAGCCCAGCGCGAACTTCAGGCTCGCCTGGTACTGGGCCCACTCTTCCTCGGTCTCGGTCCTGACGATCACCTCATCCTCATCGCCGGTCACCGGCACCTCGGCATCGGGGCTCTCCGCGGGCGAGCATGCAAGCTGCGATGCGCCGCCGGCCACCAGGAGAAGGGCGATGCAAGAAAGACGCGACAGGGGCTTCACCCCCGGAGCAGACACCCGCGGCCCCACCGGGTCAAGGCCGCGCGCTGCAGGCGCTCCTCACCAGTCCATGGCGCAGGTCTTGTCCCGGTAGGCGCGGCAGATGCAGCCGTTGTCCTCCCCGTTGGTCGGGTCGTGGGAGCTCGGGCAGGGCATCGTCCCTCGGCCGGGGAAGTAGGGCAGCCCGCACACCGCGACGCAGTTCGGTTTGCTGAGATCCATCGGCGCGTCGCCGGAGAAATACACCACCGGCTTCGGGGCCCCCGGGGACCACCGGATCGTGAGGGGCCTCGTGAACTCGTCCCAGACAAACTCGACGCGCACGTCCGTATCCTTGCGGATCGGGAACACGATGCTGGCCAGCGAGCCCGGCTTGACCATGTCGAAAAAATCCCCGGGCCTGGTCTTCGGCTGGAGCCACCGGAGGTCCTTGATCCTGGTGCTCGAATGTTCCCCGGTGCGGCAGCTCACCCGCAGCCACTCGCGCACCATCCGCACCTCGCAGTTGAGCTTCTTCGCGTTGCGTACCTCGATGTCCTCCGCGCTCCCCCACTCGGCCACCGTCGGGGGCTTCGAGGGCTTCTCCGGAGGGGCCCACTTGCTCGGCCCCAGGTCCGGGCTCGCCGCGCTGGCCACCGGGGCCGCGCTCGCCGCCACGCTGGCCGTGCCAGGGGGGCTTGCCGCGCTGGCCGCCGGCGCCGTCGCCGTCTGTAGGGAAGCTCCGGATGAGCGTGGCGCCCCGGAGGGAGCCGGGGGGGCGTTCTTCTGGTCACCGCCGGAGCTGCATCCAGCAACCAGGGGACCGCACAGCAGCACGAGCCAGCATCGCATGGCGCCGCAGGGTAAGAAAAACCTGGGCCCCGGTGGGTGCAAATGCGCGGGGCGACGGGCCACGAGCGAGGGGGCCGATGTGGGTCAAAGGGAGAGGAGAAATGCGCTATCGAAGACGAGCAGGAAGGCGCCCTGGGGCAGGATGCCCGCCCCGGCCCCGCGCACCGACTCGCGGCGACCGAACGCCAGCAACGAGGCGCCCACCGCGAGGTAAGCCACGTCGAGCGCCACGTTGACCCCCAGGATGGTGCGGAGCTTGCTGCGCTCCTGGGCCCAGTACGCCGGGGGCTCGGAGCGCCTGCGGTCGGCGAGGATTCCCCGGTAGGATAGCCCGGCGATCAGGCCGTCGATCCCTCCCCAGGCCACCTGCTGCACCCCCATGGCGCGCACGAAGGGCGTGCGACCCAGGGCCCACAGCCCGGCCCCGGTGCCCACGCTGAGCAGCGCCCAGCCCCCCAGCACGCTCATGGCGGTGGTCTGGCGGTCCAGCAACCGATCGCGCGCCTGGTCCGCGGCGGTGGGTTCCGCGGAGGCCAGCGACGTCGAGAAGAGCAGGCCAAGCGCGAGGGACGCGGTGCGGTGCGATCGGGTCATCGGGGCCTTGGATGATCCTCCCTGGCCGGCGGCTGCGCGCACCGGAGAGCGCCGACCCTTCACGTTGCAGCGCGCTGTCTCCACTGCACAGGCCCCTGGCAAAATGATAGCAGGAAACCTGGTGATTCCCCATATCCTGCAGATTTGTATGGAGCCTCCATGCGAACGAGAAAGCTTGCGTTGTTCGGGGTGAGCGCGGCGGTGCTGGTGGTGGGGCTGGCGGTGGCCCGCAGGAGGAGCCAGCGTGGGGAGGCAGGGCCAGGGGCGGAGGTCACGGTGGAGGGGCGCTCGTTCCGGCTGTACACGCCCCCGGGGCTGGAGGGGCGAGCGTCGCCGCTGGTGCTGGCGCTGCACGGGGGGCTGGGCAACGCCCGGGATTTCTCGGCGCGGCTCCCGCTGTTCGAGGAGGCCGCGGCGAGCGGTTTCCGGGTGGCGTACCTGGACGGGACCTTGCATGGTCCGCCCCGCGGGGAGCACCGGACCTGGAACGCGGGGGCCTGCTGCGGCAGCGCCCAGCGCAAGAACGTCGACGACGTGGGGTACCTGGCCCGTGTCATCACCGAGCTCACGGCCCGGGGCCAGGTCACGCCCGGGCAGGTGTACCTGGTGGGCCACTCGAACGGGGCGATGATGTCGTACCGTTTTGCCTGCGAGCGCGGGGGGATGGTGCGCGGGGTGGTGGGGCTCGCGGGGGCGCTGGTGCTCCCTTCCTGCGGCGGGGCGGCGGGGGTGCGCGTGCTGCATGTGCACGGGCAGAAGGACACCCTTGTGCCGGTGGAGGGCGGAGGGGCCGGAGAGCAGCTGATGGGCGCCCGGTTTCGCTCGGTCGAGGAGACCGTGGGGGCGCTGCGGGCCGGGGGGGCGTCGGTCGAGCTGCTGCTGGTGGCAGGCGGGGAGCACGGGGCGCCGAGCCTGGACGCAGCGGCGAGGGCGGAGCGTGGCCTCCCGCTGGCCACGCTGCTGGGTCGCCTGGTGCGAGGCGAGGCCGCGGTGACGGGCCCCTAATTTACCGCCGTACTCGGCCTGGACGATCTTGGCGATGGTCTGGAGCTGCAGGTTGGACGTCCCCTCGTAGATCTTGCCGATCTTGGCGTCGCGGTAGAACTTCTCGATGGGGTATTCCTTGGTGAAGCCGACGCCGCCGAGGAACTCGACCGCGAGGGAGGCGGTGCGCTCGGCGACCTCGCTGGCGAAGAGCTTGGCCATGGCGGCTTCCTTGAGGAAGGGCTTGCCCTCGTCCTTGAGGCGGGCGGCGTTGTAGACCATGAGGCGAGCGGCCTCGATCTCCATGGCGACGCGGGCATACTGGAACTGGACGCCCTGGAAGCTGGCGATGGACTGGCCAAACTGCTTGCGCTCGTTCATGTAGCGCACCGAGTACTCGAAGGCCCCCTGGGCCAGGCCCAGCATCTGGGCGCCGATGCCGATGCGCCCCTCGTTGAGGGTCTCGATGGCGATCTTGTAGCCCTTGCCGACCTCACCGAGGACGTTCTCGTCGGGCACAAAGCAGTCTTCAAGGACCAGCTCGCAGGTGCTGGAGGCGCGGATACCGAGCTTGTTCTCCTTCTTGCCGACGGAGAAGCCGGAGGAATCGCGCTCGACCAGGAAGGCGGTGATGCCCTTGTAGCCGAGGCTCGGGTCGACGGTGGCGAGGACCAGGAAGAGGGAGCTCTCGTTGGCGTTGGTGATCCAGAGCTTGCGGCCGTTGAGGACCCAGCCCCCGTCCTTGCGGGTGGCGCGGGCCTTCAGGGCAAAGGCGTCGGAGCCGGAGGAGGCCTCGCTGAGGGCGTAGGAGCCGATCCAGGAGGAGGTCATGCGGGGGAGGTACCTGGCCTTCTGGGCCTCGTTGCCCCACCGCAGGATGGCGTTGAGGACCAGGGTGTTCTGCACGTCGACCAGCACGGAGACGCTGGGGTCGACGGTGGCGAGGGCCTCGACGGCGAGGATGGCGTCAAAGAAGGTGCCGCCGGCGCCGCCGTGCTCGGTAGGGACCTCGATGCCCATGAGGCCCATCTCGAAGAGGCCCGGGAGCAGGGATTTGTCGAGGGCCCCTTCCTCGTCCATGCGGGCGACGTGGGGGGCCACCCGCTCGCGGGCGAACCCCAGCACCGTGTCGCGGAACAGCTTCTCTTCTTCGGACAGCGTGGTGAGGGCAGGATGGGTCATGGCCGCAGGGACTTAGGCCTGTCCCTCGATGCTGTCGAGCCCCTGCTGCGCCGGAACGGCAGGTTTGAGCAAGATCCGCAGCAGGCCGGGGAGCACCAGGAGCGTCACGATCGACCCGAAGGCGATGCCGAAGATGACGACGGTGGCCAGGGGCCGCTGGACCTCGGCGCCGGCGCTGGACGCCAGGGCCATGGGCAAGAACCCCAGGGCGGCGACCGCGGCGGTGGTCAGCACCGCGCGCACCGTGTGAGAGGACCCCTCGCGGATGGCCTGATCGAGGGGCTCCCCCTCGCCGATGCGCCGCAGCACCTCGCTGGCCATGACGACGCCGTTGAGCACCGCGATGCCGGCCAGGGCGATGAAGCCCACGGCGGCCGGCAGGCTGAAGGAGAGCCCCCGGACCAGCAGCCCGAGGATGCCCCCGGTCAGGGCGAAGGGCAGCGTGAGGTAGACCGCGGCGGTGGCCCGGAGGTCGCGGAACATCCAGAAGAGCATCGCGAAGATCAGCCCGAGCGCCGCCGGGACCACCAGCGCCAGCCGCGCCTGGGCGCGCTCGAAGTTCTCGAACTGCCCCCCCCAGGTGATCGCATAGCCGGGCCGGAGCGGGACTTCTGCCGCCACCCGGGCCTTCGCCTCGTCCACCCAGGAGACCAGGTCCCGGCCCCGGAGGTTGACGTCGATGCGCACGGTGCGCTCCCGGTCCTGGCGCCGCACCGAGGATGGGCCGTCGCCCTCGGTCAGCGAGACCACCTCCCGCAGGGGGACGCTCTTGCCGCTCTGGGTCTCGACGAAGAGGTCGCCCAGCGCCTCGGCCCGGGCCTCCGCCGGGGGCTGGAGCACCCGCAGGTCAAAGCGCCGGTGCTCCTCGTACACATCCCCCACCTTGATGCCCTCGCGGGCCGCGCTCAGCACGTTGAACGCGTCCACCACCGACACCCCGTGGCGCGCCATCCGGGCCCGGTCCACCCGGGCGCTGATCACCGGCTGCCCCAGGATCCGCTCGACGCGCACGTCGCCGGACCCCTGGATCTTCTTCACCACGTTGCCGATCTGATCCGACAGGCCGACCAGCTCCTCCAGCCCCACCCCCGTCACCTTGATCGAGACGTCCGCGCGCGACCCGCTGATCATCTCGTTGGTCTTGTCCTCGATGGGCTGCGACACCGACACGAACGTCCCCGGCACCGCCCCCTCGACCTTCGCCTTGATCGCCTCGCTCAGGTCGTCAAAATCGTGCGCCGTGGTCCACTCCTTCTGTGGACGGAGTCGCACCAGCGTGTCGTTGTTGTCGCTCCCGACAGGGTCGGTTGCGACCTCGGCGCGCCCGGTCATGCCGAGGGCGGAGAGCACCTCGGGGAAGCTGAGCAGGATTTTTTGGGTCTGCAGGTCGAGCTTCTTGGCCTCGGAGAGGGAGATGCTGGGGGCGCGGCGGATCGTCACCATGGCGTCGCCCTCGAAGATGCGAGGGACGAAGTCGGCGCCAGCGCGGGAGAAGGCCCAGGCGCTGACGACGAAGAGCACGAAGGAGGCGCCGATGAGGTGCCAGCGGAGCGCCAGGATCAGGGCGGCAGAGCGCTCGTAGGCGCGGCTGATGCGATCGAGCCAGGCGGGGCCGTGGCCCGAGGGGGGGCCCACCAGGAGCACCAGCACCGCCGGGAAGAACAGGACCGAGTAGAGCAGGGCGCCGAAGAGGGCGCAGGCCATGGTGATGGCCATGGGCCGGAACATCTTGCCCTCGATGCCCTCGAGGGTGAGCAGCGGCAGGTAGACCAGCATGATGATGGCCACCGCGAAGGCCACCGGCTTGGCCACCTGCTGGACGATGCGGGTGTACTCCTGGGCGCGGGCGAAGCCGACCAGCTTCTTGCCGGCGGTCAGCGCCAGGATCGCCTCGAGCATGACGATGGGACCATCGACCAGGAAGCCAAAATCGATGGCCCCGAGCGACATCAGGTCGCCGGTGACACCGAAGAGGTGCATGCCGAAGAGCGCGACGCTCATGGCGGCCGGGATGCCGAGGACCACCGCCGCGGCCCCGCGGAGGGTGCCCAGGAAGAGGGCGAGCACCACGGTGACCACCAGCACCCCTTCGAGGAGGTTCTTGGCCACCGTGCCCAGGGTGCGACCGACGAAATCGGAGCGGTCGTAGCTGACCTCGATGCGGACCCCGGGCGGCAGCTCGCTGCGCAGCGCCTCGACCCGCTTGCTCACCGCGTTGACGACATCGCGGCTGTTCTGGCCGCTCAGCATCAGGACGATGCCGGTCACCGCCTCGCCCTCGCCGTTGTAGGTCACCACGCCGTAGGGGAGCGCCTGCCCGACCTTGACGGAAGCCACCTGCTTGACCAGCACCGGGGGGCCCTGCGGATCGGCCCGGAGCACCACGCTGTTGATGTCGTCCTCCCCACGGATCATGCCCTCGCCGCGGACCACGAAGGCCTCGGCGCCGCGCTCCAGGTAGCCGCCGCCCGCGTTGAGGTTCGCGGCCTGGAGCCGCTCGACCACCTCGGTCAGGGTCAGGTGGTAGAGCTTGAGCTTGGAGCGATCGATCAGCACCTGGTACTGCTTCAGCTCGCCCCCCATGGTGTTGACCTCGACGACCCCGGGGACCTGCCGCAGCTTGGGCAAGATCTCCCAGTCAAG
>JALOQB010000435.1 GCA_025453595.1 Polyangiaceae bacterium
GCTGGGTCAGCGCCTCGGAGCGATGCAGGAGAAAATCGGACACCGCATTGGTGTCGAGCAGCACCTCACCGGGGGTCATCGCGGCGGAACCGATCGCTGGCCCGAGCGTCGAGCATGGCCTTCTCGAAGGCGTCCCCGGGGCGCTGACCCGCTATGCGGCTTGTGGCCCACCACCGCGATCCCGCGCCGCCGGCTCGGCTGCCCTGGGCTGAGAGCGGTTCCCACGATGACCTTCTTGCTGGCCTCTGAACGACACCGGCCCCAGCAGGGCGAGGCAGCGCTGGCACGTTCGCTCTTCAGCTCGGCCACGAGGGGGGATGACATGGGCCAAAAAGCAAAAAACCCGCGGAGTTCGCGGGTTGTTGATGTGCCCAGGGACGGAATCGAACCGCCGACACGGGGATTTTCAATCCCCTGCTCTACCAACTGAGCTACCTGGGCCTGACGCATGGGTTGCCGTCAGGTGAGGGAGACTTTTGCCAGACCGATCCCGGCTTGTCAACGACTTCTTGCGCGCCCACCCTTGCCGCCCATGCGACCCCCTCTTGATGGTGTGGTGATGATCACCGGTGCCTCGTCCGGCATCGGGCGAGCGCTGGCGCAGGAGCTGGCCCCCCGCAGCCGGGTGCTGGTGCTGGTGGCCCGCCGGGCGGACGAGCTGAACGCGCTGGCGGAGCGGCTCCGGGCGGCGCACCCCCGGCTGCGTGTGCTGGTGGCCCCCTGCGATCTGGTCGAGCGCCCGCAGGTGGACGCGATGCTGGAGAGCGTGACGCAGCAGGTGGGCGAGGTGGAGGTGCTGATCAACAACGCTGGCTTCGGGGACATGACCCTGTTTGACCTCGCCGACTGGGAGCGCACCCGGCGCATGATCGAGCTGAACATCGTGGCGCTGACGTACCTGACGCAGCGGCTGGTGGGGCCCATGGTGAAGCGGGGGAGCGGGGGCATCCTCAACATCAGCTCGGGCCTCGGGCTGTCGTTTGTCCCTGGCTTCGCGGGCTACATCGGCACCAAGCACTTCGTGACGGGCTTCACCGAGGCGCTGCGCCTGGACCTCACCGGGACCGGCGTGGTGGTGACCCAGTCCTGCCCGGGTCCGGTGGCCACCGAGTTCGCCGGGCATGTCGGCAACTTCACGGGCCAGGAGGTCCCCTCGATGATGGAGATCTCCGCGGAGCAGTGCGCCCGGGAGTCGCTCCGGGCCTTCGAGCTGGACCGGGCCATGGTGATCCCCGGCGTGCTGACCTGGGTCATGATGGCGCTCAACGACCTGACCCCCCGCCCGCTGCGCCGTCTCCTGCTGGCCCAGGTGGCCCCCAGGCTGCGGGAGCTCCAGCAGCGTGCGCGCCAGGAGACCCGGTGATCCCCCCGCCCGAGGGCACGCTGCAGCGCTGGGCCTGGGCGTACATCACCACCCAGGACCTGGCCCTCAAGATCGCTCCGCCCCCGCCCCCGGACGCCCTCGAACCGGAGGCTCCTCCCCGCCGCGTCGAGGCCCCGGGGCGCCCCCCGGAGCTCCAGGTCACCGGGCGCGCCCCCAAGGCCCCCGGCCCCGAGGCCCTGCGGGATCCGCGGCGTCGTGCCCAGATCCTCCATACGTTCTGGCACCACGAGCTCCAGGCCGCGGAGCTGATGGCCTGGGCGATCCTGGCCTTCCCGGGGATGCCGGAGCCGCTGCGCCGGGGCCTCCTCAAGGTCCTCGACGACGAGCTGCGGCACATGGCCCTCTACCAGGAGCACCTGGAGCGGCTGGGCTCGCAGGTCGGGGCCTTCCCGGTGCGGGACTGGTTCTGGCAGCGGGTGCCGAGGTCCGAGACGCTGGCGCATTTTCTGGCGGTGATGGGCATGGGCCTGGAGGCCGCCAACCTCGATCATGCGCCCCGTTTTGCGGCCCGTTTTCGCGCCGTGGGGGACGAGCAAGGGGCCCGGATCCAGGAGCAGATCGCCGAGGAAGAGATCCCCCACTGCGCGCTGGCGCTCCACTGGTACCAGCGGCTCCAGCAGGGCCCCCCCGAGGGCCTGTTCCAGCGCTGGTCCTCCACCCTGCCCCCTCCCCTGTCGCCGCTGCTGATGCGGGGGCTCCCGCTGGATCGAGGGCGGCGCAGGCAGGCGGGGTTTGATCCGGCATTTCTCGACGCGCTGGAGCGCTGGGAGCCAGGGCCCACGCCGCCTGCCTGAACAAAGCGGGCTCATGCTAGAAGCGAGGGATGGCACAGATCCTTCGGTGGTGGTTGGTGGCGCTCGCGCTGGGCGCGGGGGGTTGCACGCAGAAGAGCGAACCGGAGCCGGCGAAGAAGACGCCCGCGAAGCAGGCGCAGCAGGCGCCTGCGGGGCCGAGCAGCGAGGTGAACGGGATCCCGCTTGCGGAGCTGGAGGGCACCTACAAGGGCGACTGGGGGACGATGCACCTGATGTTCGTGGGCGGCGAGGCGAGGGCCTCCTACGACCACGACAACGGGCTCTTTGTGGGCCAGGCGACGTCGACGGGGATCCGCGGGGTCTGGTGCCAGGACAGTTCGTCGGGGGCCGCCGAGTTCAAGTTTTCCCGGGGGAACGGGGGGGTCCAGCTCGACGGGCGCTGGAACCGGAAGACCGCGCCGGAGAGCTGGATGGAGGACTGGGACCTGAGCAAGCAACCGAAGGTCGCCGCGGTCCTGGCGGCACGCGCCAAGACGGCGGTCTGCCAGCCCTGAGGGCTCAGGCGAGCCCGACGAAGAGGCGCTGCACGTCGTCGTCGTCGTCGATGGCCGCCAGGAACGCATCGACCTCGTCGCGGGCGGAGGCGGGGATCTCGACCGGATTTTTTGCGATCCAGATCAGGTTGGCGGCGCTGACGTTCCAGCCGCGGGCGGAGAGGGCGCGCTGCACGGCGTCCAGGTCGGCGGGCTCGGTGAGGAAGCGGCTGTCGCCGTCCTCGCCGGCCTCGACCTCCTGGGCGCCGGCCTCGATGGCCGCTTCTTCCGGGTCATCGCCGCGGGCCGGAGGGGCCGCCTCGATGGCGCCGACGCGGCGAAAATCCCAGCTGACGGAGCCGCTGGCGCCGAGCTGGCCCTTCTTGAAGAGGCCCCGGATGTTGGCGGCGGTGCGGTTCTTGTTGTCGGTGAGGCACTCGACGATCACCGGGACCCGGTGGGGGGCGAAGCCCTCGTAGACCACGGTCTCGAAGGTGGCCCCTTCATCGAGCAACCCGGCGCCCTTCTTGACGGCCCGCTCCATCGTATCGCGGGGCATCGAGGCCTTCTTCGCCTGCTCCAGCGCCAGCCGGAGCCGCGCGTTCCCCGCGGGCTCGACCCCGGCCCTCGCCGCGACCATGATCTCCTTGGTCAGCTTGGTGAAGAGTTTGCCTTTGGCCCCTGCGGCCTGCTCCCGGCCCTTCTGCTTCCATTGCGCGCCCATGATGCGAGGGGTGTATCGAAGTTGCCCGCTCCTGGAAAGCCCCGCCGCTTTCCGGCGCTCTTCATGACGAGCAAGGACAGCGGGCCCTGGCGCCCTGGCCCCCACGAGGGGCTTGCATTTGCCGGGGCCGGGTGTAAGAGTGCGCGCCTTCTTTCAGGAGGATCGATGCCGTCCGAAGCCGTTCAGTGTAAGCCCCTCGAGGTCGTTGTTGGCGACAAGGGGATCGAGCGCGCCATCAAGCACCTCAAGCGGAAGCTTGCTTCCGAGGGCATTCTGCGCGAACTCAAGAGCCGCCGCCACTACCTCAAGCCCAGCATCAAGCGCCGCAAGAAGCAGGCTGAGGCTGCCCGTCGCCGCCGCAAGCGCGCCAAGGCCGACACCGAGCCCCGCGGGCTCTGAGCGGTCGCTTAAAAGTTGTCCTCTTCGCCGCACGGCGGGCACCCTCCCCTTCATGGGAACCGCACGTTATTCGGGCGAAGAGCGACGCCATCACAAGGTCTACATCACCAAGAACACCGAGTACCACGTGCGCGCAGGCCAGGTGGTGGCGGTGCGTCCCCGGGGGTCGAAGACCTGGATGCGGCGCCACAAGGCCCTCGCCATGAAGCTCGAAGGGCACATCGAGGTGGGGACCTTGATCCCCCACCCGGGGGCTCCCCGCCCGGGCCAGCGCCTGTTCCTGGCGGTCGAGGACAACGACGTGATCACCAGCCCGGTGGTGGCGATCGTGCGCCCCCCCAGGAGCACCGTGGTCGAGTACCCCTCCGACGAAGAGCTGGCGCTCTCGGCCTGAACCCGGGCCACAAGAAGCGCTTGCCTCGACCGGAGCGCGCCCGGGTCGGTTATGCTGTGCTCCCGATCACGATCGAGGCAGGCGCCGATGCTGGGACGAATCAATGTTTTCTGGGCCGGGGCCGGGGGGTTCCTCGCGCTCTTTTGCTTCAACGAGATCCTCGCTTATCACCTCTCCCGGACGCCGAAATGGCTGGGAGGGCCGCTGGTGTACGGGGCCATGGTGGTGGGGCTGCTGCTGGGGCTCTCGGTCATGGCGTTCCTGGGGGTCGAGCCGGAGCGAGAGGCGCCCGAAACGACCCCGGGGGGCGGTGAAACGCCCGGCCCGGCGACAGAGGGGCCCGGGGCCGGCGAAGATGAGGTAAAAAGCGTGGGATGAACCTGCTCGAACAGCTCAAGGCGCAGACCGTGGTGGTGGCGGATACCGGCGATTTCCAGTCGATGGAGCGCTTCCGTCCGCAAGATTCGACCACCAACCCCTCGCTCATCGCCGCCGCCGCTCGCATGCCCGAGTACCAGCCGCTGGTCGACGGCACCCTGGCCCGGGCCCGGGAGCAGGCCGGTCCGGGGGCCTCGACCCAGCAGATCGTGGGCCTGGCGCTCGACCGGCTGGCGGTCACTTTTGGCCTCAAGATCCTGGAGATCGTGCCGGGTCGGGTCTCGACCGAGGTCGACGCGCGGCTCTCCTACGATCGCCAGGGGACCATCGACAAGGCCCACCAGCTCATCGCCATGTACCGGGAAGCAGGGGTCTCCTCGGACCGGGTGCTGATCAAGATCGCCGCCACCTGGGAGGGGATCCAGGCCGCCGCGGCCCTTGAAAAAGAGGGCATCCACTGCAACCTCACGCTGCTCTTGGAGGGGATCCAGGCCGCCGCGGCCCTTGAAAAAGAGGGCATCCACTGCAACCTCACGCTGCTCTTTGGCTTCCATCAGGCGGTCGCCTGCGCCGAGGCCGGCGTCACCCTGATCTCGCCCTTCGTCGGCCGCATCCTCGACTGGTACCTGAAGTCGACGGGCCGCAGCTCGTACCCCCCCGCGGAGGACCCGGGGGTGCTGTCGGTGACCCGGATCTACAACTACTACAAGCGCCACGGGTACAAGACCGAGGTGATGGGCGCCAGCTTCCGCAACATGGGCGAG
>JALOQB010000436.1 GCA_025453595.1 Polyangiaceae bacterium
GGCCTCCCGTCGAACCCCGACAGCGGAGCCTGGCTCGTCCACGAAACCCGTTCACGTCCACGGAACCCGTCGACGTGGCCGTGGCCGTGGACGGTCCCGTGGGCAAGCACTCCTGTCGAACCCCGACAGAAAGGACGTGGCACGGCCACGGCTACGTCGAGGCCTCTCGTCTAACCCCGACAGGAGAGGCGTTCCCCAGCTCACCGTCCACGGCCACGGCCACGGCCACGTCGACGGGTTCCGTGGACGTGGACGGGTTTCGTGGACGTGGACGGGTTTCGTGGACGTGGACGGGTTTCGTGGACGTGGACGGGTTTCGTGGACGTGGACGGATTTCGTGGACGAGCCAGGCTGCCAGAGAGGGGGATCGCCCTCACCGCTTGCGGTAGGGGGCGCGGAGCACCGAGAGGGTCTGGAGTGATCCGTCGCGGACGACGGTGAGTTGCACCCGGGTGCCGAGGGGGCCCTTGAGGCGACGGTGGATCTCGGCGCGGTCGGCGCCGCGCACGTCGGCGCCGTCGATGGCCACGACCTCATCGCCAGGCTTGAGGCCCGCGGCGGCGCCGCTCATGCCTTCCGGGGCCTCACGCACCAGCAGCGCGCCCCCCGGGTCGAGCGCGAGGAGGGCACCGATCGAGCCCTGGGGGGCCGAGCAGCCTGGCAACAGCGGGCCCAGCAGCAAGAGCAGACCCAGGGAGGAAGGGCCTGCGAGGGGGGGCAGCTTGGTGCTAGCGTTGCAAGTACGCATGTCGCTCAAGATCGATCAGGACCACCACCGCTTCCGGCAGATCGTGCGAGGCAAGATCCGACAGAACCTGCGCCGCTACATCTCGAACGGGGAGATCATGGGGCGCAAGGGGAAAGATCTGGTCTCCATCCCGATCCCTCAGATCGACATCCCGCGCTTTCGCTTCGGCGACAAGCAGCAGGGGGGGGTCGGCCAGGGGGAGGGAGACCCCGGCGACCCGATGGGAGGCGAGGAGGGAGAAGGGGAGGGGAGCGGCAAGGGCAAGGCAGGCAAGGACGCGGGGCAGCACTCCATCGAGGTCGACGTCACCCTGGACGAGCTGGCCGAGATCCTGGGCGAGGAGCTGGCGCTCCCGGACATCCAGAACCGGGGCAAGAGCCGCCTGGAGAACACCAAGGACCGCTACGTGGGCATCCGGCGCGTCGGGCCGGACTCGCTGCTGCACTTCAAGCGCACCTACCGCGAGGCCCTCAAGCGGATGATCGCCAGCAAGGCCTTCGAGCCGGGCTCGCCGTCCGTCGTCCCCATCCCGGAGGACAAGCGCTTCCGTAGCTGGAAGACCAACACCGAGCCCGCGGCCAACGCCGTCATCCTGTACATGATGGACGTATCAGGCTCGATGGGGGACGAGCAGAAGGAGATTGTGCGGATAGAGTCGTTCTGGATTGATACCTGGTTGAGCAAGCAATACAAGGGCATCGAGAGCCGCTATATCATCCACGATGCGACGGCTCGCGAGGTTGATCGCGAGACGTTTTTTCATACCCGCGAGTCTGGAGGCACGATGATTTCGAGCGCCTACAAGCTCTGCGCCCAGCTCATCGACGAGCATTATCCGCCCTCCGAGTGGAACATCTACCCGTTTCATTTCTCCGACGGGGACAACTGGTCCATGGATGACACGCTGCAGTGCGTCGACCTGCTGAAGAACAAGCTGCTGCCCCAGGTCAACATGTTCGCCTACGGCCAGGTCGAGAGCCCCTACGGCTCCGGCCAGTTCATCAAGGATCTGCGCGAGCACCTGGGGAAGGATGACCGGGTCGTCACCAGCGAGATCCGGGACAAGGACGCCATCATGAACAGCATCAAGGACTTCCTGGGGAAAGGTAAGTTATGAGCAAATTTGCCCTGAAAACCTCGCTACCCGGGTACCTGCGGGAGGAGCAGACGCGCATCGAGACGATCGCCCAGGAGTACGGGCTCGACTTCTTCCCCACGGTCTTCGAGATGCTCTCCTACGACCAGATGAACGAGGTGGCGGCCTACGGGGGCTTCCCCAACCGCTACCCGCACTGGCGCTTCGGGATGGAGTACGAGCAGCTCTCGAAGAGCTACGAGTACGGGCTGTCGAAGATCTACGAGATGGTGATCAACAACAACCCGTCCTTCGCCTACCTGCTGGAGGGCAACAGCCTGACCGAGCAGCGGCTGGTGATGGCGCATGTGTACGCGCACGTGGATTTTTTCAAGAACAACTTCTCCTTCCGGACGACGGACCTGGACGCGCAGGGCAACCTCACCGACCCGATCCGCCGCGCGGAGCCGTTCAACCCGCAGCGCAAGTGGGTGGACAAGATGGCCAACCACGGCCAGCGGGTGCGGCGGATCATGGATCGGCTGGGGGTCAACAAGGTCGAGGAGTTCATCGACCTGTGCCTTTCGCTGGAGAACCTGATCGATCCGTGGCGGCCCTTCACGCCGCAGCGCCCCCGGGAGCCGGAGGCAGAGCCCTCGTCCGCGTCCCCCGAGGTGCCGCGGCTGCGGGCGGGCCGCAGCTACATGGAGAAGTACATCAACCCGGACGACTACATCGAGGAGCAGCGGCGGAAGATGCAGGCGGAGGCGGAGAAGCCCCGGAGCTTCCCCGAGTCGCCGCAGCGCGACGTGCTGGCCTTCCTCCTCGAACATGCGCCGATGGATCGCTGGGAGCGGGACATCCTCGAGGTGGTCCGCGAGGAGGCTTACTACTTCACCCCCCAGATCCAGACCAAGATCGCCAACGAGGGGTGGGCGTGCCTCCATGCCAGCACCATGGTGTTCACGAACGAGGGCGTGATCACCATGAAAAACCTGGTGGAAGGGGGGGCGAAGCTTGTCTCCGACGGGGAGCAAGAGCGAACCGTTTACGATCGTAACATCATCCGGGATCACGAGACGGTCACCGTCCGGACGCGACGCGGTCTGACCCTCACGGGGTCGAACAACCACCGGGTCATGGGGGCCGATGGGCGCTGGGTCCGGCTCGATGCGCTGGCGGTCGGCAGCGAGGTGCAGATCCTGGGAGGGCAGAACCTGTGGTCCCGGCGGGAGGCGTCGATCCCGCGAGGGCCTCGTCCCCGGCTGGTGACCCTCGGCGGTGGGGCCCAGGAGGCCGGGGTGGCGGCGGAGATGGCGCAGCGCCCCCGGCTCCTGCAGGAAGGGAACGCGGCGCTGGCGCACCGGAGCGAGCCCCGGGAGAGCCCCCGGAACGACAGCGAACCCGCCCCCGCGCGCGGGCTTGTGCTGCCGACCGTGGTGACCCGGGAGCTGGCCGCCTTCGTGGGGTACCTGCTGGGCGACGGGCATGGCAGCCGCGTGACGCGCTCCCTGGAGCTGACGACCAGGGAAGAGCAGGTCGCGGCGCACGTCGTCGCGCTGGCCCGCCAGCTCTTTGGCGTGGAGTGCGCTGTCCAGCAGGAGGGAGGGCGGCTCCGGGTGCGGATGGTCTCGGAGGCGCTGGTGGAATTCCTCGCGGAGGGGCTCGGCCTGAGCTGCGGCCCCAGCGCCCACGTGAAGCGCTTCCCGGACCTGCTGCTGCGCTCGCCGGAAGACGTGGTGCGGAGCTGCGTCCAGGCCCTCCTCGACGGCAGCGGCGAGGTGGATGCGCAGGGCGTGAGCCTGGGCACCGCGAGCGACACGCTGGCGGAGCAGCTGCAGCTGCTGCTGCTGAACTTCGGGGTCCTGAGCCACCGCGCCCGGCAGGAGGATGGCCGCTGGTGCGTCCGCATCCAGGGGCAGGCCGTGGAGGCCCTCGTTGCCCGGGTCGAGCCGCGTTTCCCGGGGAAGAAGGCCCAGGTGGAGGCGTACCTGGCCGCGCACCGCTCCTCGTTGCAGGAGCCCTGGACCGACGAGGTGGTGGCCATCGAGCGAGGCCGCAGCGACGTGTACGACATCTCCGTGGAGGAGACGCACCGGTACGCCGCCGGGGGCTTCCTCAACCACAACTCGTACTGGCACAGCAAGATGATGACCGAGCGGATCGCCGACGCGAACGACATCCTCGAGTACGCCGATCGCAACGCCGGCGTGCTGGCCACCAGCGGCGGGCGCCTCAACCCCTACAAGCTGGGGGTCGAGATCCTGCGGAGCGTCGAGGAGCGCTGGGACAAGGGGCAGTTTGGCCGCGAGTGGGAGGAGTGCGACGACTACGACGAGAAGGCCCACTGGGACCGGCGGCTGGGCCTCGGTCGCCAGAAGCTCTTCGAGGTGCGGCGGCTCTACAACGACGTCACCCTCATCGATGAGTTCTTGACCATCGACCTCGCCCGCCAGCTCAAGCTGTTCACCTTCAACTACTCGAACCGCAACGAGCGCTTCGAGATCGAGACCCGCGAGTTCAAGAAGGTGAAGGACAAGCTGCTGTTCCAGCTCACCAACTCCGGCAACCCGGTGATCGTCGTCCTCGACGCCAACTTCGAGAACCGGGGCGAGCTGCTGCTGCGGCACGAGCACGTCGGCCTCGATCTGCGCCTCGATTACGCCAAGGAAGTCCTGCGGGCCCTCCAGCGCATCTGGCGTCGCCCCGTCGCCGTCGCCACCTCCGTCGAGCAGAAACCCACGCTGCTCCGCTACGACGGCGTCGAGCACAGCAGCCGTCCCTACAAGGCGTGAGGTCAAGGTGAAGAAAGACCCATCTCACTGGCTGTACCGGCTGACGGCGCGGGAGTGGATCCAGGCGGCGCTGGGGGAGCTGCAGCGGACCGAGGCGGCGTACCAGAACCACGACGCGAGGGCGGGGCATGCGGGGGTGCGGCGGGCGGCGGGCATGGCGCTGAACGCGGCGCTGATCTACGAGCCCTGCGAGGGCTGGGGGCGCAGCTACATGGATCACCTGGCGGGGATCCAGAAGGACGGGGAGGCGCCGGAGGCGGTGCGGGAGGCGGCGAGGCTGCTGATCGAGACACCTGCGCCGGGGGCGTCGCTGATGATGCTGCGGAGCAAGAGCGGGGACGAGCGGCTGCTGGAGGCGGCGCGCACGGTGATGGCCCATGGCTACGCGATCGTGGCGCGGCACGAGGGGGCCGAGACGCA
>JALOQB010000437.1 GCA_025453595.1 Polyangiaceae bacterium
GTGGCGATGACCGGCGAGATCACCCTCCGCGGCCGGGTCCTCGAGATCGGGGGCCTCAAGGAGAAGCTGCTCGCCGCCCACCGCGCCGGCATCAAGACGGTGCTGATCCCCGCCGAGAACCGCAAGGACCTGCGCGAGATCCCCCGGCGCGTCTTCCAGGCCTTGCGGATCCTCTGCGTTGGCCATGTCGATGATGTGCTGTGCGAGGCCCTCGCCCCGGCGGAGGCGCTGCCCGGGCTCCAGCCCACGGGCACCGCTGTCGAGTACGTCCAGGGCGAGCTGGTGCAGAAGCCTGCCGCAGGGAAGAACGGGCCGCGCGCGGATCTCTTAGCTCACCGGGCCTTGCGCCCCACCGCGCACCAGTAAGGCGGGCCCTCGCGGAAGGTGATGTCCGCAAGCCCTGCGGCCTGCATCATCTCGTTGATCTGGGCGCGCGAGAAGCGCTGCTCCAGGCGCGTGCCGAAGCGATCGAGGGCGTCGTTGCGCATCGTGTAGAAGGACTTGTCGCGGTAAGACGAGAGCGGCACGACGTCGACGTCAAACCCCAGCCGCTCCAGGGCGCGAGCCCCCCGCGCCAGCGGGAGATACACCGTGGCCGCCAGCGCGTCGGTGACGGCGCGGCGCTGGCCAAAAGGGAGATGGCAGATGCGTCGCCGCAGCACGTCGCTCGCCTTCCAGACTTGCTGGAACCAGGGCGGCCGGTTGTCGAAGGCGTAGTAGAGGTAAACGAGGAAGGGAGCCCCGGGCTTCAGCTTGCGCGCGCAGGCGGCGAGGGCTCCGGCGGTGTCCGGGGTGTGGTGGAGAACCCCGAGGGAGTAGCCGAAGTCCATCGATCCGTCCTCGAAGGGCATCTCGGAGACGCTGGCCAGGTGGAAGCGGCACTGGGGCAGCCCGGCGAGGTTGCTCCGGGCGACATCGAGGGCCTTGTCGCTGGCATCCACGCAGTGAAGCTCGCCCACCCTGGGCGCCGCCATGCGAGCCCAGCGCCCCGACCCGCAGCCCGCGTCAAAACCCCTGGCGTTGGCGGGGAGAGAGGCCCAGGGAAACTGGGAAAAATAGGCGTCGAAGCTGATCTGAAGGTCTTCCCTCGAGGTCGAGTGGTCGAAGGTACTCCACTCATCCCCGAAGCCTTCTACCGTTTCTTGATCGACGTTCTTCAGCATGATTCAAGCCCCTGTGCTTCGTGTGTTTGGGCGCGAGGTTGGCGCCTGTGCCAGGAGGGGTTCATCGCATCGCTTTCCGCATACAATCCACAAAAATGCGCCCCTGTGCTTCGAGCGAGTAGCGCTCCTCGACGAGCCTGCGCCCTGCCTGCGCCAGGCTGGCGCGCCGGGGCCTGTCCGACAGGAGCGTCCGGATATGGTCGTACCAGTCTTCCTCCCGTGCGGCGACGAGGGCGTTGCCCTCGTGCTCGATGAAATCGCGTGTGCCTCCGACCATGGAGGTCACCATCGGGACCCCGACCGCCATGTACTGAAGCTGCTTGAAGCCCGATTTGCCGTCCGCCCAGGGGTCTCGCCGGATCGGCCCCAGGCCGACATCAAGCTCGGCAAAATCCTCCGCCTCGTGGTCGCGGCGCCAGGGGAGGTTTTCCAGGGGAAAATGGTCGCTGCGGATCGATGGCGCGGCGCCGCGGAGGCGGAGGCGGAAGCGGAACCCCTCGCCGGCGAGCCGCTCCAGGGCAGGCATCACCATCGACAGGTACATGGAGGTGGATGGGGTGCCGATCCAGCCGATCAGCGGCTCGTCGTGGAGGATGGCGCCGTCCAGGCGCCCCGGGAGAGGCCGCCACTGCTCGCGGCTCACCACCGTGGGGAGCACGGTCACGTCCTTGCAGAACTGGCGAGCGTGGTCCGCGAGGTAGTTGCTCCCGGCGACGACGGTGGTGGCCATCGAGAGCAGCGTGTCCCCCTTGGCGGCGGCGCGGATCGCGCTGATCACCCGAGGGAAGCGGGCCCGGAGGGTGCCCGGCACCGGCGCGGGTTCGAGCCACACGGCGTCGTCGAGGTCGTAGATCAGGGGGAGGCCCCGGAGCTGGACCAGGATCCGCTCGAGGAGGGGGGGGCCCACCAGGGCCGCTTCGCGCTGGATGAAGACCGCATCGTAGCGCCCCGAGCGGAGCAGGAGCGGCAGCTTGGCGAGGGCAAAGCCGGCCAGATCGAGGGCCTTCCGGGTGACCTGGGTGGGCTGGTACATGCGGGCGAAGTACTCGTCCGAGATGAACGGGTGCACCTCGGGCTCGATGCCGGCGCTGCGGAGCGCGTCGAGGTACCCACAGATCCGGAAGCGCGTGGCGGCGGCCGCCGGCGGGTAAGCGCAGAGCATCAGGAGACGGGCGGGCTTCGATCCCATGGGGGAGCCTATACCTCGCCCCAGAGCAGGGCGCGTAGCTCGGCGGTGTAGTCCTCGCCCTCGCCGCGGGCGGACCAGGGGGCCTCGACGACAAGACCGCCGGGGCGGGCGGCCTGGGCCTCGATGAAGAAGGCGTGGGCCGGGGCCGTGGCGCGAGGGTGGAGCCAGCGCAGTCGCTTGGGGACCAACCCGGTTTCGTCCAGGGCCTGGAGCACGGCGGGCAGGGCCGCCGCCGGGGCGGTCATGCAGAAGCGCCCTCCGCGCCCCAGGAGCTGGCGCGCCGTGCGGCAGAAGGGGGTGAACCCTCGCTCATCGAGCCCTCGCGACGCCTCGCGGGTGGCCCCGGCCGCCTCCTGCTGGCCGCCGGAGCGATCGAACCAGGGCGGGTTGCTGACCACCAGCTCGGCGACGCCCCGGCCAAGCTCTTCCTCGCATCGTAGCGCGTCGCGCTCCAGCACCTGGCCGCGGCCCTCGTGGCCGTTGAGGGCGAGGTTTTCCCGGGCGAGATGCGCGTGGAGGGCGTCGCGCTCGACCAGCAAGAGCCGCGCCCGGGGGAGGCGGTGGGCCAGGCACAGCGCGACGGCGCCGGGGCCCGAGGCCAGGTCCACGAGGGTGCGCGGAGGGCGCCGCCCAGGGGGCATGGCGAAGGCCGCCAGGAGCGGCGCTTCCAGGCTCACCCGGTAGCCCTGGGCCGGCTGCACGTAGCGGATTCTACCGCCCAGCAGCGCATCCTCGGTGCTCAGATCCCTCGACATCGTGGGTCATCCTGCCAGAGGATGCCTCCTCCTGCGAAGGATGCTCCCTCGATGGTTCCCCTTCTGGACTCCGCCGGGAGGGGCCGCCGGATGACCCATACGCGCGAAAGACTTGAAAGGTTATAGCCCATGAACTTCTGGAAAAGAAGCCTCCTGCTCTCGCTGTTCGCCCTTGCAGCTTGCGAAGATGATCCGGCCGGTTCGGCGAGCGGGGCCGCCGGCAACGGGGGCCTCGGCGGTTCAGCGGGCGCGGGTGGTTCCGGGGGCGACGCGGGCTCTGGCGGCGCGGGCCTTACAGGAGGCGGAGGGGGGCAGGCAGGCTCGACGCAGAGCAGCTGCCCGGCGTACGTCCCGAAGGCCGGCAAGGCGACCGCGAGCTACACCACGTTTGAAGGCAAGCCCCGCACGCTTGCCGATCTGCCGGAGATCGGCTGCCGGACGCTGCGCAAGCGGGACGGCTCCGTGGTGGGGTTCCAGGCGTCCTTCGGGAATTTCGACCCGACGATCTCGCCGGTACTCGAGACAATTCAGAGCCAGATCGCCAGGATCCAGGTGGTGTACACGGGCCCTTACAGCGGGGATGGAGCGCTGACGGGGCAGGCGATGTACTTGATCCAGGAGGCCGACGGCAGCAGCGCCAGCAGCGGGAGCACGTCCGTGACGATCTCGGACGGAGGAAAGGCCCTCAAGGTGGTGGGGCCAGACACGGAGATCAACCTCACCTGCGACGCCACCGACGACGTGGCCCCCACGGCAGGGCAGCCGCTCGTCGACGCGCCGGGGCGCATCATCCTGGAGAACGGGGACGGGGCGGCGGTGGCCCTCGACGGCCTCGAGTGCGACGAGGACGGAGGGTTCGAGATCGGCTACCCTTCGGTGGGCTTTGCCCCGGTTTGCCTGCCCACGGGGGTCTCCTTCTCGATGGCCCCCGGCAAGGTGGCCTCGAGTCCGGGGAGCTACGACATGCAGGACGGCAGCAACGTGCTGGTGGATCTGGTGACCTTTGGTCGGGTCAACGTCGGGGGGTCGGACACCTTCACGCTCTCCGCTGTCAAGCCCGCCAAGGGCACCGTGGAGGTGGGGGGCGGTACCAGCCTGGGCTTCAAGGCCTCGTTCTCCTGCCCCTCGCCCTGAGCAGCGCCCCGGGGAGGCTGGTCACTCGCGGTCGAAGGGGGTCGCGTTGCGGCGCAGCAGCAGCAGGTGGTTGAAGCCCCGCAGGAAGAAATCTCCCTCGTCGGCGGCCTTGCGGTAGTTGCCCATCTCGAGGGTGCGGTTGTGGCGCACCACCGCGACGTGATCGAGGGGGGTGAAGTGGGCGCGGGCCATATCGAAGAGCTCGAAGCCGAGGGGGAAGAAGCCCCGGTTCTTCTGGAACACGTCGCAGACGTAGAGCGCCAGCACCCGGTCATCGCGGAGCACCCGGGCGCACTCGCGGAGCACCAGGCGCATCGCCCGCTGGTACTGGCCGTTGGCCTTGAGCTTGCCGATGCAGCGGGGGTCGTCCGAGTAGTCCAGGTTGTCCGCGTAGGGCGGGTCCATGAAGATGAGATCGACGCTGCGCTGCTTGAGGGGCAAGCTGCGGGCGTCGGCCTGCTGGATGTCGGGGCGCGTCGGCGCCACGTCGAAGCCGAAGCTCTTCCGGTCCAGGTCCCGGGCGACATCAAGCGTGGTGCCGCTGCCGCAGAAGGGGTCGAGGACGGTCTCGCCTGGCTCGGTGTAGCGCTGGAGGACGTTCCAGATGACGTACGAAGGGGTGGCGCCCTTGAAGCGCTGGCTGCCTTGCTCCTCCTCGCCGTAGTGCTGGGAGGGGTAGTCCCAGAGCGTCGTGACCTGGGGCGCGAGCGGCGGTTTCTTCAAGGGGCGACCCGGCGCGGGCCCTGGCGCGGCGGCCTTCGGGCGCGCAGGCCCGCGGGGCGGGGCCGGTGGAGTG
>JALOQB010000135.1 GCA_025453595.1 Polyangiaceae bacterium
TTGATCTCCTCCTTGGGCGGGAGGTCCGGCGCGATGTTCGGGTCGGTCTTGTGGCGGCGCAGCAGGAAGGGCGCCACGATCCGTCGCAGCCGGGCGGCGGCCTGCTCGTCCTTGCCTCGCTCGATGGGGGCGGCGAACTTCTTGAGGAACACCTCCTCGTTGCCCAGCAGATCAGGGTTCAGAAAATCAAGGATCGACCACAGCTCGGCGAGCCGGTTCTCCACCGGCGTCCCGGTGAGGGCAAAGCGGTGCCGGGCGTCCAGGTCCCGGGCCGCGAGGGAGGTGGCGGTGTCCGAGTTCTTGATGTTCTGCGCCTCGTCCAGCACCACCGCCCACCAGCTCACCTTGCCCAGCACCGCCGCGTCGCGCCACAGCAGGCTGTAGCTGGTCAGCACCAGCGTCCCCCGCAGCGACGCCAGTTCGGCAGGGTCCGTCGCGCGACCGGCGCCGTGGTGGCACCTCACCGGGAGGCCCGGGGCAAAGCGCGCCACCTCCCGCTCCCAGTTGCCGATCACCGAGGTGGGCGCCACCAGCAGGGTCGGCCCCGGCGGCTCCTTCGCCCGCTCCTGCGATCGCAGCAGGAACGCCAGGAATTGCACCGTCTTCCCCAGCCCCATGTCGTCCGCCAGGCACCCCCCGAGCCCCAGCGCCGCCATCGTCGACAGCCACGCCAGACCGCGCTGCTGGTACGGCCTCAGCGTCGCCTTCAACGCCGCGGGCGCCTGCTCCTCCCGCTCGGCCCCGCGCCGCAGCCGCTCCAGCACCTTCGCAAAATCGTCGACCGCGCGGGCCCGGACCCGCATCCCGTCGACCTCCACCTCCCCGCCCAGCGCCGCCACCAGCGCCTCCCGGGTCCTTTGTTTGCCGCCCTTCGAGCGTAGCCTTCGCTGGATCTCGGGGACCTCGTCAGGGTCTATCATGACCCATTGGCCACGGTGCTGGACGAGGGGCATTTTTTGCCGGGCGAGGGCCTCGAATTCCTCGCGGGAGAGGGTGTCGTCGCCGATGGCGACGGACCAGCGAAAGGAGAGCCATTCTTCCCAGGAGGGCTGGTCATCGAGGAGGCGATCGGCCATGCGGTCGAAGGCGCCGAAGTCCATCTGGAGCCGGACGCGGCGCCCGGGGCTGGTGAGCTCGCCAGGGACAAGGACACCGAAGCCGGCCTGGGAGAGGGCACGAGCGCCCTCGCCGAGGAAGGAGCAGGCGCCCTGGAGGTCGAGCTCGATGGCCTCGGGGGCAGGGAAGAGGAGGGCGCGAGCGATGGGCTGGAAGAGCAGAGAAGCGGCGCCGAGGGAGCGAAGGAGCTGGGTCAGGGGCTCGGGGTAGAGGCGCCCGAGGTGGCGCAGCTCGCGGTTGCCGTCGCGCCAGATCTCGGCGGCGGGGACGAGCAGGCTGGGGTCCTGGGGGTCCTGGAGGAGAAAGCGCAGGAGGAAGAGGGAACTGTCCGGGGGGGGAAGTTCGAGGCGAAAGGCGGCGCGCAGAGGGTGTTCGTTGCGGGCCGGTGCGGTCCAGGAGGTGAGGGTGTGGGCGAGGCGCCGCTCGAGGAAACCCGCGGGCTGGGAGCGATCGGGGGAGGTGAGCTTGACCCCCCATGCTCGACCCCAGGAGGCGGGCAAGGGAGCGTCGTCGCGGGAAGCGCGGGCGGAGGCGCTGCGGATCTGCAGGTCGATGGCCTCGTCAAGGAAGGCGCGGAGGGCCGCGTCGGGGTCATCCGGGGAGGCGGCGTGGCAGGCCGGGGGCATGGCGAGGAGCAGGGCCTCGAAGGTGGGACCCAGGGCGGGGTCGGCGGTCGGGAAGGACCAGCGGGCCACGGCGAGGCTGCCGTCGATGCGCAGGCCGGGGAGCACCTTGCCGCTCTTCACGGCGTCGATGGCGAGGCGCGCGGCGCGGGCCCAGAAGAGGGCCGAGGCGGGGGCGTCGTCGGGGAGGCGGGGCAGGAGCGGGAGCGCGGTCGAGAGGGGCAGGATGCGCCCCGGGAGAAGCGAGCAGCGCGGCGAGGGGGCCATCCGGCGGTTCGCTCCAGAGGAAGAGGGCCGGATCGTGGGGGAGGTAGGTGAGCGGCACGGGTAAATCTGGCCTGTAATGGGGCAAAATAGGTGATGCAAGGAAGGTCTCACCGCGTCGCCAGAGAACGCTACGAAGGGTGGAAAGAGGGTGTAGCATCGCTCACGATGGCCTTGCCGATCCCTGCGCCGGATGGGTTGCGTTCGATGGGTCCTTACTTGCTCCAGGAGAAGCTGGGCGAGGGGGGGATGGGGGTGGTGTACCGGGCGGTCCACGAGACGACCGGGGAGCAGGTGGCGCTCAAGACCGTGAAGGTGCCCCACGAGCACCAGCTCGCGGGGATTCGCAGGGAAATCCTGGCGCTTTCCCGGCTCCAGCACCCGGGCGTGGTGCGGGTGCTGGCGACGGGCCTGCGGGACGCGGTGCCGTGGTACGCGATGGAGCTGCTGGAGGGGGAGACCCTGAGCAGCCTGCGGGAGCGGGGCTTCGAGGGGTCCGCGGGGCGGCTGATCTCGGGAGAATTTCTCGTGCCTCGCCTCCCCAGCAGCGAGCCAGACCAGCCCACGCTGGCGGGCCCCGAGGACCTGTCCGCGCCGGCGGCCTCGAGCCGCCCGCTCTACGGCCCCGCCGCCGGCGGCAAGCTCCAGGAGGTGCTGACGATCCTGAGCCGCCTCTGCGCGACCCTCTCGTACCTCCACGGCGAGGGCGTGGTGCACCGGGATCTCAAGCCGTCCAACATCTTCGTCCGCTCCCGGCTGCGCCCGGTGCTCGTCGACTTCGGCCTCGTCTGGCGCTTCGGCGGTGGGGGTAGAGAAGTTCTGGATATCAGCCACATCGAGGCGGGGACGATCTCGTACATGGCTCCGGAGCATTTTCGCGGGGAGTTCGGCGACGCGAGGAGCGACCTCTACTCGCTCGGGTGCATTCTGTACGAGCTGCTCACGGGGCGCCTGCCCTTCGAGGGATCGACGCTGTTCCAGATCCGGAGCGCGCACCTTGCGCTGACGCCGCCGGCCCCGTCGTCGCTGGTGTCGGGGGTGGAGCCCGAGCTGGACCGGCTGGTGATGACGCTGCTGGAGAAGCAGCCGAGGCAGCGGGTCGGCCACGCGGAGGACGTGCAGGAGGTGCTGCTGCGGCTGGGGGCCGAGCCGGACGAGCGGATGGCGCCGGTCCGCCCCCGGGCGTTCGTGTACCGGCCCACGCTGGTGGGCCGCGAGGAGGCCATGGAGCGGCTGCTCTCGGTGCTGGACCGGACCAGCCAGGGCGAGGGGGCGGTGGCGCTGCTCGGGGGGGAGAGCGGCATCGGGAAGACCTACCTGGCGATGTCCTTCGCCCGGCAGGCGATGGCCCGCGGGTTCCTGGTGGTGGCCGACAGCTGCGTGCCCGGCAAGGACCTGGAGAGCGCCCCGGACGCGCCCCTCTTGCCCTTCCGCAAGCTGCTGCAGACCGTGGCCGATCGCTGCATCGAGCACGGCCCCGAGGGGACCGCCCTGCTGCTCGGCCCCAGCGTGCACCTGCTCGCCCCCTACGAGCCGGGCCTGCTCAACCTGCCCGGCGCTGACCTCTTCGACGCGCCCCCCGAGGTGTCCGCCCAGGCCGCCCGCGAGCGCATCGTCGAGGCCCTCCATGGCGTGCTCCTCGCGTTCCTGGAGACCTCGCCCCTGCTGCTGATGATCGACGATCTCCAGTGGATCGACGACCTCTCCGCCCAGGTGCTGACCACGCTGCCAGAGGGCCTCTTCCAGCGGCGCCTGCTGGTCCTCGGCACCTTCCGCAGCGAGCAGCGCTCGGCCCCCCTCGAACGGCTCCTCGCCTCGCAGCGCGCCGTCGAATTCCCCCTGTCTCGCCTCGAAGAGAAGAACGTCGAGGGCCTTGTCTCCGACATGCTCGCCACCGAGAAACCCCCGGCGAAGCTGGTTCATTTCTTGACCCACCGGTGCAAGGGGAACCCGTTCTTCGTGGCGGAGTACCTGCGGGCGGCGGTGGCGGAGGGATTCCTGGCGCGGCACCAGGGGCAGTGGACCGCGGCGGGGGACGGGGCCTTCGAGATGAAGCTGCCGGAGACGCTGGGGGAGCTGGTGTTGCGGCGCCTCTCGGGGCTCTCCGCGGCGGGGCTGCAGGTGCTTCGTGGTGGCGCGGTGCTGGGCAAATCCTTCCCTGGCGCGCTGCTGGAGCGGCTGACGGAGGTCCACGGGGAGGCGTGGCACGGGGCCCTCAACGAGCTCCAGCGCGCCCAGATGATCGAGGAGGATCTAGGGAACCTCCATATTCTTCACGACAAGCTGCGGGAGGTGGCCTACAGCAAGATCCCGGCGGGGGAGCGGGCGGCGCTGCACCTGCGGGCCGGCATGCTGCTGGAGGAGGAGGGGGCCGAGCCCCGGCTGCTGGCGGATCATTTCCTGGCGGGGCGGGGCCACGGGAAGGCCGCCCGGTACCTGGAGCTGGCGGGGCAGAAGGCGCTGCAGACCTTCTCCAACCGGGAGGCGCTGCACTGCTACCAGCAGCTGATCGAGCTGGACCAGCGGGCCTCGGCGACGGCGCCGGCGAGCTGGGAAGAAGAGCTGGCCCGGGGGCTACCGGAGGCGCCGGAGGGGGGCGAGGGGGCGTCCTCGCTGCGCCGGGCGCGGTGGTACCACCGTATGAGCGAGGCAGACTTTTACCTGGGCGATCTCTCGGCCTGCCTGCAGCATGCGACGACGGCCCTGGGGCTGCTGGGCCTCGATCCGCCGCGGGCCGCGGGGGGCTGGGCGATCGAGCTGCTCAGGCACCTGTCGATGCAGCTGCGGCACCGGTGGTTCGGCGTGCCCGGGCGGCCCCGGACGGCGGTCGAGCAGGCGTCGCTGGCGGAGGCCTCGCTGCTGATGCAGCGGCTTTCGGAGCGGTTTTATTACAACTTCGACGCGCTGCCGATGATCGCCGCCAGCCTGGCGTCGGTGAACCTGGGGGAGCGGGCGTCGACGCAGCTGCAGATCGCCAAGCCCTACGGGATGCTGGGCATGTCGGTGGGGCTGAGCAAGCTGCACCGGCTGGGGCACCGTTACTTCGATCTGGGGGGCGAGGTGGCGCATCGATCCAACGACCAGGAGGGGCTCACCTTCTGCCTCTACGCCAAGGCGGCCTGGCTGGTGGGCGACGGCCACTGGGACGACGTGCGGGCGCTGTGCGAGGAGGCGATCCGCATCGCCGAGGTGCGCGGGGCGAAGCAGGACATATCGACGGCGAAGACCCTGATCGCGCAGGCCGATTTTTACAGCGGATCCTTCGAGAAAAGCCGGGATCTCTTCCTGGAGATCGGCGAGGACGCGCGCAGGCGCAGCAACCCGCAGCACCACGCCTGGGGCCTCTACGCGGCGGCCCGGGCGCTCATCCCGCTGGGGGAGCTGGAGCGGGCGCGGGGCATGCTGCGCGAGGCCCACGCGCTGCTGGAGCCCCAGGTCGAGGTGCCGTCGAAGATCATCACGCCGGGGCTGCTGGCCCAGGTGGCGCAGCGCCTCGGGGACGAGCAGGAAGCCCAGCAGATGGCGGCCCTCTGCACGGCGCGTATCCGGCAGAACCTGCCCACGGTCTTCGCCACCGTGGCGGGCTACGCCGGGGTCGCGGACGTGTACCTGCGCCGCTGGGAGCGCCTGCTCGCTGCCGGCGACCCTGGCGCCTCGGAGGCCGGGAAGGTCGCCCGTCGTGCGGTCTTTGACCTGCTGACGCTGGCCTTCAACATCCCCCTCGGGTGGCCTTATTACCACCGCCTCAAGGGCGTCGAGCTACGTATCTCCGGGCACCCGGACCGGGCGAGCGCGTCCTTCCGCAAGGGCATCGACCGCGCCCGGGAGCTGCGCATGCCCCACGACGAGGCGCTCAACCTGCTCGAGCTGGCGCGGACCCTTGCCCCTTGCCGCGAGCGCTCCCGCTCCCTGGACGAGGCGATCCGCCTGTTCCAGCAGCTCCACTGCCCCCTCGATCTGCAGGCCGCCGAGGCCCTCCGCTGATCGCACCCTGAACCAGGAGAACGCATGAAACCCGAGTACGTCGACCGGGACGGCGAGACCGTCTACCGCCCGCCTTACCTGCAATCCGATACCTTCCTGACCGCCTGGCTCCTGCCTTCCGACAAGGGAGCGCTCCAGAAGCTCCTCGACCACGACCTCAATCTCCCCTCGGGCGGCGCCGTCGATTATCGACCGCTCACCTCGACGGTGATGATGTCCCTCGCCAACATCGCGCAGGTCAGCTCGCTTGACCCAAGAGACGCGCGCAAAGGGTGGATCGACGAGGTCGATATTTGCTTCTGGGTGCTGGCCGGCGCCTTCAAGGAGGAGAACGGCCGCAAGGAGCTGGATCACCTGGTCTGGTACGTCCCTTACATCTGGGTCACCAATGGCTACACCATGGCCACCGGGCGCGAGGCCTTCGGGTACCCCAAGGCCTTCGGGTGGGCCAACCTGCCCCGCTCCCCCCGGGACCCGGGGCCTCTCTGGGCCGACGGGCTGGTCATCCCTCATTTCAGCCCGAAGACCGAGGTCACGCGCCAGCGCCTCTTCACCATCTCGCGGGACCCGAAAGAGGACGAGTCGCTGCTGGAGTGGGCCGCCGAGAGCAAGGCCGACGCCTTCCGCGCCATCGCCGACCTGTTCCGCGAGACCGGCGACCTGACCTGCGACCTCGACTTCTTCTTCAACACCTTCAAGGACCTGCTCGGCGGCCACCTGCCGATGGTCTTCCTCAAGCAATTCCGCGACGCGGTCCAGCCCACCAAGGCCTGCTACCAGGCCATCCTCGAGGCCAACGCCACCGTCACGAAATTCCGCGGAGCCGGCCTGCTGCCCCGGAACTGGAACCTCCAGCTCCACCAGTACGACAGCCACCGCATCATCGACACCCTGGCCCTCGACCCCAACCCCCAGACCATTCACCGCGGCTTCTGGGTCGATTTCAGCTTCTCGATGGATCTTGGCAAGGAAGTCTGGAGGGCACCGTGAGCGATCCGAAGATCAAGGTGGCCGTCCTCGGCGGCGGCGTCGGCTCCATGGTGACCGCCTTCTACCTCACCAGCACCCCGGCCCTCCGCGCCCGCTACGACGTGACCGTCTACCAGATGGGCTGGCGCATCGGCGGCAAGGGCGCCTCCGGCCGCAACCGTGCCTTCGGCGACCGCATCGAGGAGCACGGGCTCCACATCTGGATGGGGTTCTACGAGAACGCCTTCCGCGCCATGCGCGCCGCCTACGCCGAGGCCGATCGCCCCCCCAGCGTCCCCATCCGCACCATCGACGACGCCTTCAAGAAGCACAGCTACATCGTGCTCCAGGAGCAGCTGGTCGAGGGCGGCAACTGGTACCCCTGGACCTTCGATTTCCCCACCAACGACGACGTCCCGGGCCTCGGCAAGCCTCTCCCCAGCGTCCTCGGGTACGCCGAGATGCTCGCCAAGTGGATGCTCCAGTTCTGGCTCCAGTCCCCCCTCGCCCAGGAGCTCGAGGCAGCCGCTGAAGAGGCCTTCGAGGCCCTCCCGGACTGGCTGGAGCGCGCCATCGAGGGCGCCTGGGAGCGGGGCCAGCAGGAGCTCTCCCAGTTCTTCGAGGCCATCGGCCTCGGCAGCCGCGCCTCCTCCCAGGTCGTCTCCCTCCTTGAACGCATCGTCCGCCTCGTCTCCGCTCTCCCCGCTGACCCCGCCGACCACAGCGCCCGCGATCACCAGATCCTTGTCGCCCTCATCCGCGCCTTCATGCGCCTCACCTGGCGCATCCTCGAGCGCCGCGTCGACACCTCCTTCGAGGCCCACAAGCTCTGGGTGTCGATCAACCTCGCTGGCTCCGCCCTCTGCGGCATCCTCGCCGACGGCATCGCCATCCAGGGCTGGGATAGCATCGACGACCTCGACCTCCGCGCCTGGCTCGCCCAGCATGGCGCCAACGCCACCACCGTCAACTCGGCCCCCATCCGCGGCGTCTACGACCTGGCCTTCGGGTACCTCAACGGCGACACCCGCAAGGGCAGCTTCGCCGCCGGCTCCGCCATGCGCGGCATGCTCCGCATGATGCTCACCTACAAGGGCGCCATCTTCTTCAAGATGCAGGCCGGCATGGGCGACATCGTGTTCTCCCCCTTCTACGAGGCACTGAAGAAGCGCGGCGTCTCCTTCAAGTTCTTCCACCGCATCGACAGGCTCGAGCTCACCCCCAACCAGAGCGCCATCGCCCGCATCAAGGGCACCAGGCAGGTCAAGCTCGTCGACGAGAGCAAGGAGTACAACCCCCTCATCATCACCCCCGACGGGCTCCCCTGCTGGCCCAGCGAGCCCAGCTTCGACCAGATCGTCGACGGCGCCGAGCTCAAGGCTTCCGGTATCAACCTCGAGTCAAGCTGGGCCAAACCCTGGAAGGATGAGGCCCCCTTCGAGCTCGAATTTGGCAAGGACTTCGACCTCGTCGTCCTCGGCATCTCGATCGCCGCCTTCCCCTTCCTGTGCAAGGAGCTGATCGACGCCAACAGCCGGTTCCGCAAGATGGTCGAGAAGGTCCAGACCGTGAACACCCAGGCCATGCAGCTCTGGCTCAAGCCAGACCTCGACGGGCTCGGCTGGAAGCGGCCCCCGGGCATCAAGGAGCACCCGGTCCTCGGCTCCTTCGTCGAACCCATCGACACCTGGGCCGACATGCACCAGCTCCTGCCCCGCGAGTTCTGGCCCCCCGGCCAGGAGCCTGGCAGCATTGCCTACTTCTGCGGCCCCTACGAGGGCCAGCGCCCCGCCCCGCCTTTCAGCGATCACGGCTACCCCGCCCAGGAGCTCGCCGCCTACCGCACCATGGCCGTCGACTTCCTCGAGAAGGACGTGCGCGTCCTCTGGCCCAACACCGTCAGCCCCTCCGGCGGCTTCGACTGGGATGCGCTGATCGACCCCCAGGAGCGCTCCGGCATCGACCGCTTCCAGGCCCAGTACATCAGGGTCAATGTTGACCCATCCGAGCGCTACGTGCTGTCGGTCCCGAAGAGCACGTTTTACCGGCTCAAGCCCGGGGATTCGGGCTTCTCGAACCTGGTGATGGCGGGGGACTGGACGTACAACGTGATCAACGCAGGCTGCGTCGAGGCGGCGGTGAGCAGCGGGATGGCGGCCTCGCGGTCCATCTGCGGCGTCCCGGCGCAGATCATCGGCGAGCACGATCGCTGAGCAGCCAGGCGGCCTCGCGCACGGTGCGGACGCCCTGCTCCACCAGCCGGGCGCTCTGGGCCTCGATGGCCCGCTCGCCCAGCAGGGTCAGCTCGAAGCGCGGCGCAAAGAGGCGGTGGACCTCGGCGTCCTCGACGCTGAAGGGGGGCCCGGGGGCGAGGGCCTGGTCGTAGCTGAGGGTGACGAGCAGCACGCGCCCGCCCGGGCGGAGGGCCCGGTGGAGCAGGTCGACGTAGGCCTCGCGCTGCCCGGGGGCGAGGGCGACCAGCGCAGCCCGGTCAAACACCGCGTCAAAGGGGTCCAGCTGCGCCGCCGCGAGGGCGAAGAAGTCGCCGCACAGCAGCGAGACGCCGGCGCCCTCGGAGCGCTCGAAGGGGCCGAGGGAGCCTCGCTCCGGGCTCAGGCCGCGCTCGGCGAAGAAGGCCTCGATGGCCAGGGGAGAGAGCTCGACGCCGACGACGCGCTGCCCGGCCTCCGCCAGGGTCTGCAGGTCGACGGATTTTCCGCAGAGGGGCACCAGCACCGAGCCCGGACGCCCCCCGGTGAGGGCCTCGAGGTGGGCCCGCAGCAGGGCGCTGCCCTCGGCCTCGTGGAAGCCGATCTTGCCCTCCCGCCAGCGCTGCTCCCAGAACGCGGCCTCCATCAGAACCGAACCACCGCGCCGCCCCAGGAGATGCCCGCCCCCAGCGCGCACATCGCCAGGTTGTGCCCGGGCTTCACCCGGCCGTCCCGCACCGCCTCGTCGAGCGCGATGGGGATGCTGGCGCTCGACGTGTTCCCGTAGCGCTCGATGTTGAGCACGAAGCGCTCCTGGGGGATCGCCAGCCGCGAGGCCACCTGGTTCAAGATCCGCAGGTTGGCCTGGTGCGCCACCACCCAGTCGACCTGCTCGGGGGCGATGCCCGCCAGATCCAGCGACTCCTTGGTGGCCGAGGTCAGGTTCTTCACCGCCACCTTGAAGATCTCCTGGCCGCTCATGTGCACCTTGTTCCGGCTCGTCGCCAGCCCCTCCGGTGTCACCGGCTCCCGCGAGCCCCCCGCCGGGATCACCAGCGCCTCCGCCAGCGAACCGTCCGTGTAGATCCGCGTCGCCAGCACCCCCCGCGGGCGCTCCACCTCGGGCCCCTCGTCGCTCGGCCCCAGCACCACCGCCCCCGCCCCGTCCCCGAAGAGCACGCAGGTCGTCCGGTCCTTCCAGTTCAGGATCCGCGACAGCAGCTCGACCCCGATCACCAGGATGTACCCGCCCTGTCCCGTCCGGATGAACTGGTCGGCTATGGATATTCCATACAGGAAGCCGGCGCAGGCGGCGGACAGGTCGAAGCTGGGGCAGTGGCCGGCGCCCAGCTTCTGCTGCACGTGGACCGCGCAGGCGGGCATCGGCGTGTCCGGGCTGATGGTGCCGACGATGATCATCGACAGCTTCGAGGCGGGGATGCCCGCCATCTCCAGGGCCGCGCGGCCCGCCGCCGCCGCCATGTCGCTGGTGGTCTCCCCGTCGGCGGCGACGTGGCGCTCGCGGATCCCGGTCCGCTCGGTGATCCAGGCGTCGCTGGTGTCGACGAGCTGCTCCAGATCCTTGTTGGTCAGGACCCGGCTGGGTACATAGCGTCCGGTTCCGTAGATCCGGCTACGAGGGCGAGACAGTTCCATGGGCTTCCTCTTCGCGACAGCGGTGCTCGCCTGTTGCCATAGTCCAAGCTGCTCCCCCTGCCACCCTGGATTGTAACCCCCTCCCCCCGGGTTCGATCCGTTCTGTTTTGACGGAATCCCCTGGCTTCGATTCTTCTCGTGAAAGGGCCGGATCGTGAGCGGTTTCCTGTGCGTAACGCGCTTCGCTGCACAGGTGCGACGAGGCTTACTCGCACTTGAACACGGCGACGCCGCCGGAGCACCCGGGGCCGCTCCGAGGGTCAGGTGACCATCTCCCGGAGCTATCCGGAAGTTCCACCCTATCCGGAGCTTCCACCCTGTCCGGAGCCCCCGCCCCCTTGCTGGCAGCGGCCCCGGGTGCAGACCTGGGGGCTCACGCAGGCGCCCTCCGGCAGGAGGGTACCGTTTTCATCCAGGTACGTCGGGTTCACCCGGATGGTGGCGGACTGGGTGCGAGGGGGGTCAATGTTCACGCATCCGAAGCCCGTGATCCCGCACGTGCTGTCCCGGTAGAGCACGGCGAGCCCGTAGTCGTTGGCGGGCAGGACAAGGGAGGGAGGGGGCGCCCCCACGGGGTAACTCTCGGAGCGAAAGGTGGGCCCGAAGACACCATCGGCCAGCGCCACCTCGTCGGGGCAAGTGCCGACGAAGACGTTGATCTCCGCCCAGGTCGACAACGGACCGAGGCCATCGATGTCGGTGATGGAGAGGGTGAGGGTGGTGCCGTTGGGGTCGGCGCCAGAGCCCGTGGGCTCGGAGAAGCAGGCGCTGAGCGAGAGCGCGAGGAGGAAGAAAGGACGGAGGCGCATGGATGCAGGGAACCATGCGCGGGGAGGTATCGTCCAGGGGGGCTGTAAGACGGATTCTCCGAGGGCTGCCGGGTCGAGCTCGGTGGGGCGAGCGAGGGGGACGAGGACCTCGCTGATGGGGGGAGCGGAGTCAAAGTGCTCGGCGCCGGTGAAGTTGACGGGGGCGGCGGCGTCGTCGAAATCGAGCTGCGGCGGGCGCGGCAGGTCGGAGGGGAGGAGCGAGTGGTAGGCGATGGAGGCGGCGGAGGGGGCGTCGCCGGCGAAGAGCTCGAAGCTGAGCTCGGGCCGCGGGAGGGGTGCCCAGCCGCGGTGCTGGGCGAGGGCGTTGAAGCGCCGGGTGAGCCAGCCGGGGATGAGGGAGGTGAAGGTCTTGGCGAGGCGCTCCGGGTTGTCGAGGGTGCGGAGCATGCGCTGGTAGGTGATGGCGCCGTAGGCCTCGATGAAGGCCTCGGCCTGCTCGCGCTTGCGGAGCCAGGCGATGACGCCGGGCTTGTCGGCCTCGGGGTGGAACTGGGTGCCCTCGATGCCGGGGGCGAACTCGAAGGCGTGGAGGCCCAGGCCCTTGGAGTAGCCGTCGCGGCTCTCGCGGGCGAGCAGCTTGCCGCCGAGGGAGCGGAGCTGGCGCTCGTCGAGGTCGACGGCCTCCCAGCTGCGGTTCTCGAAGGCGAAGAGGCGATCCTGGAAGGGGGCCGTGAGCGGGTGCGCGAGGCCTTCGGCGGTGGTGTAGATGGGCATCACGCCGAACTTGCGGTTGGCGCGCTGGACCATCCGGGCCACCTTGAAGTGGTTGATGAGCAGCTCGAAGGTGTAACAAACCCCGAGGAGGCCCGGGGCCGCGGACCCCTCGCGGAGGTTGCGCTCGACGATCGAATCAAGCCAGCCGTAGTACGAGGTCAACCAGGCCTCGCCGTCGTGCTCGAAGGGGCTGCCGGGGCCGCCGGACGAGAGGTAAAGGTCGCAGTCGGTGGGGGGCAGCTCGAGGAGGTTGCGGGGCTGCACCGTGATCGAGGTGGTCTCCAGCCCCGGGTTCGCGGCCTTCACCTTGGCGAAGAAGCCATCGATGAGCACCCGGAAGCAGCGCATCGCCTGGTTCGGGTGGCCATGGTTCATGTCAACGAGGCAAAGGCGGAGGTGGGACTGCATCACGACGGAGGCATTTCTATCACGAAACGGTGGCCAACGGTACCCAGTCGGCGCAACCCCCCGGGATTTTGCCCTGACCTGCGGGCCCGTGGTACCGCCACCGGATCGTGGGCAAACGAGGAAAAATTTCCCAGGCAGCGCAGGATCGCATCCTGCCGGTGGCCGAGCGCGTCGGTCTGGAAGAGCGCTACGCGGGCCGCGGCGTCACCATCGCCTTCCTGGACGCGGGCTTCTTCGCTCACCCGGACCTCATGACCCCGAGGCCCCGGATCCGCGAGTACTTCAACGTCCTCAACGGCGAGCACGGCGTCGAGCACCTGGTGACCCCCCACCCGCACGCCTGGCACGGCATGATGACCAGCGTCGTCTGCTCCGGCAACGGCCACCTCTCGGGCGGGCGCTACAAGGGCCTCGCCAGCGAGAGCGAGGTCGTCCTCCTCAAGGTCGGTAGCCTCTCGCGCATCCGCCACGACGACATCGCCCTCGGCATCGAGTGGGCCCTCGCCAACATGGTGCGCCACAACATCCGCGTCCTCAACATCTCCTGCGGCGGCGACTACGAGGCCACCTACCTCACCGACCACCTCTCCCGCATGGCCGAGGCCGCCGTCCGCCATGGCATCGTCGTCGTCTGCGCCGCCGGTAACTCCGGCCACGAGCCCCACCACCCCGTCGTCCCGCCCGCCAGCGCCCCCTCCGTCATCACCGTCGGCGGCCTCAACGATGAAGGGAACCCCCGTCTAGGGAAGTTCTCTACCTACCACTCGTCCTACGGCCCGACCATCGACGGGCTGCAGAAGCCGGAGGTGATCGCCCCGGCGATCTGGCTGGCGGCGCCCCTGCTCCCGGGGACCCCGACGGCGGACGAGGCCCGGCTGCTCCACCTGCTGGACGCGGCGGAGGACCACGAACTCCAGGGGGTCCTGGCGTCGAACCGGGGGGTCTCGAAGGTGCTGGACGAGGCGACGGGCCGGGAGCCGTACCTGATCCGGCAGATCATCGCCGCCCAGCTCCACGACCAGAAGGTGATCGACCGGCACTACAAGCACGTGGACGGCACCTCCTTCGCCGCGCCCATCGTCTCCAGCATCGTGGCCTGCATGCTGGAGGCGAACCCCTCGCTGCAGCCGCACCAGGTGAAGCGCATCCTGATCGACTCGGCGAAGCGGCTGCCCCAGGTGCCGGTGGACCGGCAGGGCTGGGGCGTGGTGCAGGCGGCGGCGGCGGTGCGGGAGGCGGAGACCCGGCGCTTAGCCTTGCCCGGCACGAGGTTCCGGGCCACCCTCTCGCGCGGATCCCTTGCTGTCCCGCTGGTTTTCCCCCCGCCCGCTGGCCCCGCTGACGACCTGGCTCGAGACCCCCCGGCTCGTGCTGCGGCCTCCCGAGCGGGGCGACGCGCCGGCGCTCCGGGCGCTGACCGCGCGCAACGCCGAGCACCTGCGCCCCTGGAGCCCGGCGCCGGCCCCGGGGCGGGACCCGCTGGCCCCCGGCGAGCTGCGCGCCCAGATCGAGCGCCAGCGCGACGAGTGGCTCCAGGACAGGACCTACGCTTTCCTGCTGGAGCGGCGCGGCACCGGGGCGCTCCTGGGGCGCATGACGATCTCCCAGGTGGTCCGGGGCCCGATGCAGTCGGCCAACCTGGGCTACTGGATCGACCAGGATCACCAGGGCGATGGCCTCACCACCGAGGCCGCCCGCGAGGCCCTGCGCTTCGCCTTCGGGCCCCTGCGTCTGCACCGTATCCAGGCCGGGACGCTGCCCCACAACGAGGCCAGCCAGCGGGTCCTCGCCCGGGTCGGCTTCCGCCGCGAAGGCTACGCCGAGCGCTACCTCCAGATCGCCGGTCGCTGGCAGGATCACGTGCTCTTCGCCGTCACCACGGAGGACCTGGAGCCTCCGCCGCCGTGAGCCTGGCGCCGCCGGAGCGGGTGATCCGCCCCTCGCGCCCCTTCGCCCGGGCCGGGCTGGTCGAGCTCTGGGAGCACCGCGAGCTCCTCGCCGCCCTCGCCTGGCGCGACGTCGCCGTGCGCTACCGCCACGCGACCCTGGGCCTGCTGTGGGCCCTGCTCCAGCCTGCCCTCCAGGTTGCCCTCTTCACCACCCTCTTCCACCGCATCGCCGGCCTGCACGCCGGCCCCGGCGTCCCCTATGTCCCCTTTGTCCTCTCCGGGCTGCTCCTCTGGAACATCTTCCAGGGCGCCCTCGCCCAGGGGAGCGACAGCCTCCTGCGCGGCGAGCACCTGCTCTCCAAGGTCTATTTCCCCCGCCTGATCCTCCCCCTCGCGGCGCTCCTTGTCCCTCTCATCGACGCCCTCGCCGCCCTGCTCCTCCTCGCCCTCAGCCTCCTCGCCCACGGCCTGCCCCTCTCTCCTCGCTGGCTCCTCGCGCTGCCCCTCGCCGCCCTCGCCGCCCTCGCCGCCGCCGGCCCCGCCATCGCCCTCGCCGCCCTCAACGTCCGCTTCCGCGATCTCCGCCACCTGCTCCCCTTCGCCTTCCAGCTCTCCCTCTACGCAGCCCCCGTCTTCTTCCCCCGGAGCGCCGTCCCCCCACGCCTCCAGCCCTGGCTCGACCTCAACCCCGTGGTCCCCCTCATCGACGCCCTCCGCGCCGCCCTCTTCGGCCTCCCTTTCGACCCCTCCAGGCTCGCCCTCGCCGCCCTCCTCTCCGCCTCGCTCTTGCTCCTGGGTCTATGGATCTTCCATGGTGCTGAAAAGACCCTTGAGGACCAGCTTTGAGCCTGATTTTCCTGGAGGCGCATCGCCTGACCAAGCGCTACGCCCTGCCCCCGGGGGTGGCGCCGCTGGATCTCCGCGGGCTCCTGTCGCAGCCCGCTCGCTGGCTCCGGGGTCGCCGGTCCGAGCCCTTCGAGGCGCTGCGGGACGTGAGCTTCCGGGCGGAGGCGGGGGCCGCGCTGGGGGTGATCGGCCCCAACGGGGCGGGGAAGTCCACGCTGCTCAAGCTGCTGGCGCGGATCACCGCGCCCACGGAGGGGGAGATCCGGCTGCGAGGCCGCGTCGCCTCGCTCCTCGAGGTGGGGGCGGGCTTCCATCCCGAGCTGACCGGCCGCGAGAACATCTTTCTGAACGGGACCATCCTGGGGATGAAACGGTCCGAGATCCGCGCTCATCTCGACGCGATCGTGGCCTTCGCGGGGGTCGAGCGGTTCCTGGAGACGCCGATCAAGCACTACTCCAGCGGCATGTACGTGCGGCTTGCCTTCGCGGTGGCGGCGCACCTGCGGTCGGACATCCTGCTGATGGACGAGGTGCTGGCGGTGGGGGACGCAGATTTCCAGCGCCGCAGCCTGGCCCGGATGCGCGAGTTGATCCGGGAAGGGCGCGTGGTGATCTTCGTGAGCCACAACCTGGGGGCGGTGGCGCGGCTCTGCTCGCGGGCGCTGCTGCTGCGCGGGGGGCGTCTGGTCACGGAGGGACCGGTCGCCTCGGTGGTGAGCGCGTACCTGGGCGGAGACCTGGGGGAGAGCCCTCATGCGGTGGAGCTCCAGGGGCGCGAGGCCCCGGGAGATTTCGCCGCGCGGCTGCTGCGCGTGCGGCTGCTGCGCGGAGGCTCCGTGGCCCCGGTCATCGAGGCATCCGAGCCCTTCTCGATCGAGGTCGTGGTCGAGCTCTCCGCGCCGATCTCGATCGCGCCGGTGCTATCGCTGCTGGATGCCGAGGGGCTCTGCCTGCTGTCCTCTGCGCCGACCGAGGAACCCCTGACCCCCGGGGTGCACCGCTTCCTGGCCGAGATGCCCCCTCGGTTCCTCGAAGACGGTCTCTTTTCCCTGGATGTACGCCTGCTCTCGGACGGCGAGACCCACACCCATGCGCCCCAGGCGCTCCTGTTCCATGTGCAGGGGGCCGAACCCCGGTGGCCAGGGGCGGTACGCGCTCCCCTCTCCTGGTCCCGCGGGTGATGGCCGCCGTGGCCTGGATCACCGCCAGATGCCGACGCTGACGCCCCAGCTCAGGTAGCGAGCGCTCAGGTCGATGAAGCCGCTGGCGCGCCACCAGGTCCCCGGTTCAAAGAGGCCAAAGACCGTCCAGGGGAAGGTCTTCGCTTCGAGGCCAAACGTGCCGTGCGGACGGCTCGCGCGCCCCGGGTAACGGCTGGGTTCCAGGTAGCTCCCGACGCGCACCTGGAGCCAGCCCTCGATGGGCTCGGTCTCCAGCCCCACCCTCGGCGTGAAGGTGGCGCGCCTTCCGGAGCGCTCGACCCGTTGCGCCAGGAAAGACTCGACCCCCACCGCGTTGTTGACGGGCCCGCTCACCAGCGTAGACGCGGTCAGGAGCACCTTGTTCCGGGGGAGCTCCGGGTACTGCTCCCGGGGGAGCGGCCACGGGACGTTGAGCGGGCGCTCGCCGATCTGGTACGCCGCTCCCAGCTCGATTTCCCAGGGGAGCTCGACGGTGCTCGGCAGGTAACGCCCATCGATGACCAGATCCCCTGCCGCATCCGGTCGCGTCGCCGAGTCCTCGCGCACGGCCCCCCGTACCCGGGAGCGCAGCGTCATCGACGCCCGCAACGGCAGTTCGTGAGGCGCCCAGAGCGCGCCCACCTCCGGCGCCCCGCCGTCGATGGTGACCAGCGTCGTTGTCTGCTCCTGCGAGCCCTGCTGAGGGGTCGCCAGATCCATGCTCAGCGAGGCCCCGCGGATCCCCACGCCCACCACCAGCTGCCCTTGCCACCAGGCGTGAGCCGCCTGGAGGTGCAGCCGCTGGAGCGAGACCGCCAGGGTCTGATCGGGTGTCGTCGCAACCTTGGGGAGCCCCAGGGTGTACCGCTGATCGGAGATCGAGAGACCAAACCCCCAGGGGCCTACCTGCAGCAGCCCGCCTACCTCGGAGAAAAGAAAGCGCTCGTAGGTGAACCCAGGCACGCCGTTGTTATCAAAATCCGTGCTCTTCAGCGACCCTGGGCTGGTGAAGCTCAGCGACAGATCGTAATCGACGTTCTTGTACGAATAGAGCGGGCGGACCGCCGGGGCCGCGGTGTTCACCCGCATTCCTTCGACCCCCTCCGCGATCGCCGCGTACGAGCCCGCGAGGCTTGTGACACGCACCGAATCCAGCACCGGGCCCTGGAACAGATCGATCGCGTACGTCGACGTCGTGATCGGTTGGCCCTCGGACCCCAGCGGCCCCGCGGCCCTCGCCGGCGTCACGCCCAGCAGCACCAGCCACACCCACCGGACAGCCTTGCTCACGTGCAGTCACCGGGTCGCGCAGCGGAAGCCGATCTTCGGCGACGCGCTCGTCGAGGACCCTCGCTCCTGCGGGTTCATGTCCTTCCACTTCCTGTCGCTGTAATCCCCGCCGAAGGTCTTGTACCCCCGCCCGCTCTCCACCAGCTCCGCCACGTTGCCCGACAGATCCAGCAGCCCCTCCGGCGTCGCCCCCGCCGCCACCGACCCCACCGCACAGGTCCCCTCCTTGTCCCGGTTGAAGCACACACGCGACGCTTCTTCCTGCTCTCCCCAGGGGAATTTTCGCCCCTGTCGACCCCGCGCCGCCAGCTCCGCCTGCTGCTCCGTGGGCAGCAGCAAGCCCCGCGACTGGCAGAAGATCCTGGCCTCGTCGAGGGTGACGCAGTTCATCGGATGCTGCTCCTTACCCGCCTGGCGGTAGGTGCAAAACTCCCTGGGTTTCGTGGCGGGGGCCTCGCACTTTTTCTGATCGATGCAGGCCGCATAAGCCGCGGCGGTCACCTCGGTTCGATCCATGCAGAAGGCCCCCACCTCCACCTTGCGATCGTCCATCAAAAGCGACCCCCCCTCGACCCGGCTCATGCCCTCGGGGCAGGTCACAGGGCCGGTCGAGGCCCTGTTTTCCGCGGGCACCGTGGCGACCCCGCTCCCGTCGGAGGCAAGGCCATCCAGCGCCAGCAGGCCCACCCGTAGCGGCACCGAGCACAGGGGGTTCTCCTTGCCGGAGCTCAGCGCCTCCTCGCAGGCCGCCGGATCCCCTTCCCGGGCCAGCGACTCCGCCGATGAGCTGGTGGAGGCCCCGGCCCCCACCCCGAACACGGTCGCCTTCCCCTCCAGCGACTTCACCTCGTCCGCCTCCATCGCAAACCCCCCCAGGTACACCGTCGAGATGACATGGGTGGCTCGCGGACAGTCCGGCCCCCGCAGCGAGGAACGCGTCACCCGCGCGTCCGCCTTCAGCGCATCCGTGCCCACCAGGATCGAATCGGTCCTGAGCCCTCGCCCCTGCTGCAGCTTCCCTCCCAGCGAATTGGCCCCGAGCGGCAACGTCGCAAACAGCTCGTTGGCATCCCGGGCCTTCTTGGTCTCCCGCGCGGAGTACGGCGAGAAACGGTAGCTCCCCGACCCCTTGCAGTTGGGGAGCAGCTCCAGCTTCACCTCGCACCCCTTCCCCTCGTACCGGACCGCCACCACCCCCTGCTTCCGCAGCCGATCCAGGTTCGCCCGGGCTGCCGAATCCCAGGCCATCAGATCCGGTGCCTCCTGGGCCTTCACCCCGTCGCAGCGGGACCCCATGGACTCCGCCAGTGTTGGCGTGGATGCCTTGGTCGTCGGGTTGGATACGCCACACGCCGTCGCCAGGACCAGCAAGATGGGAATGCACAGCGTTCGCATCCCTCCACGTTATCGTGACCCCTCGGGGCCCATGCAAGCGCCCTTCGTGGGAACGGTGGGCTTTGGTAGCCCACCCCCGCGGCAAGGGGGGGGGAGGGGGCTGCGCCCTGTCTGCTTTGTGGAAACGGTGGGCTTGCGCAGCCCACGCCCGCGGCAAGGGGGCCGATGGGGCTGCGCCCCGCGCGGCCCCCTTGC
>JALOQB010000438.1 GCA_025453595.1 Polyangiaceae bacterium
ATCCACGCCTCGCCCCCGGAGCCACCCCCCCCGCGCCCCCCGCTCCCACAGGACCCCTCCGCCGTGGAACACCAGCAGCACCACGCCCCCGTGGTAGCTCAGCATGGCCATGTACCCGAGCAGCGCCAGCAGCGACCGGCGTCGCGCCGCGCCGCTGGCGGAGAAGAAGGCCACGTGCATCGACGCCAGCAGCAGGGTCACCGCCCAGGCCCCCCCGCGGAGCTGGAGGTAACGCCAGTCCTGGGTCGGCGCGAGCAGCGGCGCCAGCGCGAACAGCGGCGCCCAGGGCACCCCGCGCGCCTGGAGCACCAGGCAGGTCGCCACCGGGACCAGCAGGAAGAAGAAGCCGGAGGCCACCTTCAGGCCCGCGAGCTGCCCCAGGGCCCCCACGAAGGGCGCCGTCAGCAGGTGATGCCCCCAGTAGTGATCGACGTCGAGGCTGGCAAAGATCGTCCAGGGCAGCGCCGCCGAGAGCCGGGGCGCCCAGGCCCCGCGGGCGATCTCCGCCGCCATCGACGCGTGGCAGTAGCTATCGACGGAGGGATGGCGGAGCGGATCCCCCAGCAGCACCAGCGCCGCATGGAGCGCCGCCACCGCCGCTACGGCCAGCACCTCGCGCTTCAAGGGCGCTTCATGCGCTCGCGGATCTCCCGCAGGCGCTCGTCGATCGCCCCACGCTGCTGCCTCCGATCCTCGATCAACCGCTCCACCGCCAGGCTCGTCGCCAGGTCCTCCAGCAGCGTGTCCACCGCGAGGTGCGCCACCGCCTCCAGGTGCTCGCCCAGTTTCTCCTTCAACCGGGCCCGGATCGCCTCCCGCATCAGATCCCGCGCCGCCTCCCGCACCAGACCGTCCGCCTCCGCCAGCAGCACCCGCGATGGCTCCAGGTCCAGGAACTCGGTCCCCCTTGGCCCCCGCCCTTCCCGCGGGGGGCCCCGGTGCTCGCGGCGCTCCCCCTGCTCTCGCTGCTCTCCGGGACCGTGTCGCTCGTGCTCGTCGCGCATACCGCCGAGTATAACTGCCCCGCGATCACGTCGCGCATCGTGTAGCGACCGGGCCCCCTCCCGGCCACGAAATGCGCCGCCCTCAGCGCCCCGCGCGCGAACAGATCCCGGCTCGTCGCCCGGTGGGTCAGCTCCAGCCGCTCCCCGTCCCCCAGCAGGTGCACCGTGTGATCTCCGATCACGTCTCCCCCCCGCACCGCAAAGACCCCCAGCTCCTCTCCCTTCCGAGCCCCCGGTGTGCCCTCGCGTCCGTACACGAGGGTCGTCTCTGACCTTGCTTCCTGCGCTGCCTGGACCAGGCGAAGCGCGGTGCCGCTGGGCGCGTCGGCCTTGCGCCGGTGGTGCACCTCGACGACCTCGACGTCAAAGCCCGGACCGAGGCGCGCGACCGCCTCGCGCACCAGCTCGGCGAGGACCTGGACCCCGGCGCTGGTGTTGGGGGCCCAGAGCAGCGGGATCTTCCTGGCGGCCTCGTCGAGGGCAAGCTGCGCGTCCTGGTCGAGGCCCGTGGTGCCGCTGACGAGGGCGACCCCGGCGCGAGCGCAGGCGCGAGCCACGGCGGCGGTGCCCCGCGGCGAGGAGAAGTCGATGCAGACCTCGGCGCCCAGCAGCGCGTCGTCGACGGTGGCAGACAGGGCGACGCCCCAGGTGCCCAGCTGCGCCAGCTCCCCCACGTCCCGGCCGATCATCGGAGAACCCGGCGAGTCACAGGCCCCCACCAGCTCGACCCCGGCGTCCTCCCGCGAGAGCCGCAGCACTGCCTGCCCCATGCGCCCGCCCGCGCCCACCACCGCCAGCCTCACAGCCCGGCCTCGTAGCTCTGGAGCGCCGCCGCCAGCTTGCCCCGGGTGCCCTCGCTGGCGGCCACAAGCGGCAGCCGCACGTCCGCCCGCATCCACCCCTTGAGGGCGCAGGCCGCCTTGACCGGGCCCGGGTTGGCCTCGATGAACATCGCGTCGTGCACCGGCAGCATCGCCAGGTGCTTGCGCCGCGCCCCGGCAAAATCGCCGGCCAGCGCCAGCCGGACGACCTCGCTGACCTGCGCCGGGTACACGTTGCTGGTCACGCTGATCACCCCCGCCGCACCCACGGCCATCATCGGCAGCGTCAGCCCGTCGTCCCCGGACAGCACCGTCAGCCGATCCCCCAGCCTGCGCTTGAGCTCCTGGCAGCGCAGCACGTTCCCGGTCGCCTCCTTGGTGGCCACCACGTTCGCCGCCCGCTCGCAGATCTGCACCGTCGCGTCGACCCCCAGATCCACCCCCGTGCGCCCCGGGATGTTGTACAGCACCACCGGCCCCTCCACCGCGGATGCCACCGCCGTGATGTGCTGCACCAGCCCCTCCTGCGTCGGCTTCGAGTAGTACGGCATCACCACCATCACCGCGCTGGCCCCCGCCTCCAGGGCCCGCCTCGATGCCTCGATGCTTTTCTTGGTCGAAAATGACCCGGTTCCGGCGATCACCGGGACGCGCCCGCCCGCCACCGCCACCGCCCGGCGCACCAGGTCAAGCTGCTCGGCGTCGGTGAGGGTCGGGGTCTCGCCGGTGGTGCCGCAGGGGACAAGGCCCGCGATGCCGCCGGAGATCTGGCGCTCGACGAGGGCCTCGAAGGCCGGGACATCGATCTCGCCGGCCTCGGTGAAGGGGGTCACGAGCGCCGTGTAGGCGCCTTTCAGCTCGAAGGTGCTCATGGCGCCCTCCTGTTGCAGAGCCCCCGGTGCGCCGCAACTGGGGCCCGCAAGCGCGGGGGCGCAACGGCCCCTTGCTGCCTCACATCACAGCCCTAGAACCGATGTCCATGGACCACCGCTTCGAGGTATTTTTTGACGGGGAGTGCCCCCTCTGCAAGCGCGAGATCGACGCCCTGCGGCTCCTTGATTTCCGCCGCCGCGTGCTCTTCACCGACATCGCCGCCGCCGACTTCGACGCCGCCGCGGTGGGCAAGAGCTACCGCGAGCTGATGGACGTGATCCACGGCCGCATGCCCGACGGGCAGTTCGTGACCGGCGTCGAGACCTTCCGCCAGCTCTACGCGGCGCTCGGGTTTGGCCCGCTGGTGGCGCTCTCTCGCCTGCCCGGGGTGCGCCACCTGCTCGATCTCGGCTACCACTGGTTCGCCAAGAACCGGCTGCGGCTCACCGGGCGCTGCCTCAAGGACGAGCAGGGCAACTGCACCGTCGCCGCTCCTGGCCCGGCCCCCCTCAACTCCTCGCTCAATTGATGCGCACCACGTTCTTGTCCGTGAACGCGGTCAGCTGACCCGACTGGTTCATGAGCAGGCTGCACCAGGTCGCGCCGTCGAGCAGCGGTATGCTCCAGCGCTGGGCTCCGTTGGGGGAGAACGAGAGCACCTGGTCCTCCAGGCAAACGTAGGCGTTCCGATCCCTGTCCAGCAGGGGGGCGCCCAGCGGGGTCGAGGGCAACCCCTTGGACCACGCGGTCTTGAACACCTGGTTCTCCACCCACAGCGTCGAGGACCCCGCGGGGGTGCGGGTGATGAAGTAGCTGTGACCATCGGAGGCGACCGCTGGCGGCAAGGTCACGCTGTCGAAGCTGACGTTGAAGCCGCTGGTCTGGGGCCCCGCCGGGTGCACCTGCCGCACCGAGGAGCCGCAGCCGGTGTACACCACCCCGTTCGGACCCACCGCCGCGTGGCACGGGTCGGTGCTGGCCGCGCCGATGCTCTCTTCCCAGAGCAGGGTGCCGGAGCCCAGGTCGATGGCCGCCAGCATGCACTTGTTGCCGGCGCACTTCTGCGGCGCATAGAGGCGCCCCTTGGCCGCATCGATGGCCATGGATCCAGAAAAATCCCGGGTGATCCCTGAAAGCTTGGCGCTCGAGAGCGAGTCGATCGCGGTCCGGTAGATGCCACCGTCGCTGCGCCCGTGGAGCAGGAACCCGTTGTACACCACCAGGTTCGTCGTGGGCTGGCCCTGGAGGGAAGAGGTCTGGGGGCTCGCCAGCGCGAGCGGCGTGCGCTTGAGCACCGTGAGCCCGGTCTGCTGCAGCACCGCGAGCCCCCCGGGGAGCAGCACCGGCGTCTGCATCAGGCCCTTCCCGGTCCACGCGGCCTGGGCGCTGTCCCCGGAGATGACCCAGATCGAATCCCCTGTGCGCAGGTACACCTGACCCGAGCTGTCCGCCACCGCCTCCGAGGCGGAGCCCTGCCAGGGCGTGGTGCTGCTCGTCCATGCCCCCTGCACGGCCGGCAGCGTCGTCTGGTGAGGCCGCGCGCTGCACCCCCCGGCTTGCGGCCAGAGCGCGGCGGTGTCGAGCCCTTCCTTGTTGCCGCAGATGCCGCCGGTGCAGCCGCTGAGGTCGAGCTGACAGTTGCTGCACTTGAGCACCCCCATCCCCGCCCCCAGGCTGGCGCAGTTCGCCCCGTTGACGTTGCTCCCCTCGCAGCCCTCGTGCGCGTCGACGACCCCGTTGCCGCAGTACTGGCACTCCGACAGGTCGAGCTTGCAGTCGGTGCCGCACTTCGGGTAGCCCCCGAAGCCCTCCTTCAGGTACCCGGAGCAGCCGATGCTGATGAACCCGTCGCACTCCTCGCCGGCCTCGGTCTTGTTGTCTCCGCAGACGCTCGGCGGCTGACACACGCCGTTGTTGCAGACCGTGCCGCAGGCGATGCCGCAGCCCCCGCAGTTCGCCAGGCTCGACTTCGTGTCCACGCAGGACCCGCCGCACAGGTTGAACCCGGCCGGACAGACCGAGAGGCACTGGCCCCCCGTGCAGGCCGCGCTCCCACCGATCGGCGCGTTGCAGACCTTCCCGCAGGATCCACAGTTCGCCGCGTCCGTCTCCACGTTGATGCAGGCGCTGCCGCACAGCAAGAGGCCGCTCCCGCAGCTCGCCGTGCACAACCCGCCGTTGCAGACCGACCCGGGCCCGCACGCCTTCCCGCAGCCCCCGCAGTGCGCCGGGCTGCTGTTCACGTCCGTCTCGCAGCCGTTCCCCGCGTTCCCGTCGCAGTCCTCGCGCCCCGGCAGGCACGCGTTCTTGCACTCC